>JBGPOV010000024.1:0-39978 GCA_041488255.1 Gammaproteobacteria bacterium | reverse complement strand
CGAGGGCATCACCATGGGCGTCACCTCGGCTTTGTATCCGTGGGGGTTCCAGTATGACGATCCCAAGCACCCCTATCAGATGAAAGGCTTCGTCAACTCGGCCGACGCCATAGCCGCGCTGGAGTTCTACAAGGCGGTGTACAAGTGCTGCACGCCGCCCGGCTACACCAACGCCTACATGCAGGAGGGCCTGGACGCCTTCAAGTCCGGCCAGGTGGCGATGATGATGAACTGGTTCGCCTTCTTCCCCGGCCTGTACAAGGACCCGAACGTCGGAGGCAACAAGATCGGCTTCTTCGTCAACCCGAAGCAGAAGGTCGAGGGCTCGACGCTGGGCGGGCAGGGGATCTCCGTAGTGGCCTACTCCGACCGTAAGGAAGACGCGCTCAAGTACATCAAGTGGTTCGCGCAGCCCGACGTACAAAAGAAGTGGTGGGCGCTGGGCGGCTATTCTTGCCACAAGGCCGTGCTTCTCGACCCCAACTTCCCCAAGAGCGCACCGTTCGCCGCAGACTTCCTCAAGGCGATGCAGAACGTGCAGGACTTCTGGCAGGAGCCGGCCTACGCTGAGCTGCTCCTCGACATGCAGAAGCGGGTGCACGACTACGTGGTGGCCGACAAGGGCACCGCCAAGGAAGCGCTCGACCTGCTGATCAAGGACTGGGAGAAGGTGTTCAAGGAGGAAGGTAAGATGGTGGCCGACAAGCAGTGACTCGGCTAAGAGCCGTCATTCCAGGCGCGCCGCCGCAGCGGCGCGACCTGAAAAACGCGACGTAGAAGCGTTTCGAGGAACGGCCATCCAGTCTCCGTCAGCGCATTCGCCGCCATTCCGGATAGTCCACTATGAATGATTCGACCGTGGTGCACGGCCTTGCTCAACGCGCCGCCGGGGCCACCCCGGCGGCCCTGTCGCGACGGCTGCGCGGGATCTCCGACCGCACCATCACCTGGCTGTTCATCACGCCGACAGTCCTCCTTCTACTGGCGATCAACATCTTTCCGCTGATTTGGACCGTCCAGCTCTCGTTCACCAACTTCAAGGCGAACCGGGGCAACCGCGGGGCGGATTGGGTGGGCCTTGACAACTACCGCAGTGTCCTCACCGATCCTGACATCTGGCACTCGATGCAGGTCACGGCGCATTTCGTGTTCTGGTCGATCCTCATCGAGGTGCTGCTGGGTTTCGCGCTGGCCCTGATGATCGACAAGCGCTTCCGCGGGCACAGCCTGTGGACTACGGTGATCCTCCTGCCCATGATGCTGTCGCCCGCCGTCGTGGGAACGTTCTGGAGCTTCCTGTTCCAGCCCCAGATGGGCGGGTTCAACTATATGGTCGGGTTCCTCGGGGGTGTGGATCCCAGCTCGTTTCAGATGATCGGGGACGTGCCCCTGGCCCCGTGGGCCATCGTGCTGGTGGACGCCTGGATGTGGACGCCCTACGTGATGCTGATCTGCCTCGCGGGCCTGCGTTCCATCCCGGAGAGCATCTACGAGGCGGCGGAGGTCGACCGAGCCTCGGTGTGGCGCCAATTCTGGACCGTGACGGTGCCCATGGTGCTGCCTTTCCTGATGCTCGCCGTGCTGTTTCGCGCCATGGAGAACTTCAAGATGTTCGACATGGTGAACCTGCTCACTTCGGGCGGACCCGGCTCCACCACTGAGGTGGTGTCTATCACTCTGAAACGCGAGGCCTTCGAGAAGTGGCGCACGGGCTACTCCTCGGCGCTGGCCATCATCTTGTTCGTGACCGTGTTCGGCGCCGCGAACATCTACGTCAAAGCCCTCAACGCGGTGAAGAACCGATGAGCGCACGCAACGCAGCGCACTCCGTTGTCGAGCCCACGCCCTGGTCCAAGCGGATCGCAGGCGGGGTGGTGGTGTTCTACGCGCTGGTGTCGATGCTCCCGCTGGTTTGGATCTTCGCGACCGGCTTCAAGACGCCGCCCGACTCGATTTCCTACCCGCCCAAGGTGGTGTTCGAGCCCTCGCTCGAAGGTTACGTGAATTTGTTCACCACACGCAGCCGGCAGACCCCGGAGTACATCGCCAGCTTGCCGAAGGCGCAAACCTGGTACGACGAGCTGGTACGCTCTCGCAACATGGTTATTGCGGGACCGTCCAAGTTCGGACCGCGCTACCTCAACTCGCTGATCATCGGCTTCGGCTCTACCTTCCTCGCGGTGTTCCTTGGGGTATTGGCGGCCTATGCCTTCTCGCGTTTCCGCGTGCCCCTGCGCGACGATCTGATGTTCTTCATCCTTTCCACCCGGATGATGCCGCCCATCGCGGTGGCGATCCCGATCTATCTCATGTATCGCAAGCTCGGATTGTCCGACAGCCTGCTGGGCATGATTCTGCTGTACACGGCGGTCAACGTGTCGCTCGCGGTGTGGCTGCTCAAGGGCTTCATCGACGAGATTCCGCGCGAGTACGAAGATGCAGCGATGGTGGACGGTTACACGCGCTTTCAGGCGTTCTGGAAGGTGGTCCTGCCGCAGGCGAGCACCGGCATTGCCGCCACCGCCATCTTCTGCCTGATCTTCGCCTGGAACGAGTACGCCTTCGCCGTCCTTCTGACTTCGGGTGAGGCGCAGACGGCGCCGCCCTTCATCCCCATCATCATCGGCGAGGGCGGCCAGGACTGGCCGGCTGTCGCGGCCGGCACCACGCTGTTTCTCGTGCCTATCGTGGTATTCACCATCGTGCTGCGCAAGCACCTGCTGCGCGGCATCACCTTCGGAGCGCTGCGGCGATGACTGCCGATGAGGTGACGGTGCGGCCAAGCCCCCCAGCGCAGGGAAGGCGCTTCCTGCGGCGCGGTCCGTGGGAGGTGGGGGCCACGGCGCTGATCGGCATCGGCGTGTTCATGCTGATGCAGCCGTTCTCGCTTTGGCTGTATACCTACTCCTTCGCGACCGTCCTGGCCGGCACGCTGGCCTTCGTGGTCGTGAGCCACTTCCCGGACTGAGGGATCATGGCCGAGATCCGAGTCGACAAGTTGCGCAAGCAGTTCGGGGAGTTCGCGGCGGTGAAGCAATCCAGCTTCACCATCGAGCACGGCGCTTTCTTCGTCATGCTCGGACCGTCCGGATGCGGCAAGACCACCACGCTGCGCATGATCGCCGGCCTGGAGCTGCCCAGCGACGGGCGCATCCTGCTCGACGGCGAGGACGTGACTTTCCTGCGCGCGTCGCACCGCGACATCGCCTTCGTGTTTCAGATGTTCGCGCTTTATCCGCATCTAAGCGTGTTTCGCAACATCGCCTATCCGTTGCGCTCGCAGGGGGTGCCGCGGGCAGAGGTGCGCGAGCGGGTGCAGGAGACGGCGCGGCTGCTGCGCATCGAGCATCTGCTCGAGCGCGGCGTGTCGGGTCTATCGGGCGGGGACCGTCAGCGGGTAGCCCTGGGGCGCGCGATCGTGCGGCGGCCGAAGGCGTTTTTGATGGACGAGCCGCTGGGCGCGTTGGACGCCGAGTTTCGGCGCTTGATGTGCGGTGAGCTCCGGCAGCTCCACGACCGCATCGGAGCGACCACGGTCTACGTCACCCACGACCAGCTCGAGGCCATGGCCATGGCCGATCGCATCGCGGTCATGAACCGGGGCGTCGTGGAGCAGGTCGCCACCCCGCAGGAGATCTACGACCGGCCCGCCAGCATGTTCGTGGCCGACTTCCTCGGCTCGCCGCCCATGAGCTTTCTGCGCTTCGAGGGCGCGGTGCGCGCTGGCGAGCAGGCGGTCAGAGTCAACGGCGCCCTGCTGGACGTGCCGCAGCAGCGTGAAGAAGCGGCGGGTCAGCTCGCGCTCGGGCTGCGCCCAGAGCACGTCCGTCTCGCCGACGACAGCCCGTTGCGCGGGCGCGTGTTCGGCGCCGAATACCTCGGCACTACCCAGATCGTCACGGTGAACACGGCGCATGGTCAGATCAAAGCGCGGATACCTTCGTCGCAGGCGGTGGGCATCGGAGACAACGTGGGGCTGGCACTTCGCGCGGAGCGGTTGGTGCTCTTCGACGCAGGCTCCGGCCGCGCGCTGCGCAGCGCTTTGTACGACGGAGAGCTCAATGGCTGACGTGCAGCTTTCCGGCGTAACGAAGCGCTTCGGCGATGTCCGCGCCGTGCAGGACCTGTCGCTGGACATCGCAGATGGCGAGCTGTTGGTGCTGCTGGGGCCCACGGGCGCCGGTAAGACCACCACGCTGCGCACCATCGCCGGCCTGGAGCGACCGGACGCAGGGCGTGTGATCATCGACGGGCGGGATGTCACGGCCGAGCCGCCGGCGGCGCGCGACGTGGCCTTCGTGTTCCAGCAGTACTCGCTCTACCCGCACCTCACGGTGTACGACAACCTCGCGTTTCCCCTGCGCTCTCCCGCTCGACGCTTGCCCGAAGACGAAGTCCGCCGCGTCGTACATCGCGTGGCGGAGCTGTTGCACATCGAGTCCAAGCTGCAAAACCGCGCGACACGTCTATCGGGCGGCGAGATGCAGCGGGTGGCCATCGGCCGGGCTCTGGTGCGTGCACCGGCTATTTATCTCATGGACGAACCTCTGTCCTCGCTGGATGCGAAGCTGCGCGCCGAGCTGCGGCTCGAGCTCAAGCGCATCCAGTCGGAGCTGGGCGCAACCATCTTGTACGTGACGCACGACCAGATCGAGGCGATGACGATGGCAACTCGCATCGGTATCCTGTCCGAGGGCAGACTCGTTCAGGTGGGCACGCCACGCGAGGTGTACGAGTGCCCCGCCAACACGTACGTGGCCGCGCACCTCGGTACGCCGGGGATCAACCTCATCCCCGCGGCTCTGCTGCCGGCGCCGGCCGCGCCGGCCGGGACGCACACCATCGGCGCGCGCACCGAGCAGCTGCGCATCGGGCGCGCGCTTAACGGGGCAGCGCAGGGTGTGCTCAAGCGTGTGGAGCACCTGGGCGACCAGAACCACCTGCACCTCGAGGTGGGCGGCCACAGCCTGGTCACTCTGGGCGATCCGCACGCTCGCTGGAAGGCAGGGGACGCGCTGTCGGTCGAGCTGGTCGACCCGACTTATTTCGACGCCGCGGGCCGGCGCATCGCGGCGTGACGGGAGCACCGAACGTGCCGATCGATCCGGGACTGCAGCGCAAGCTCATCGCCAGAGTGGCGCAAGTCATCATTGGCCATGCGGACGAACTGACCGCGCTGGATCAGGCCATCGGCGACGGCGACCACGGGCTGAACATGAAACGCGGATTCGAGGCCGTGCTGGACGAGCTGGACAAGACGGCCGCGCTGCCGATGCACGAAGCGCTGAGGGCGGTGGGGACGGCGCTGGTCATGAAGGTGGGCGGCGCGTCGGGGCCGCTGTACGGTACGCTGTTCATGGCGCTGGGCAGGACATTCCCGGAGCTGCCCACGCGCGAGGGAGTCGCGCAGGCGTTCTCGGCTGCGGTTGACGCCGTCAAGATGCGGGGCAAGTCCGACGTGCAGATGAAGACAATGCTCGATGTGCTGGTCCCCGTGCTCGCCACGTTGAGGGACGGTGGCGAAAACCTCTACGCGCGGCTGCGCGCCACCGCCGAATCGGCCGCGGCGGCGACGGCGCCGATGCAGGCCGTGCGCGGACGAGCTTCGTTTCTCGGCGCGCGCAGCGTCGGTCACATGGACCCCGGGGCGCGCTCGTCGTGGCTCATGGTGCAGACGGTGGCCGATGTGCTGGAGGAGGCGGAGGGATTACGCCCTTCTCCCCCCGGGAGAAAAGCCTGCCCCGGACCTGATCCGGGGGATGGGGATGAGGGAAGACCTGGGACGGTGTCGAGATGACTTCTAGCAACGTAGGGATCGTGATCGTGTCCCACTCGCCGGACGTGGCGCGCGGGGCGGCGGAGATGGTGCGGCAGATGGTCGGGGACGACGTGCCGCTGGCGTGGTGCGGCGGCGCGCCCGGAGGCGGGCTCGGCACCAATGTCGAGGCGATCCTGGAGGCGATCGGTCAAGCCTGGTCCGAAGCCGGCGTGGCCATCCTGGTCGATCTGGGCGGTGCGGAGACCAACAGCGAGATGGCGGTCGAGATGCTGCCCCACGAGCGGCGCGCTCGCGTCGTGATCTGCGATGCGCCGGTGGTGGAGGGCGCCGTGATGGCGGGAACCGAAGCCTCCGCCGGGTCCACGCTGGAGCAGGTCCGCCGCACCGCGGAAGAGCTGCGGGCACGCTGATGGACGCCGCGCCGATGACACCTAGCGCGACAGGTAGCGTGCGCATCGAGCATGAGATCGGGCTACACGCCCGGCCCTCCGTCAAGCTCACCCAGTTGGCCAAAACCTTCGACTCGAAAATCGAATTCGCCGCCTCGCCGGAGGGCCCGTGGGTCGATGCCAAGAGCATCGTCAAGGTCATGGGCTCCAAGACGCCCCAGGGCACTGTGCTCCACTTCCGTGCCCACGGCCAGGACGCTACGGCTGCGGTGCAGGCGCTGATCGCCCTGGTGGAGCGGGATTTCGAGCTCGCATCGTGAATAAGGGCGACAATACCCCTCTCCCCGCGGGAGAGGGGCTGGGGGTGAGGGAAGCGACGACGATGCTCCGGCTGGTCGGCACCCCCGCATCACCCGGACTGGCCTGCGGCCCGATCTTCCGGCTCGACCCGGTCGAGCGCGGGGCGCGGGGCCTTGCTTCGTCCGGCGAGGAGCGCGAGGCGATCGCTGCGGCAATGGAGTCGGCGCAGCGGGCGCTGGCGGAACTGTCTGCGCGTGCCGCCGACGAAGAAGCCGCCGCCATCCTCGCCTTTCAGCTCGCGCTGCTCGAAGACGAGGAGATCACAGGTCCGACCTGTGCAAGCATCGATGCCGGCGCGCCCGCCGACAGCGCCTGGCGGCAGGTGATGGACGCGCTGATCGGGGACTACGAGACTGCCGAGGACCCTTATTTCCGTGGGCGTGCGGCCGACCTGCGCGATCTGCGCGACCGGGTGCTCGACGCACTGGTCGGAGGCGCGGAGCACTCCATTCCGCCGGGCGCCATAGTGTTGGCGGAAGACCTGGCCCCATCCCGCTTCCTCGCCGCGGACTGGGGCGACGGCGGGCTCGTGCTGCAAAGGGGCGGGACCACCGGCCATGTCGCTATCCTGGCCCGCTCGCGCGGCGTGCCGATGCTGGTCGGAGTCGACCTGTCGTCCATCGCGCCCTGCGACGAGGCATTGCTCGACGCCCATGAGGGCTCGCTCGTGCTCGGTCCGGATGCACCGTCGCGCCACGACTTCGAGCGACGGCGTGCGCTGCATGCCGAGCGCGCACGCGCCGATGCCCTGCACCTGGATGCCGAGGCGAGTATGGCGAACGGCGAGCGCGTGCAAGTGCTGATCAACGTCGCACGTCCCGAGGAGCTGAGCGGCATCGACCCCGAGCATGTGGACGGGATCGGACTGGTGCGCACCGAGTTCCTGTTCCACGCCCGCGACCAGCTCCCGGACGAGGAGGAGCAGTACCGCGTGTACCGCTATATCGCGAAGTGGGCGGCCGGGCGGCCAGTCACCATCCGCACGCTCGATGCCGGCGGCGACAAGCCGATTCCCGGATTTACGCGGGCGGAAGAGAGCAATCCGTTCCTGGGCGTGCGCGGCGTGCGCCTGTCGTTGCGCCGGCCGGAAGTGTTGATGGTCCAGTTGCGCGCGCTCGCCCGCGCAGCAGTACACGGCAACGTGAAGGTCATGGTGCCGATGGTCACGCTGCCCGACGAGCTCGCGCAGTGCCGGGTGCTCCTCGCGCAAGCCGTGCGCGAGCTCCTGGCGAGCGGCGTGCAGGCGGCGCTCCCGCCGCTCGGCATGATGGTGGAGGTGCCAGCGGCCGCGCTGTCCATGGAGGCATTCGATGCGGACTTCTACTCCATCGGCAGCAACGACCTGCTGCAGTATCTGATGGCGGCAAGCCGCGATGAGCCTGAGCTGGCCGCGCTCGCTTCTCCCGGTCCCGCCTTCTGGCGTCTGCTGCGGGAAATGGCGCAGCACGGGCGCTCGGCGCGACGCGAGGTGAGCCTGTGCGGGGATCTGGCGAGCGACGCGCGCTATGTTCCGCAACTGCTGCGCTGTGGCTTGCGCGCGCTGTCGGTGGCGCCGGCGTCCCTGGCTTCCGTGAAGGCCGCAGTGCGGCGGAGCTGAAGGCGTGGCGCAGAAGTCGCCCGCGAAACCGGAAACCCCCCAGGAGCGGGTCACCGCCTACAAGCGCGTCCTGCAGGAGGTGCTGGATAGCCGGCCTTCGGGCATGCGCCAGAGGCTGGCGGAGGCGCTGGGGAAGAATCGCAGCTTCATCTCGCTGATCTCCAACCCGGGCTACCCGACGCCGATCCCGCTGCAGCATGTCGAGCGCATCTTCGAGATCTGCCACTTCTCGCCGCGCGAGCGCGAGCGCTTCCTGACCGCCTATCGCACGGCGCACCCGCGCCGGCTGCAGCTGCTGAAAGAAGAGCACGATCGGCTGCGCCAAGTGACGGTTGCTGTCCCGGACCTGGGAACGGAGGCGCGCAACCGGCAGCTGGAGGCGATCGTGAGGGAGTTCGCAGACAAGGTGGCTCGCCTTCTGCGCGAGTCATGATCAAGTGACGACAGTCGGGAGGAGCCCGTGAAGAAACTGATCAACGCCGTCGACGACCTGCTGCGGGAGAGCCTGAGCGGCTTCTGCGCGGCACACTCCGACATCGCAGTGATGGGCGAGGAGGGCAAGTTCGTGCGACGCGCGCGCTTGAAGTCCGGCAAGGTGGGGCTGGTGTCGGGGGGCGGGTCCGGCCACGAGCCGCTGCACGCGGGATTCGTCGGTCACGGCATGCTCGATGCCGCGTGCCCGGGGCAGGTCTTCACCTCACCCACGCCGGACCAGATGCTGGCGGCCTCGGCCGCGGTGGACACCGGCGGCGGCGTGCTGTTCATCGTCAAGAACTACGAGGGCGACGTCATGAACTTCGACATGGCGCGCGAAATGTCGGGCGGTGTGGTGGACACCATCATCACCAACGACGACGTGGCCGTGGACAACTCCACGTATTCCACCGGACGGCGCGGCGTGGCGGGCACGCTGATCGTGGAGAAGATCGTCGGCGCAGCCGCTGAGCAGGGCCGCGATCTGGCGGCGCTCAAAGCGTTGGGCGAAGCGGTCAACGCGCGCACGCGCTCGATGGGCGTGGCGCTCACGAGCTGCACGGTCCCAGCGGCCGGCAAACCCACGTTCGCCATCGGCGACGGCGAGATGGAGATGGGCGTTGGCATCCACGGCGAACCCGGCCGGCGGCGCGTGCAGCTCAAGAGCGCCGATGCCATCGCCAGGGAGATGGGCGATGCGATCCTGGGCGATTTCAGCGACCAGGCCAGCGGCGAAGCGATCCTGCTGGTGAACGGCTTCGGCGGCACGCCGCTCATGGAGCTGTATTTGATGTACCACGCCGCGCAGAAAGTCATCTCCAGCGCGGGTGTGCGCATCGCGCGCTCTCTGGTTGGCAACTACGTGACCTCGCTGGACATGGCCGGCTGCTCGATCACGGTTTGCATGCTGACCGACGAGCTCAAGCGCTTGTGGGACGCCCCTGTGCACACGGCCGCGCTGCGCTGGGGCATGTGACCGGCGCCAGCGCTCAACTCCCTCTCCCCTTGCGGGAGAGGGCAGGGTGAGGGGCAGCACTTCGCCGTCAATCTCGTTGGTCCGGGCGCTTCGACGCACGGGCGCGGAAGCGTGCTAGCCTGTCGCCGATATACCTCCCGACGATATACCACCACAGCGTTCCGAGCAGGCCGTGCACGACGAGCGGCCACCAGAAGTTGGCGAAGTCGGAAAGCGGCCCGGCGGGCGAAGGCGGGACAATCCACGTCAGCGGCACCACCGCGAGGCTGACGGGGAAATCGAGCGCGAGGAACATTCTCCAGTAGACTGTCCAATCGGCCGCGCCCGCGGCGAGGATCTGTGCGAGCGTGCATGCGAGGATGGCGATGTGGATCGCGGCCATGATCAGGCCGGCGATCGAGAACTTGAGCATGGGTCGATACTAAGCCCTCGGCTGCCGGGCGGGCTGTTCCACGTAGTGTCCCGCCGGCGGTTGCGTTACCTTACCCCAAGACCCCCTTCAGCCCCATCTTGCGCGACGAGAACCGATGAGTGAACCCAATCCCTATGGCACCCCCAGCGCTCGAGTCGAGGATCTTCCCGAACCGGTGGACCGGCGCTTCCGGTGGAAGGCGGTGCTGCTCGGCGCCACGACCGACCTCGTGGGCAGCGCCATCGCGGGAGTTGTGCTGGTGATCGTCTTTTCGATCCTGGCCGGGCCGGGCGAAGGCGCGGCGGAAGAGGTGCTCGAGCGGCTCGGCCAGTCCTGGCCGTTCCTCATGATCTCCATGGTAGTCGGAGGCGGCTTCACCGTGCTCGGTGGTTACGTCGCCGGGCGCATCGCGCGCCATTCTTTTTTGAAGCATGCACTTGTTGCGGGTGGATTGTCGCTGGTCCTCGGCATACTCCTGTTCCGTTCCGACGAAGGTCCCTACTCTGGGCTCGTTGCCTCACTGGGCTACGGATTGCATCTACCGCTGGCCCTGCTGGGCGGCTGGCTCGCTTGGCGCAGAATGTCCAGCCGCTGATGGCGGTTGCCGGGGCCCCGGCGCGCTCTGACGAGAGCGCCGCGGCCCAAACGCGGAGCCCTCATGGGCCTGTAGGAGTTGCGACGCGGAGCCGTCTGCCTTGAAGGAGCCGAAACCCGGACACTGTCCGCCTATCACGCTTCCCTGGGCGCGTCTCAACATCGCGGCGCGCAGGGCAGACGCTTGGCAAGTCTATGATTCAGTGCTAGCGTCATCGAGACCTGCGAGAGCATCCGCAGTCCAGGCGGGGTACAAGAAGCCTGCATGATAGGCGGATACCTTCCGTGTTATAGAACGGATGCTTTCCGTCCACTATTGATGTTGGGCGTCTTTCTAGCGTCGTCCCTATAATGCTCCATGCGCTTTGAATGGGATCCGCGGAAGGCTGCCGCAAATCTGCGGAAGCACGGCATCTCATTCGAGGAGGCGACAACCGCTCTCCGTGACAACCTGGCCATAACGGGCCGAGACCCCGATCACTCGACCGGCGAGACTCGATACATTACTTTCGGGGTCTCATCTCAAGGGCGTCTGTTGGTGGTCGCGCACACCGAGCGGGGCGGGCTTGTCCGCATCATCAGTGCACGTACTGCAACGAAATCTGAACGGAAAATCTATGAAGAAGCCTAAACTCACTAAGCGCGATGAACTTCGCCCGGAATACAAACGGTCCGACTTTGGAAAGATGGTTCGCGGTAAGTACGCAAACCGCATTGCCGCCGCCACGAATGTCGTGGTTCTGGACCCCGAGGTTGCTGAGGCTTTTCCCAACGATGAAGCCGTGAACGAGGCACTTCGTTCGTTGATCAACATTGCTAAGGCATCGACACGCCCAACCCGGCGTTCCAGGGGACGCGCCGCGAAAGCGGCGGCGCGCCCCTGAACGCTGCCGTTATGCGACGCAGACAATGTATCGTAGCTGCAAGGGCGATAGCCGTTTGCGGCCGAACTAAGACGCGTGCGCTGATGTATCCCGTCCACACAGCCAACCCGTGAGAGAAGCCGTGACGGACACAACATCAAGTTGGATGAAAGTCGGCGAAACGATCACGACGTGGTCCGAGCTAGCCGACCTTGTCGAGAAATATCGAGCGAATACGTGGATCTTCAGAGGCGTCCACCACGCGAAATACCAGTTACAACCAGCTATCGGTCGGCCGGGTGCTCGAAAGGACATCAACACGGGCGACGACCTTCCCTTTGATGAGGCCGAGGAGTTCAATATGCTTGGGCGCTTTCAGCGCGAGGTGCGTCCGCATGTCGCAACCCTTCCACGCGCGCACTTGAGCTACGACTGGGACCTTCGGGCCGTGGCACAGCATCACGGGCTGAATACTTGGTTGCTCGACTGGTCGGAAAGTCCTCTTATCGCCGCATTCTTCGCCGTAGACCGCACCGGTTGACGTCTCCTAACATCTGGCTATATTCTGGCCAGAATGCCATACGAGATCATCCTTGCTCCCGAGGCTGTCGAAGACTTCAAACGGCTGAAGGTTCCGATCCGAGCTGCCGTCAAAGCGGCGCTCGAGACTCACCTCCGACATGGACCGGCCAAGGTAAGCAGGAGCCGCATCAAGCGCTTGAGAGGGTTGTCTCGTCCGCAGTACCGACTCCGGGTTGATGAGATCCGGGTCTTCTACGACATCACGGGTACGACCGTCGAGATTCTCGCGATCGTGCCGAAATCGGAGGCAGAGCGATGGCTCGCACAGTTCGGAAACCTCGAGTGAAGGAAGTCCCTCTTTCCGAAGTTAAGGATGACCTTTCGCGTTACTTGCGGGAGGCCACCCAACAGCAGATTGTGATCACCCGCCATGGGAAACCGGCGGGGGTACTCATTGGGTTTGAGTCAGAGGAAGACTGGTTTGATTACCGCTTAGAGAACGACCCGCGCTTTCTGGAGCGAATCGAGAAGGCAAGGGCCAGTCTGCGCGCTGGTCGTGGGGTCAAGCTCGAAGAGTTCGAATGAGGCGGTCCAACAGGCGGTTCAACCGGCGCGCCCAACGGCGGTGCCGCTTGGGCGGCTTGAAGGAGCGGTGGTGGTGGATCTATTGCCCCCAATACTGTTCTTCGTGATATTTGCCGCCGTGATCGGGCACTTCGCTTATCGAGCTCTCCCAGGCCACCCTGCCATCCCGCTTGAGCCCTCCCGCGGCACGTGATACGGTCGAGCTCCCTCGCGAGAGCCGGTGCGGATCCTGATCCACGGGGGAACGCAGTTCCCCGGCACGCGGATGACGCGCTTTGTCGATCCGCCCGACCTTCGTTCGACTAGGTAGTAGCGAGGTGCCGAGCGATGGAATCGTCCGGCACCCACGCCCCACTGTGCGACGACCAAGGAGACGATGACCATGCGATTCATATCGATGATCCGCATCGAAGAGAACAGCAGCCAGGTGCCCAGCGAGCAGCTCATGAGCGACATGGGCAAGCTGATAGAGGAGTTGACCCGCGCTGGCCGGCTGATAAGCACCGCCGGGCTCCGGCCGACCTCGGAAGGGGTGCGCGTGCGGCTGCGCCGCGGCAAACTGTCAATGGCCGATGGGCCGTTCACGGAGACCAAGGAAGTGATCGGTGGCTATGCGATCCTCGAGGCGAAGTCGAAGCAGGAGGCGATCGAGCTGACCCAGCGCTTCCTGAAGGTCCACGGGGATGAGTGGGACATCGAGTGCGAAGTGCGCCAGCTGGACGGGCCGGAGTTCGGCAGCGAGGCTTGAGGGCGAGGAAGGCGGAATAGCCGAACGGCATCCCTGCGGCCGCGCTGAAGGCGGCCTGAAGCCAGCCGAGTTCGAGAGCTGGGACTCAGGAGCTGGCGATGCTGGAGACGGCCATTGAAGACGCCCAACCGGCAATGCACCCGACTGTCCAACAGCTGCGCTGTTGGATTCCCGTCGCGCGTTGCGCACCGGCGGCGGGTGATTTCTGTCGTTAGAGCCGTGCTAGTAGTGTGCTGCCGCGCAGCGAAGGGCGACACGTGGTTTTCGAGGCATGAATGCTGCACTCGGCTTCGACGCAATGACACAAGGGAATCTACGATGAAATGCACGTCGCTTGCCCTAGCAATTTGCGTCTCTGTCCACCTCGCGCTGGCCTCGCCTATCTCAGAGGCCCAACAGCCCAGAAAACTACCCGAGATCGGTTTCCTCGACCCGAGCTCCCCGTCTTCTTTCTACTTCGAGGGCTTCAAAGAAGGGTTACGCGAGCTGGGATATGTCGACGGAGTCACGATCGTTTTGGCGCCACAGTTTGCCGATGGGAAATCAGACCGCCTCCCCAATCTAGCGATCGAACTTGTCCGCCGCAACGTCGACGTGATCGTTAGCGTTGGGGGGGCAGCTACTGCGGCGGCAAAGAACGCCACTCAGCGGATCCCGATCGTGATGGGGTACAGCGGTGATCCTGTCGCGGCCGGCGTCGTCGCAAGCATGGCGCACCCTGGCGGAAACATCACAGGCTTGGGCTTCCTTTCTGCGGAGTTAGCTGGGAAACGCCTCGAGTTGCTCAAAGCGGTTGTTCCGAAATTATCCCGAGTAGCGGTGCTCTCGAATCCCAGTCATCCAGGCGAGCGCCTTGACTGGCAAGAGACCCAGACGGGGGCTCGGAAGTTGAACATAACGCTAGAGTACGTCGCTGTCAGAACGCCCGATGACTTCGACGAAGCCTTCCTCACAATTACGCGCCTCAAGATTACCCGAAACCGTGTCGACGGTATCTTTGTCATTCCCGACGCGCTCACCCTCGGTCAAGCAGGAAGGATCGCGGAGTTCGCTATAAAGGCTCGACTACCCACCATGGCCGCTTGGAGCGAATACACTAAGGCGGGCGCCCTGATGTCCTACGGACCTATTTTGCGTGAGGTATATCGTCGAGCCGCTTGGTTCGTTGACAGGATCATCAAAGGCGCAAACCCGGCGGAACTTCCCATAGAGCAGCCAACGCAGGTGACGCTGGCAATCAACCTGAACACAGCCAAGAAACTGGGAATTACGATACCTCCCGACGTTCTGCTTCAGGCGCAAGAGGTGGTTCGATAGCCCGTTGGAACCACACGTACTGATCAGGTATGCGCTAATGGGCTCTAACAAGGCCATGCAGGAGGCGCGCGGAACAATGGCCTTGTGCTTTGCCGGCATGGTTTCCGCGTTTCCGCGCGCCCCTGATGGCCGGCGTTGGCTGTTGTTGAAGCTCAGCCGAGGACGATGGAGGACAAAACATGACCAAGAGAGACGAGTACATTGCGAAGCTCAAAGCGCAACTCGATGAGTGGAACGCGGAGGTCAGAAAGTGGGAGGCAAAAGCCAAGGGGGCGCAGGCCGACGTGCGCATCGAATATGAGAAGCAACTGGAGGCATTCCGTCGCCAGCGCGACCAAGCGATGGAGCAAATGCGGCAGGTCCAGGCGGCCGCAGGCGACGCTTGGCTAGACCTTGCACGCGGTGTTGACGAAGCTTGGGCAAAGGCGCGCGAGGCGTTCGCGAAGGCGGGCTCCCACTTCCACAAGTAGCCTGCCGGTTGGGAACTAGCTCTCGGCGGGACGTAATCGACAGCGTCGCTCCGCTGTTTCGGGCCGGTCAATCGGAACGTCAGGCGGCTGAAGTAGACGAATCGTCCGAGTTGCGGCTATGGTCAAAGAAGGCAACGCGTGGGTTGAGGCATCGGATGTCATTCCGATGTTTCCCACGTTGGTCTGGAAAATTCAGCTCAAGGCGGAGTTCCACGATCCCATGGACGCAAAAATTCTCGCGACGCTTGCAAGGATAAGGCGCGATTTGCCAGAACTTGGGCTCGGCCAGGGGTGGCAGTCAGACCAAACGCTACATGAACGCGAAGAGTTCGAGGATCTCATTTCGTGCGTCAGCAACGTCGCAAAGAGCATTCTGCGATTTTTGCGAATCGGTTATGACGCTTTCGAAATTACTGGCTGCTGGGCCACTGTTCTCGCCAAGGGTGCCATACACAAGGCTCATAGCCACCCGAATAACTTCTTGAGCGGGGTCTACTACGTTCGCACTTACCTGGGTGCAGACACAATCAGCTTTCATGACCCGAGGAAACAGGCCAGCGTTATCCGGCCGCCGGTCGTGGAGCTCACGGCTGAGAATACTGACCAGGTCGTTGTGAGAGCGACGAACGGCACCGTTCTGGTGTTTCCTTCCTATCTGGAACACTCCGTCGACGCTAACACGGGCGAGGAAGAGAGAATCAGCATTAGCTTCAACATCATGTTCTCTTCGTTCGCAGAGACGCTGAGCAAACCGCTGTGGTAAAGGCAAACCTCGTGGCTCGGCAGGGGTCGCAAACCTGGTTCAGCTCCAGCAGGGTCACAGCTAGCTCAATCGGTGCGGAGCGGCTGCGCGCTATTTCGGCGGCACGTAAGCGATGGCGTCGATCTCGACCAGAACGCCTAGCAATTGGCTGCCCACAGTGGTGCGGGCCGGCTTGGGATCCGGAAAGTAACTCGAGTACACCCGGTTGTAGCGCTCGAACAGCGACACGTCGCTCAAGTGCGCGGTGACCTTCACTACGTCGGCCATGCTTGCGCCGCCCGCCTCGAGAATGGCCTTGATGTTCCCGAGCGTGCGCGCGGTCTGCTCCTCGATGTTCCCGCCGCAGATGTCTCCGGTGTGCGGATCGAGCGGTCCCTGTCCGGAGACGAAGATGAAATCGCCGACGCGCACCCCCTGCGAATAGGCGCCGATCGGCTGCGCGCCGGCTTTGGTTTCGATTCTGCGTTTGGCCATGCTGCCCCCCATGGGAAGCCCTCGCCCGCGCACTGCGCCCCGAGGTCGGCTATGGGATCTACATCATAGTCGCTTATCGGACGCTCGAGAGGTTTGGGTCCTGATGGCGAACGGGGCGGTCAATCGCTGGCCGGGGCAGGTCTTCGCAGGCCAACCTTACACCGCCTTGAAGCCGCCCGGGCGGCGTGATACGGTTCAAATCCACTATCGCTGCGCCCAGCCGCGGCACCGAGTGCGGTGTGCGTTATGTAAGCGACTGGTAACCGTGGCGTAAGCTATCGGAAACCGTGGTTGTCGCATGCTGAAGAGCATGGGTAAGGGTAGCCAGCATTGATCCATGACCAGTCGACAGTGCAGGCCGACTATCCCGTAGAGCACGAAGAGCTCGTCGCAACGCTCGCCCGCTTGCGCTGTGAGAAGTGGAGCCCCCGATGAAAACCGACTATTACACGATCGCCATGCACCCCCGCAAGCGTATCGCGCTCGTCGCGCACGACAACAAAAAGCAGGACCTGCTCGAGTGGGCGCGGTTCAACCGGGACACGCTGGAGCAGCACGACCTGTACGCAACCGGCACTACAGGTAGTCTTCTGGCCGATGCGCTCGGGCTGACGATTACCCGGCTGCTCAGTGGCCCGCTGGGCGGCGATCAGCAGATCGGTGCCAAGATCGCGGAGCGCGAGATCGACTTCGCGATCTTTTTCTGGGACCCGCTCGAGCCGCAGCCGCACGACCCGGACGTGAAAGCGCTGCTGCGCGTGGCCGTGGTGTGGAACATCCCGGTGGCCTGCAACCGCGCGTCGGCCGATTTCATGATTTCCTCGGCCCTGATGTTATCGTCCTATGACAGGATCGTCCCGGACTATGAGGGATACCTCGGGCGGTTCACGCGTCCCGGGCACGCGTGAGCGAGTGCAAATTTGGACCTGTAGAACGGGATTGGCGCGGTGCAGGAATGATGCCCCCATCCCAGCCTTCCCCCGCAGGCGGGGGAAGGGGATGAGTCACCCTCCCTTGCGCGCCCCGCGCGGGGGAGGGAGGGGGAGGGGGCAGCGGCGCGTGGCGGAGTGCTATGCGCCATGTTTGCGGCGGCTGTCCTGCGGGGCCTGCGCGCGCTCGCGCATGCCGTAGTCCCGGACAATGCTTGCCACCCGGATCCGGTAATCCGAGAAGATCTCGGCGCGTCCCTGCGCCTGCGCGAGACGGTGAGCTTCGAGGTTGCGCCACGCTGCGATGGCCGCTTCGTCGCGAAACAACGATAGCGACAAGACCTTGTCCTCGGTACTCAAGCTCGCAAAGCGCTCGACCGAGATGAATCCGTCGATCTTCTCGAGCTCCGGACGCAAGCTGGCCGCGAGGTCGAGATACTCCTGCTTGCGACCCTCGGCCGGAAATACTTCGAAGATGACCGCGATCATGTCCTTAGACTTTGAGACGGACGCCGTCACGATGGAGCGCCGCACCAGCGCGATACACGCACAGCGTGAGAGGGGGTATCAAACGAGCTTTACCAGCTGCTTGCCGAGGTTGGCGCCCTTGAGCATGCCGATGAAGGCTGCCGGCGCGTTGCGCAGGCCTTCCGCGACGGTCTCGTGGTACTTGATCTTCCTTTGCGCCACCCATCTGGCGAGCTGGCTCACGGCGCGCAGGTATAGGTCCTGGCGGTCGGACACGATGAAGCCCCGGATATTGACCCGGTTCACCAGCACCGACCGCATCATCTTCATGCCATAGGGTTCGGTGAGGTTGTACTCCGCGATCAGCCCGCACAGCGCCACGCGCGAGAACGGGTTGAGCCGCCGGAACACGGCGTCCATCACTTCGCCCCCGACGTTTTCGAAATAGCAGTCGACGCCCTCCGGCGCGGCCGCTTTCAGATCATCCTGCAGGTTGCCGGCCTTGTAATCCACGCAGGCGTCGAAGCCTAGTTCCTTGACGACGTAGTCGCACTTGGTTCTGCCGCCCGCGATGCCGACCGCACGACAGCCCTGCAGCTTGGCGAGCTGCCCAACGACACTGCCTACTGCTCCGGACGCCGCGGACACCGCAACGGTCTCGCCGGCCTTCGGCTGGCAGTGCTCGAGCAGCCCGGTCCAGGCGGTGGCGCCGGGCATGCCGGCCACGCCGAGGTAGCAGGAGAGCGGTACGAGCTTGGGATCGACCTTCATCAGGCCGTCACCGCTGGACACGGCGTAGAGCTGCCAGCCGAGCGGGCCGACGACGTGGTCGCCCGGCTTGAACTTCGGATTGCTCGACTCGACCACCTCACCCACGGCGCCGCCGACCATCACCTCACCGATCTGTACGGGGGTGGCGTAGGATTTGGCGTCGCTCATGCGTCCGCGCATATACGGGTCCAGCGATAGCCAGAGGTTCTTCACCAGCAGTTGACCAGGCCCGGGTTTCGGCACGGGGGTTTCAGCGATCTGGAAGTTGGACTCCTCGACCCAGCCCGTGGGCCGGCTGGCGAGCTGCACCTGGATGTTCGTAGCCATAAGGTGTCCTCGTGACGAAACGGAGAGATCTCGGAGCATGATAACCTACGTCGCCAGCGCCGCGCCGGGGGGCGTGATCCGTGAGGCGTGATGCGTGACCCGTAAACTGCTAACCACTACCGTCTACGACTCATGGTTTGCGAATCACCAGTCACGAATCAGGAATCACGACCCCATCTCGTCTTGTTGCCCGGGCTGCTTTGCGACTACGCGCTGTGGAAGCCGCAGATGGCGGCGCTGTCGGACATCTGCGTGCCCTGGGTGGCCGATCTCACGCGCGACGACAGCATCGCCGCGATGGCGGCGAGGGTGCTGGCGGAGGCGCCGGCGCAACGGTTCGCGCTGGCCGGGTTGTCCATGGGCGGCTATGTCGCCATGGAGATCATGCGGCAGGCGCCGCAGCGCGTGACGCGGCTCGCCCTGCTCGATACTCGAGCCACGCTGGACACGCCCGAAGAGACCGCGCGACGGCACGAGCTGATCCGGCTGGCACAGACCGAGCGTGGCTTTATCCCCATCACCACACGCATGCTGCCTCTGCTGGTCCACCCCGCGCGCGCAAAGGACGAGCCACTGGTCCGCGTCATTCGGGAGATGGCTGAACGCATCGGCGTGGAGGCGTACCTGCGCCATCAGCAAGCCATCATGTCGCGGTCCGACCTTCGGCCGGAGTTGCCGCGCATCGGGTGTCCGACCGTGGTGTTGTGCGGCCGCGAAGATGCGCTCACACAGTTGGAGATGCACGAGGAAATGGCGCGGCTCATTCCGACTGCTCGGCTAGTTGTCATCGAGCAGTGCGGTCATCTTTCCACCCTGGAGCGCCCGATCGAGGTGAACACGGCCCTGCGCAACTGGCTGACCCCTGACCCGCTGCGCATGCTGTAAGATCTCGCCAAACAGCGGTGCCCCAGGACGTAAAGAGAGGGGGCGCCCGAGAAACAGGCGAGGGGGGAGTTCCTCTCGCTTTTTCGAGCGGAGTTATGCATGGCAGACGTCAGCCGCCGGGCGCGGGAGCTCGGCACAGAGAACGCGTTCGTGGTCCTCGCCGAAGTCAACCAGCTTATCCGCGAGGGCCGGGACATCATTTCCTTCTGCATCGGCCAGCCGGACTTCCATACCCCGGTTAATATCCAGGATGCCGCCGTCAAGGCGATCCGCGAGGGGAAGCACGGGTACACGCCCTCCGCCGGCATCCTGGAGCTGCGCCAGGCCGTTGCGCGGAACATGAGCCGCTCGCGCGGCGTCGACGTGCAGCCCGACGACGTGGTCGTCGCCGCGGGCGCCAAGCCGTTCATCGGCTACACCATCCTGACCGTCACCGACTACGGAGCGGGCGAAGAGGTCATCTTTCCCAATCCCGGGTTTCCCATCTACGAGTCCCAGATTCAGGCGATGGGCGCAGTGCCGGTGCCCATCTTCCTGCGCGAGCAACGCGGCTTCAACTTCGATCCGCAGGAGCTCGCCGACAAGATCACGCCTAAGACCAGGCTGCTGATCCTGAATTCACCGCACAACCCGACCGGCGGCGTCATCCCCAAGCAGGACATGCAGGCGATCGTCGATGTGGTGCGCAAACACGAGAAAGTGTGGGTGTTCGCGGACGAGATCTATGGCCGGTTGGTGTACGACGGCGAGTTCGTATCGATCGCCTCGTTCCCCGGTATGCAGGAGCGCGCCATCATTTCCGATGGCGCGTCCAAGACCTGGGCGATGACCGGTTGGCGCCTGGGCTTCGCGGCCAACCGCAAGCTCGCGCCCTACTTCACCAACTGGGTCACCAATACCGAGTCCTGCGCTTCGCATATCAGCCAATGGGCGGCGGTCGAGGCGCTCAACGGCCCGCAGGACGCCGCCGATCGCATGCGGGACATCTTCCACGAGCGGCGCGACCTGATCGTCGGCCTGCTTAACCAGGTGCCCGGCGTCAGCTGCCAGTCGCCGGGCGGCGCGTTCTACGTGTGGCCCAACGTGACCGAGGCCTGCGCGATGATCGGCGCCCGAGACTCCGAGGAACTGCGCGCGCGGTTGCTCAACGAGGCGGGCGTTGCGGTACTGGCCGACATCCACTTCGGTCCGCGCGTGCCCAACGAAGGCCAGCACATCCGCTTCAGCTACGCGGCCTCGAACGAAGCGATCGGAAAAGGCGTGGAGCGTATGGCGGAGTTCATCCGGCGCAACACGCTGCGGGCCAGGGCGAGCGCCGCGCGCTGACGGGGCAGGGAGCTCGACGCAGACGGTGCCGCGCTCCCGCACCCTCTTCTTCCGGACGGAGGGGTTTCCTCACCAGACGGCCTCACGGCTCAGCCCGCGTCAGTCGCCCTTCGGGGGCTTCGACGTATCCGTGGGGCTGCGCTCGTTGAGAACGTCTTCGATCCGCGTCTGGATCGCGCTCTTGATGCGCGGATGAGTGAAGATGTAGAAGTGCTCCTGCCGAATGCCATCTAGAACCATGTCCGCCACCATCTCCGCCGACACGCGCCCGGACTGTACCGCGTGGCGCATCTGCTCTTCGCGTTGGTGATCGTCCGGGGTGCGCGCACGTGAGGGGTTGCGCAGCAGCGCCGGCCGGTTTCGCTCCGAATCGACGATAGCGGTGGGCACGAAGGCCGGGCAGAGCAGTGACACGCCGATTTTCGACCTGCGCTCGGCCAGGTCGTGGTACAGGCATTCGGTCAGCGTCACCACGGCGTGCTTGGACACGCAATAGATGCCCATGCCCGGCACCGACAGCAGCCCGGCGACGGAGGCAGTGTTGACCACGTGGCACGGCGTGTCCTGGCGCAGCATGATCGGAACGAACACGCGCACGCCGTGGATGACGCCCCAGACATTGACTCCGAGCACCCATTCCCAGTCGGCGACGGTGTTTTCCCACACCGCGCCGCCGGGTGCCACCCCGGCGTTGTTGCACACGATGTGCACGGCACCGAAGGTGGCCAGCGTCTTCTCCGCCAGACGCTCCACGTCGTGGCCGCGCGAGACGTCGGTGCGGATGGCGAGTATCGGCACGCCGGCTTTGCGGAACTCCTGTTCGACCCGGCGCAGGGCCTCTTCTTCGATGTCCGCGAGCACCAGCTTCATGCCCTCACGGGCAAACCGCTTGGCCATGGCCAGCCCGATACCGCTGGCGCCGCCAGTGATCACCGCCACTCGATCCTTCAGCTCCCGCATGAGGTTCCGCCCGCGCCTTTCAGACAGTTGCGATTGTAGCCCGGATGGCCGCCGTTCGTTGCCTGTGCCGAATTCGCGATGGTATGCTCGACGCACCATGAGAGAGCGGAGCAGATGAACGAAGAGTTCATTGGCACAATGCCGGTGCAGGAGAGGCACCGGTTCGGTGTCGACAGGCTGGCGCAGTATCTGGACGCGAACGTGGAGGGCTTCGCCGGACCGCTGCGGGTGGAGCAGTTCAAGGGCGGGCAATCGAACCCGACCTTCCTGCTCACCACCCCCGGCAAGCGCTACGTGCTGAGGCGTAAGCCGCCGGGAAAGCTGCTGCCCTCGGCCCATGCCGTCGACCGCGAATACCGTGTCATCACCGCGTTGCGGCAGGCACATATCCCGGTAGCATGGTCCTGGGCGTTGTGCATGGACGACAGCGTCATCGGCACCGCCTTTTACGTCATGGATTACGTCGAGGGCCGCGTGCTGTGGGACCAATCGCTGCCGGGCATGAGCCGCAGCGAGCGCGCTGCCATCTACGACGAGATGAACCGCGTCATCGCGGCGTTGCACCAGGTCGACTACAACGCCATCGGATTGGGCGACTACGGCAAGCCTGGGAATTACCTGGAGCGGCAGATCAGCCGGTGGACCAAGCAATACCGCGCCTCTGAGACCGAGAAGATCGACGCGATGGAGAAGCTGATCGAGTGGCTACCGCGGCACATCCCACCCCAGGAGCAGACCAGCGTGGTGCACGGCGACTACCGGCTGGACAACGTGATCTTCCATCCCACCGAGCCGCGCATCCTGGCTGTGCTGGACTGGGAGTTGTCCACGCTCGGCCATCCGCTGGCCGACTTCTCTTACCACTGCATGTACTGGAGGCTCACACCCGGCGAGTTCCGCGGCATAGGCGGCCTGGATCTGCCTGCGCTGGGCATTCCCACGGAAGAGGAGTATGTCGCGGCCTACCGCCGCCGTACCGGCCGCACCCGTATCGAGCACTGGGACTACTACATGGCCTACAACATGTTTCGCCTCGCCGGCATCGTTCAGGGCATCATGGGTCGCGTGGTGGAGGGCACCGCCGTGAGCGAGAAGGCGGTCGAGTCGGGAAAGCGCGCGCGCCCCATGGCCGAAGCGGGCTGGCGCGAGGTCGAGAAGATCTTGTCCGATGCGGGTCCAGTAGGGGGTTGAATTGAAAGCAGTGCTGTGCAAAGAGCTGGGCCCGCCGGAAAAGCTGGTGGTCGAGCAGGTGCCATCGCCCAAGCCGGGTAAGAGCCAGGTCGTGGTGAGGGTCAAGGCGGCAGGCGTCAACTTTCCCGACACCCTCATCATCCAGGGCAAGTATCAGTTCAAGCCCGAGCCGCCGTTCTCGCCCGGCGGGGAAGTTGCCGGCGTGATCAAGGAGATCGGCGAAGGCGTTACCCGCCTCAAGCCGGGCGACCGCGTCATCGCGGTGAGCACCTACGGCGGGTTCGCAGAGGAGATGGTGGCCGATGTCGACAAGGTGATCGCGATGCCGGACGCCATGGAGTTCGTTCCGGCGTCGGCCTTCGTGCTGACGTTCGGCACCTCGTACCACGCGCTGAAAGATCGCGCTCACCTGAAACCGGGAGAAACACTGTTGGTGCTGGGGGCCTCGGGGGGCGTGGGGCTGGCCGCGATTCAGCTGGGTAAAGTCATGGGCGCGAAGGTGATCGCCGCGGCGTCCAGCGACGCGAAGCTCGAGGTGTGCCGGGACAACGGCGCCGACGAGCTGATCAATTACGCCTCGGACGACCTGCGCGCCCGCGTCAAGACGATCACGTCGGGACGCGGTGTGGACGTTGTGTACGACCCGGTGGGCGGCCCGTACTCCGAGCCGGCGCTGCGCGACATGGCCTGGAACGGCCGGTTCCTGGTGGTGGGCTTCGCGGCCGGCGACATCCCCAAGGTGCCGCTGAACCTTCCCCTGCTGAAGGGATGCTCCATCGTCGGCGTGTTCTGGGGTGCGTTCACCCGTGCAGAGCCGGACAACAACCGCCGTAACAACGAAGAGCTGATGCAACTGTACCTGGCTGGCAAGGTCAAGCCGCACATCCATGCGACGTATCCCCTGGAGCGCGCCGCCGAAGCCCTGAACGAGGTGTTGTACAAGCGGGTGAGCGGTAAGGTAGTGTTAACTACGAGTTGAACCCCGGAGACACGCAGAACCACGGAGGAACGATGCTTACGCTTTACGAACACCCGCTGTCCGCCTACGCGATGAAGGTGAAGATGGCGCTGTTGGAGAAGGCACTCGAGTTCCAAGCCATCGTGCCGGAGGGGATGGCCACCGGCACCACGGGCGGGGCTTTCGTCGAAGCCAGCCCGCGCGCTGAAATCCCGGCGTTGATCGACGGTGACGTGAAAGTATTCGACTCCACCATCATCTTGGAGTACTTGGAAGACAAATGGCCGAATCCGGCGCTGCTGCCGCAGGGCCCTGCGCAGCGCGCTCGCGTTCGCATGATCGAAGACGTGATGGACGGTCTCTACGAGCCCAACAACTGGGGCATCATGGAGGTCATACGCTTCAAGCGCGCCAGCGGAGCTTTGGCCGACAAGCTCGTAGGCCATGCGAAGAGCAACATCGATCAGCTGCAGCACTGGTTGGACGGACAGCTGAGCGGCAAGCCCTGGTTCAACGGCGACAGCTTCGGCTGGGGCGACATCGCCTGCGCGCCCTATATCAACCGTTCCGCGGCCAATGGGTATACGCCTCCGGCCGGGTCGCAGCTAAGCGCCTGGCTCGCGCGGGTCAACCAGCGGCCCAGCGTGGCCAAAGTGATCGCGCAGATGCGCGAGGTGCTCGCTAACCTGCCGGACTTCGCTGCGTTGCTGGCCCAGGGCAAGATCAAGCGCCAATACCGCGACCATCGGCTGGAATGGATGATCGCCGGCGGCGGGCTGTCGGTGGTGCAGGAGGGCATCGAGAAGGGCACGGTCCGCTTCAGCCGCCTGCCTGGCTAACGCGAATTGAACCGCAGGGGCGCAGAGGAAGCCAAAAAAAAGCTCCAGTGCAGAGCCTAGAACAGGCAACTGAACGCGAACAGCAACGGGCCTTGTCGTGTCATTTTCGCTGCGTCCGACCTTGGTCCAGCGTCAGGCCGGCTAGTCTCCTCTTGAAGGCTTGGCTAGCGTCCTTGGTCTGCTCAGCGTTCTCTGCGCCTCTGCGGTTAGAGTAAAGCAAACAGCTGCGCGAAGACGCGGCGAAGGAGGAGCGACATGAAGTCCACGATGATGCAGGTTCCGCTCAACCTGTCGCATTTCCTGGAGCGAGCGGGCAAGCTGTTCGGCGGTCAGGAGATCGTGTCCCGCATGCCGGACAAGTCCCTGCACCGCTACACCTATGCGGATTTCTATCGCCGCACGCGCCAGCTCGCCGAGGCGCTGCAGCGCGCGGGGCTCAAACGCGGCGATCGCGTCGCCACCCTGATGTGGAATCACTACGCGCACTACGAAAGCTACTTCGGCGTGATCGCAGCCGGCGGCGTGATGCACACGCTCAACCTGCGGCTTGCCTCCGACGACATCGCGTTCATCGTCAACCACGCGCAGGACCGCTTTCTGGTGGTGGACGACGTGCTGTTGCCGCTGCTCGAAAAGTTCCGCCAGGAAGTCAACCTGGAGCGCGTGATCGTGGTCCCGCTCACCGGCGACCCGGTGCCGAGCGGTTTCGACGACTACGAGGCGTGGCTACGCACTGCGACGGGCAACTTCGAATACCCCGACATGGACGAGAACGAGCCCTGTGCCATGTGCTATACCTCGGGGACTACCGGCAAACCCAAAGGCGTGGTGTATTCGCACCGCTCGCAGATCCTGCACTCCCTGGTGCAGGCGCTGCCTGACGCCATCGGCATGGGCGGCGACGATGTCATCCTGCCCGTGGTGCCGATGTTTCACGCCAACGCCTGGGGCGTGCCTTACACCGCGGCCATGCTGGGCATGAAGCTGGTGTTCCCGGGTCCGCACTTGCACCCCGACGATCTGCTGCCGCTGCTGGAGAGTGAGCGGGTGACCATCTCGTGTGGCGTGCCGACCATCTGGCTGCCGATGGTGCAGATCCTCGAGAGCAACCCGGGAAGGTGGAAGTTCAGCCCCAGGCTGCGGCTGACGGTGGGCGGGTCGGCGGTGCCCGAGGCCATGATCCGAGCCTATGCCAAGCTGGGCATCCAGGTGATCCAGGGCTGGGGCATGACCGAGACCTCCCCGCTCGCTTCGATCTCGAAGATCACTGCGCAGCAGGAACACCTCCGCCCAGAGGAGCGCTTCCCGGTGATGGCCATGCAAGGCTATCCGCTGCCCCTGGTGGACATCCGCGCGATAGGCGACGATGGTGAGGCGCCCTGGGACGGCAAGACCGTGGGCGAGATCCAGGTGCACGGCCCCTGGATCACCGGCCGCTATCACAACCAGCCCGCGCCGGAGAGCTTTACTGACGACGGATGGTTGCGCACCGGAGACGTGGCTTCGATCAATCCGCTGGGCTTCATCAAGATCACCGACCGCACCAAGGACTTGATCAAGTCGGGGGGCGAGTGGATCAGCTCGGTGGACCTCGAAAACGCCATCATGGGGCATCCCGCTGTGCAGGAGGCGGCGGTAATCTCCGTGCCGCACCCCAAGTGGGCGGAGCGGCCGCTGGCGGTGATCGTGCTAAAGCCCCGCGCGCAGGCGACTGAAGCAGACATCCGCGCGCACCTATCCAAGCAGTTCGTGAAGTGGATGGTGCCCGATGCGTACGTGTTCGTGGATGTGATCCCGCGCACCTCGACCGGCAAGTTTCTCAAGACCAAGCTGCGCGAGCAGTATCGCGACTGGAAGTGGCCGGAGGCCGCCGCATGAACTTTGAGCTGAGCGACGAGCAGAAGCTGATCCGGCGCACGGCGCGCCAGTTCGCACGCGAGGAGATCCAGCCGGTGGCCGCGCAGTGCGACCGCGAGGCGAGCTTTCCCATGAGGGTGTTCGAGAAGGCGCGCGAGGTCGGGTTGGTGAACATGACGGTGCCGGTCCCGTTCGGCGGCAGCGGCTGGGGTGCGTTGGAGTCGGCGCTGGTCGCCGAGGAACTGGGTTGGGCCTGCACGGGGATCGCGGGCGCGCTCGGACTCAACGCTATCTTCGCCGACGTGTTCCATGTGGCCGGCTCGCCGGAGCTCAAACGCGAAGCCTTCGGCCGGCTGCAGGCGGGGCAGTTCGGCGCCTACGCGCTGACCGAGCCGTCCGCGGGCTCCGATGTAGCCGCCATCAAGACTCGCGCCGTGAAAAAAGGCGACCGCTACGTTCTGAACGGCAGCAAGGTCTGGATTTCCAATGCGCCGCTCGCGCACATGTTCGTCATTTTCGCCAAGACCGATCCGCAGGCCGGACACGGGGGCATCAGCGCTTTTTTCATGGAGCGCGACGCCCCCGGCGTATCGGTGGGCAAGTCGCTCGGCAAGCTGGGTCAGAGAGCCGGACCAGCAGCGGAAGTCTTCTTGAACGATGTGGAAGTGCCCTCGGGCGCCCTCATCGACGGGGAGGGCGCCGGGTTTCTGGTCGCCATGAAGGTGTTCGACCGCTCGCGCCCGATGATTGCGGCGCTAGGGGTCGGACTGATCCAGCGCTGTCTGGACGAGGCGCTCGACTACGCCAGGACCCGCCATAGCATGGGCCGCCCGATCATCGAGCATCAAGCCGTCGGCCACAAGCTGGCGGACATGGCGCTGCGGCTGGAGGCGGCGCGTTTGCTGGTCCACCAGGCGGCGTGGCTGCTGGACTCCGGTCGCAGGAACACGCTGCAGGCCGCGTACGCCAAGACCTTCGCTGCCGACACAGCCATGTGGGCGGCGACCGAAGCGGTGCAGGTGTTCGGCGGGATGGGCTACAGTACCGAGTATCCGGTGGAGAAGCTGTTCCGCGACGCCAAGGTGCTGCAGATCTACGAGGGCACCAGCGAGATCCAACGCAACATCATCGCGCGGGAGCTGTCGAAGCAGTGATGAACTGCCACGAACCGCAGCTTGAGGGCTGTCGCGGTTTTCAGGAGAAAGGATATGCCGAAAGCAGTGATTCTCGAAGCGGTGCGCACGCCCTTCGGGCGCCGGGGTGGAGCGCTGCGAGAGCAGCGCCCCGACAGCCTGCTGGCGCACACGCTGAAGGGCCTGGTGCAGCGGGCGGGGATCGATCCGAAGAAGATCGGCGATGTGGTGGACGGCACCGTCACGCTGGCGGGAGAGCAAGGAGCCAACCCGGGGCGGCTGGGTGTGCTGCTGGCCGGATTTCCGGTAACGGTCCCCGGCGTGTCGTTGAACCGCATGTGCGGCTCGAGCCAGCAGGCGGTGCACTTCGCGGCGCAGGCCTGCGCCGCGGGTGACATGGACTACGTCATCGCCTCGGGTGTGGAGAGCATGACCCGAGTGCCGATGTTCCTCGACATCAGCCTCGGGCGCGAGGGCGTGAGCGGCTTCGAGGCCCTGAATCCCGAGCTGTTCAAACACCACGACCTGATCCATCAGGGCGAGAGCGCCGAGCGCGTCGCAGAGAAATGGGGGCTTTCGCGTCAGGCGCTGGACGAGTTCGCGAAGGGCAGCCACCGTAAGGCATATGCGGCGCAACAGGCGGGACTGAACAAAGAAATTATCCCGGTCGAGGGCGTGAGCCCCGAAGCACAAAAGATCACGCTGACCCTGGACGAAGGCGTACGCACTGTGGTCGACGAGCAGAAGATGGCGAGCCTGAAGCCCGCCTTCCGTCCCGAGGGGCGGGGAGTCATCACGGCGGCCAACTCGAGCCAGATCTCGGACGGCGCCTCGGCTGTGCTGGTCGCCAACGGCGATGTGGCGCGCGCCGAAGGGTTCAAGGCGAAGGCCCGCTTCCGCGCGCGTGTAGTCGTCGGGTCGGATCCCACCATGCAGCTCACAGGCGTGATCCCGGCCGCGCAGATGGCGCTGAAGAAAGCTGGACTGACCATGCAGGATCTGGACTGGATAGAAATCAATGAGGCGTTCGCCAGTGTCGTCCTGAGCTGGGCGCAGGAGCTGAAGGCCGATCTTTCGAAAGTCAATCCCTGGGGCGGCGCCATCGCCCACGGCCATCCGCTCGGGGCGACCGGTGGCGGGCTCATGTCCAAGATGCTCGCCGGGCTGGAGGCGACCGGCGGCCAGTTCGGGCTGCAGGTGATGTGCATCGGCCACGGCCAAGCGACCGCCACCATCATCGAGCGGGTGTGATGGGGAGCGAAACCTGACCGGAAGGCGCGATCGAGAAGTGAAAGCGCGGGCACATCAGCCTCGCCCGACGCTGCTTACGCTGGCTCCCTGACCGGTGTTCCGAACGCTCCGAATCCTGATCCTGCTGACCATCCTGGTCCTGGTCGGCGCGGGCACGTGGCTCACCAGGCTGCGCACCACCTCATGGGAGCTGCCGCTGCGGGTGGCGATCTTCCCGATCAACGCGGACGCCAGCGACGCCACGAGCCGCTACATACGCGACCTCAAGCTCGAGGCATTCAACCCCATCGCCGAGTTCATGCAGCGGGAAGCCTCGCGCTACGGCCTGGCCCTTAGGACACCGGCGGAAATGTTCCTGGCTCCCCAAATCGACAGGGTGCCGCCGCCCCCGCCCTTCGGCGGCAACGCGCTGCAAGTCATCCTGTGGAGCCTGCAGATGCGCTACTGGGCGTGGGTCAACGCAACGTTCGACGGACCCAAGCCGCACGTGCGCGTGTTCGTTTTGTACCATGACCCGGAGCGCGTCACGCGTGTGGGCCACTCGCTGGGCCTGCAGAAGGGGCTGATCGGCGTGGTCAACGCATTCGCTTCGCAGGCACAGGCCGCACAAAACGACGTGGTTATCGCGCACGAGTTGCTGCACACGCTGGGAGCCACGGACAAGTACGATCCGCGAACCGACCAACCCACCTTTCCTGATGGCTACGCCGAGCCGCAGCATGAGCCCCTGCTGCCGCAGACGTATGCCGAAATCATGGCGGGACGCGTGCCCGTGACCGAGAGCGAGGCCGAGATGCCGCGCAGTTTGGAGGAGGTCCTCATCGGGGCCAAGACGGCGCGCGAGATCAACTGGGTCAAGTAGGTTTGCGTTAAAGTTCGCGTCCTATGGCAGACCAGAATCCGCGCGGCCTGCGGCGCAACCTCACCAACTACGGCGACCCCGAGTTCGCACTCTACCTGCGCCGCTCCTTTGCCCGCTCCATGGGCTATTCGCTGGACATGCTCGAGCGGCCCGTGGTCGGCATCGCCCAGTCGGGAAGCGGGTTTAACAATTGCCACCGCACCATGCCCGAACTGGTCGAAGCGGTGAAACGTGGCGTGCTGGCCGGCGGCGCGCTGCCGCTGGAGTTCCCCACCATCTCGCTGGGAGAGGTGTTCCTGAGTCCCACCAGCCTGATGTTCCGCAACCTCATGTCCATGGACGTGGAGGAGATGATCCGCGCCCAGCCCATGGACGCGGTGGTGCTGATCGGCGGATGCGACAAGACGGTGCCGGCCCAGCTCATGGGTGCCGCCTCGGCCGGCCGGCCGGCGGTCCAACTCGTGACCGGACCCATGTTGGCCACGTCCTGGCGCGGTGAGAAGCTCGGTGCCTGCACCGACTGCCGGCGCTTCTGGGCCCGGTACCGCGCGGGAGGCGTCTCGGGCGACGAGATCGACGACGTCGAAGGCAACCTTGCCACCACCGCCGGCACTTGTGCCGTGATGGGCACAGCCAGCACCATGGCCTGCATCGCCGAGGCGCTGGGCATCGGCTTGGCGGGCAGCGCGGCCATCCCGGCGGTGCACGCCGACCGCCTGCGCATGGCGGAGGCGAGCGGCTTGCGCGCCGCCGCCATGGCCAAATCCGGCGGACCGCTACCCAGCGAGATCCTCACGCCGAGCTCGGTGGAGAACGCGCTGCGCGTGCTGCTTGCCATCGGCGGGTCCACCAACGCGATCATTCATCTCACCGCGATCGCCGGGCGCTGCGGGCTGCCGGTGTCGCTCGAACGGCTGAACCGCCTGTCCGACGAGACACCGGTGCTGGTCGACCTCAAGCCAACCGGCGCGTACTACCTGCAGGACCTGCACGCTGCCGGCGGCCTGGGCGCGGTGCTGTGGGAGCTGCGTGATCTGCTCCACCACGACTGCATCACCGTGAGCGGCGAGAGCCTGAGCCAGCGTCTGCGCTCGCCGCCGGTCTACGTCGACCGTGCCGTGATTCGCGCGCGTGACAACCCGATCTCGCCCTCGGGCGGACTGGTGGCGCTGTTCGGCAACCTCGCCCCGCGCGGCGCCATCCTCAAGCGCTCGGCCGCGGACGCGAGCCTGTTCGAGCGCGAGGGCAGGGCCGTGGTGTTCGAATCGCCGGAGGACCTCGCCAGCCGCATCGACGACCCGGTCCTCGACGTGAGCAGGGAGGACTTTCTGGTGCTGAAGAACGCTGGCCCGCGCAGCGCCTCGGGGATGCCGGAGGCCGGCTACCTGCCGATTCCCAAGAAACTGGCCCAGGCCGGCGTCAAGGACATGGTCCGCATCTCCGACGCGCGCATGAGCGGTACCGCCTTCGGCACCGTGGTGCTGCACGTGACGCCGGACGCGGCTTCGGGCGGGACGCTGGCGGTGGCGAGGTCGGGGGATCGCATTCGGCTCTCAGTCAAGGAGCGCAGGCTCGAGATACTGGTCGGCGACAAGGAACTCGCAGAGCGCCGCGCTGCGCTCCCCCCACCGTCTACGCCCAAGCGTGGTTACGCACGGCTGTATGCCGAGCACGTCACCCAGGCCGACCTGGGCTGCGATTTCGACTTCCTGCGCGCGTGACGCGGTGACGAGCAGGGACTGGGCACCACCGGGTCTGTCCCGCACGCGGTGTCAACGCTGCGCCACGGAGCGGGCACTGGCGAGCGGCTTCTACCTGACGTTGGTGCTGTTGCTGCTGGGCTCGCTTACCAACCCCGCGCTCGCCAAGATGTACTCATGCCGGGATGGCGCGGGGCGCATCACTCTGCGCGATGTGCCTTGTAAGCGTGGCGAAAGGGATCGCTATACCGCGACCGGCGCGCGCACGCACGAATCCTCGGCAACGCGAGCTCGGGAAGTGCCTGGTTCCCAGCCGATCACCGAAAGCCAGGTGCGCGAACTGGTGGACGGCATTGACGCCGCGAGGAGGAGGCGCGATGTGGAAGCTATGCTGGCCTACTTGGCCCCCGACGCGGTGGTCGAAGTCGAGTACCGCTTGCCCCAAGGCATGCAGTTCAAGCGGTTCAATAAGACCGAATACGCGGCGTATCTGCGGGGCGAGGCCGCCCTTGTGGACGGCTTTGACTTCCAGCGCGAGCGCACCCGGATCCTGGTCACGCCGCGTACCGGTGAGGCTGAGATCGCAAGCACGCTGCGCGAGACGATCCGAGTCCAGGGCAAGGCGCTGACGGGCATGACGCGGTCTAAGTCGCTGGTCGAGGTGCGCGACGGGCGGCCACAAGTCACGATGGTTCGGGCCGTCACGAGCTTCGAGGCGCCCGAGACGACGAGCCGCGCAGGAAAGTGACAGGCGCTGTGCTTCGGGCCGGTAAGTGCGAAAACGGAGGACCCGCCGTAAAGCGCGCGCTGGCGGCAACGGTACGTTGGTGGCACGGGTGCGGACAGCTCTAGCGCGTCTTCTTGCGCAAGACGATCAGGACCACCAGAAGGATTACGCCGCCGGCCATCGCGATATCCAACACAGACATCCTGTAACTCCTCGTTTTCAGTAAAGATTTGTTCCCGGTCGAGCCCCGATGGAAGTCCGGAGCATCGACCCGGTGACCCTGAGCAGGTTTCAGGCCAGCTGTCCTCCGTAGCCAGCGCCTGCGCCACCGTGCCCCGATCCGGATCTAGAGATCCCGCCACTCAGGATGCATCAAGGGCGCGGCGGGTTGTCATACCAGTATATCGGCATATCGGCGCTGTGCGGCCGGGCTAGCTCATCCACGTATCGGCTCGGGGCCATCTCCCACGGATATTCGGACAGGCGTTCGAGCATCGCCTGCGACCGCGCCGGCTCCCGCTCGGACTGGTTGTCCTCTTCCGGCGGATCGGTTCGCAGGTTGTACAGCTCGCTGCGGGTGGGCAGCGCGGCGATGCGGATCGGCTTCCAGTCGCCCATGCGGATGGCGCCGCGGAAGTCCTCGGCGTTGAGCGGCATCTCCTGCCCATCGGGCCTTTTTCTCCTGCCTGGTTGGGTCGCAAGCGGCGGCGCGCGTGGGCTACAATCGTATCGATCATGTCCGACCAGGAAGTCATCCTGCGGGCGCTGGAGCTGGTACGGCGCCGCGTCTGGCTTGCCCGCGCGCTGCACGCCGCCGCCATCGTTTTGGGGATGGTCGTCGTGGCGCTGCTGCTGTGGCGCGTGCTGCACATCTTCGCGGCGCGCGGTCCGGCGGTCGCCGCCGCTGCCACGCTCGCCGCGCTCTTGCTCTGGGCGGTCAGCCTGTTTCTGCTTGCGCGCAGCTTCCTCGTGGCACGCCACACGCTGGGGGCGGCGGCGGCCTCGGCCGATGCGCGCGCGGGCCTCAAGGACGAACTCAAGACTGCCCACTGGTTTGTGCAGCACCCCATCCCGTCGCCCTGGATCGACGCGCAGCTCGCGCACGCGGCGCAATCCGCGCGTCGCCTGAACCCGGCTGCTGTGCTTCCCTTGCGCCTCGAGCGGCGCGAGCTGATCGGCGGTGCGGCCGCGGCCCTGCTTATTACGGCGGCCTGGCTAGTGCAGCCGCTGGCGCCTCCGTCGGACGCGGCGGTGGCGGCGGAGGCACTGCCCGAAGCCCAGGCCGGCCAGGTGCAGCTGCTCCGCGAGCTGATCGGCCAGACGCAGGACGAGGCCACCGCGAACAAGCTGCGCGAGGCGCTCGCTGCATTCGAGCGCAAGAGCGCCACCGGAGAGGAGAAGCAGCGCGCACTGTCCGAAGCGCAGCGGGCGATCGAACAGCAGGGCCTGCAGGCCGCCTCGAGCCGGGAGGGCCTGTACAGGCTGGCGGACGAGCTGCACGGCAACAAGCGGCTGGAAGAGGTTGCCAGAGCGCTCGAAGAGGGGGACGCCGCGCACGCGGCCAGGCTGATGCAGCAATTGGCGGGGCCGTATGATTCGACCAAGCGTCAGGACGAGGCTGCTTCCTCCCAGCAGCGGGGCGACGAACGGGATTTGGAGCGGCTGCTCAGCCGGGCGGCCAAAGGCGAGGACCCGGCGGGGCAAAGCGAGACCGGCAGTGCGGCGGCCAAGGAGGCGGCGGACCGGCTGAACGAAATCGCACAGCAGCTCGAGGCGCAGAACCAATTGAGCCAGGCGGCGCAGGCGCTGCAGCAGCTGCAACTCGCGGTGGCGAAGCGCTCGCTGCTATCCGCCAGCCGCTTCGGCCAGCAGGCAGCACAGAACAACACGCCCGCCCCTCAAAGCGAGCAGACCAACATGCCCGGCGGAATGACGTTCCGCACCACCGCGGCGGCAAGGGAGACCACGGCCTCGCGGCAGCAGGAAGGCGGCAAGACGGGCTCGGCCCTGGGCGAGGCTCAAGCCGATCCGGTGCTGGGAGCGAAGGCAACACCGCTCGAGGTGCAGCTCAAACAGGCAGCCATCGCCGGTGAGCGGCGCGAGGCAGCAGAGGGTGCTGCCAATAGCTGGTTCTACGCCGACAGCAAGCAGCAGAACTCCATCCTCGGCTTCGACGGCGCGCAGGCGCGCTCCGGCTTCACTTTGGGCCAGTCCACAGCCCTCGACGGCCTTTCCATCCGTCATCGCCAGCTCGTCAAGGATTACTTCATGGCTCTGCGCCAGGACGCTCCACCATGACTGTCGCAGTGCAGCGCCAGGTCGCAGCTCAAAGGCGCACCGCTCGCGCCGCGTAGGCAGCGGGATGGTGTTCACCGACTTCCAGCCCGGCGGCCAGACCGGCTTGCACTGCGCGCTGCGGCGCTTCTTTCTGCTGCGCCAACAGGGGTTGTTGCGATGAGCTCGCGAGGGAGACTGCTGCGATGATGCTTTCGGCGCCACCTTCGCTCGGCCTGCTGGCCGCCGTCGCGTTGGCGGTGGTGCTGCTCTATCTGCTCAAGCCCTCGCCGCGCCGGCTCATCGTGTCGTCGAGCCTGATGTGGCGCCGCGTACTGCGCGAGCGTAGCCGCACGCCGGACCGGCTGCGCTGGTGGGTCTCGCTGCTGCTGGCCGCGGCCATTGCGTTGGCCATCGCGCTGGCGCTCACCGGGCCCGAGCTAGACGCGATTGGCGTACCGGGCCAGCGCGTAGCGCTGGTGCTCGACAACTCCGCGACGCTGACCACGCTGACCACAGATGGCAGGACGCGCTGGGAAACTGCCCAGGAGCGGGCACGCGAGGTGGTGCACTCGGGCGGCCCTGACAGCCACTATCTAGTGGCCGACACGCAGCGAACCATCGCATCGCCGCGCTTCGAGGAGCCGGACGCGGCACTGGCGACCCTAGGCCGCCTGCGCGTAGTGCCGGGCGGTGAGCCGGTATTTCCCGACGTGTTTGCGGCGGACGGGACCGATGTGCGTGCAGTGTTCGTGACCGACGGCGTTGCTGCCGTGCTACCCCCGCCAGGGGTAGAGACGCTGTCGGTGTTCCAGGTCGCGGACAACGTGGGCATCACGGCGTTCGAAGTCCGGGCAGTGCCAGGCGACGCGCGCCGGCACCAGGGCTTCGTCGAGGTGCTCAATGCCTCCCCGGGAGCGAAACGGGTCGAGCTCCACGTGGCGGGTGCGGGCCGGGGCCCGATTACCCGCGTGCTGGACATTCCGGGCGGGGCGGTGGCGAGCCAGACATTCGACGTCTCCGCCTTCGAAAGCGGGCCTTTGCAGGCTTCGGTCAGCACACAGTACGACGCTTTCGCGGCCGACGATGTTGCGTACTCGTATCTGCCGGCGAGCAGGCCGATCCGGGTCGGACTGGTCACCGCGGGCGATTCGTTTCTCGAACGCTCGCTGCGCCTGTTGCCGCGCACGCAGCTGCGCATCGTGCCGGCGCGGCGAGTGAGCGCGCGCAGCGGCATAGATGTCTGGGTGTTCGACCGCTACGCGCCTGCGCAGCCGCCCGGCGTCCCTGCGCTGCTGTTTCGCCCCCCGCACGCAGAGTGGCTGCCCGCCTCGGATGGCGACCTGGGAGCAACCGCCGTGACGGCCTGGGTGCGCGGGCACCCCGTGACCGACGGCTTGTCCTTGCGGGACGTGCTCGCCGAGCATGCGCTGGCGATCCGCGCCGGCGCGCGGACGCAGGTGCTCGCCACCGACGCGAGCAGGCGGCCGCTGATCGTGGCTTCGGCCTCCGGCCCACGCTGGGTGGAGGTCGCCTTCTCCCTGCAAGACTCGAACTTGCCGCTGCAGGCCGGATTCCCGGTGTTCCTGAGCAATGTGGTGGACTGGATCACCGGAGAGCCGCTCGCGCTCAAGTTTGGGTCAGCTCTGGTACGCCTGCCCTTGACTGGCGCCAAGGTCCTCGACCTCCAAGGGCGCCGGGTCGCCACGCGTGAAGTGCTCGGCGCCACTTTAGTCGACGTGGAGCAGCCCGGGCTGTATACCGCGATCGCGGGGGACCGCCGCGTGCGCGTAGCGGTGAACGTCGCCGACCCGGCGGTGACGGCGGTCAACACCAGCCGCCTGGCGGGCCAGCCGGCCGCGCCCGGCTTGCAAGCTCGGCCCCGGGGGGTCAAGCCATGGCTTACGCTGCTGCTGGCCGCCGCGCTGCTGCTGGTCCTCGAGTGGTGGGCGTACAACCGGCGGTTGACGGTGTGACCCACGCACACGTGCTTACCTTCGAGGCGCTCTGGCCGGTAGCGCTGCTGCTGCTGCTGCCGTTGATCTGGGGGCTGGGCCGGCGTTCGAACACGAACCTCGGGCCGCGCCACGTGGCGGTAGCGACGGCGCTGCGCGCGCTCACCTTTCTGCTGCTGGTGCTGGCCCTGACGCAACCGATATGGCGGGCAGGCACGCGCGACATCTCGGTGGTCTATGCGCTGGACGTCTCGCGCAGCGTTGCGCCGGCTTTCATCCAGTCCGCGCTGGAATGGATGCGGCGCGCTAACCGCGAGCACGCACCGGCCTCGGCGCGCTACGTGGTGTTTGCTGAACGACCGATAATGGTCAGCGACCTCGGCCAGGTGCCGAAGGTAGCCGTCACTTCCGACTCGGACGCCGCAGCCGCTACGCTCCAGCAGGGCGCAACCAACATCGAGCTGGCGTTGGACGAGGCGCTGCTCGGGCTCGACCCGGACCGCATCGACCGCCTCGTGCTCATGACCGATGGCAACGCGACTCTGGGCGACGTATGGCGCGTGCTGCCGCGCCTTCAGGCGCAACGCGTCCGCGTGTACGCCTTCCCCGCGCCGCTGCGCGCGCAGCGCGATGCGTGGGTTGAATCGATAGACATTCCGTCCGACGTACGGCGCGACGAACCGGTTGCGGTGGCGGTGCAGGTGGTGAGCGACAGCAGCGCGCGGGGGGTGGTCCGGCTGTACGGGGTCGGCGGCGAGTTGGGGCGGCGGGCGGTCCGGCTGGAGCCCGGTGTGAGCCAGTTCGTGTTCCACACGCGGATACGGCAGAGCGGGGCCGTGGACCTCACCGCCGAGGTCAAGGCCGAGGGCGACACGGTTGGCGAGAACGACCGGCTGACGTTGACGGCCTGGATCGCGCCGCGCGCGCGGGTGTTGTACGCCGAAGGTCAGAGCGACAGCGCCGGCTACCTGAAAGATGCTCTGACCCGCGAGGGCATGGACATCACGGTTGCTCGGGGTGCAGACCTGCCCCTGAGCGCCGGGGAGTTGTCCAGCTACCAGGCCGTGATCTTGAGCGATGTGCCGCGCAGCGTTCTGGACGATGTGCGCATGAGGGCGCTGGAAAGCTATGTCCGCGACCAGGGCGGGGGGCTGCTGTACGCCGGTGGTGAGACCACGTACGGGCGGTCGGGGTTTTCGGAAACCGTGCTCGAGCGGCTCCTGCCGGTCGAGTTCAAGGCCCAGGAGAAGCCCAAGGACCTGGCGCTGGTGGTTTGCCTGGACCGCTCTTACAGCATGAAGGGCCGCAGCATGGAGCTGGCGAAGGCGGCCACCCGCGCGGCGCTGGCCATGCTGGAGGAGCAGCACCAGTTCGGCGTCATCGCCTTCGACTCGCGGCCGCACGATACCGTGCCGCTGCAGCCCGTGCGCAGTCGGCGCCACGCAGAGGACCTGATCGACCACATCCAGGCCAGCGGTCAGACCAGCATCTACCCGGCGTTGGCCCTGGCGTTTCGCTGGCTCGAGAGGGCCGAACCCAAGACTCGCCACGTCATCCTGCTGTCCGACGGAGACACCGCGCCGGGCGACTTCGAGCGTCTGATCGGGCGCATGGTGGAGGCGCACATCAGCGTCTCCACCGTTGCGGTCGGCGCCGCCGCCGACCGCGAGCTGATGTCCAACATCGCGAGCTGGGGCAAGGGCCGCGCCTATTACGCGGACGACCCGGCTTCCGTGCCACAGATTTTCGTGCAAGACACGCAAGACGCCTCGCGCACGACGCTCATAGAAGAGCCTGTCCGCCCGGTGGTCAAGCGCAGACTCGAGGCCCTGCGCGGCATCGACTTCGCGCAGGCGCCGATGCTGCGCGGCTTCGCCAGCACCAAGGCGCGCGGGGATGCCGAGGTGTATCTCGAATCCGCGTCGGGGGCACCGCTGCTGGCGCGCTGGCAATACGGGCTGGGGCGTGCGATGGTGTTCGCATCCGATGTCAAGAACCGGTGGGCGGTCGATTGGCTGCAGTGGGATGGCTACGGAAGATTCTGGGGGCAGCTGGTGCGAGACATTCTGCGCCGGGACACCGGCGAGTCGCTGCGCTTGAGCGTAACGCGAGAGGGGGGCGATGCGCACATCACGCTCGACGCCATGAGCGATGCAGGCGGCTGGCGCAATGGTCTCGCGCCTCAGCTACGCGTATGGCGCCCGGGGGGCGCAGGTGGAACGCTGCGCCTGCGCCAGACAGGGCCCGGCGCATATGCCGGAAAAGTCGCACTGGGCAGCGCCGGGTCGCAGCCTTTCAGCTTCGAGCTGGAATCGGGCGGCGGCATCACGCACGAGGCGGCGCGGCGGGCCGGGATCCGGCGCCTCTACTATCCCTACCCCGACGAATACCGCAGCGCGCCGCCCAACATCGCGCTGTTACGCGCGCTGGCTGAGCAGACCGGCGGGAAGCTCGCACCGAGCACCGCGGAGATTTTCGATCCCGGCAGCGACCGCGGTCGGACGCGGCAGGCGCTGTGGCCGTGGCTTGCGGCGGCCGCGTTGTTCTCATATCTGCTGGACGTCGCGGTCCGGCGCGCGCCTTGGATCCGCCGCCGGCTGGAACTGACCTGAGAGCTCGCTCGCGAGGCGCGCGTCGCGTCCCGATTCGCCTTGACGGCGCGCGCCGTTGCGGAGTAGCGTCCTACAATTTCCAAAAAAGTACGATAGCCAGAACAGGGTTCAGGAGCGCTTCGCGTGAATTCTCTGCCCGTCGTCGTACTGGGCTTTCTCCTGGGGATGCTCCATGCCACCGATGCGGACCATGTAATCGCCATCAGCACCATCGTCTCGCGCCAAGGCAACGTGAAGAGCGCGGCGTCCATCGGCGCACTGTGGGGTGTGGGTCACACGGTGACCGTGTTTCTCGTGGGCGGCGCGATCATCCTGTTCAGCCTGGTGATCCCGCCACGCGTGGGGCTGGGGATGGAGTTCGGCGTCGCCCTGATGCTCATTGCGCTGGGCGTATACACGTTGCACGGCGTGAGCCGGTGGGTGCGCGAGAACATGTTCCCCGCTCCGGACGGCAGTTTTCCAGGGCACGCGCACGCGGCCTCGCAGCCCGGGGCTCACCTGCATCCTCACGTGCACGGCGATTATGTGCACGTCCATGTGCACGGCCACGGAGCGGATGACCACGGGCACCCCGAGAGCGCCACGCCGCAGGCCTGGCTCGACCGCCGCTTGTCTGGACTGGCCGCGTAT
>JBGPOV010000023.1:0-40384 GCA_041488255.1 Gammaproteobacteria bacterium | reverse complement strand
TCAGTGGGGGATCAAGGTGTCGATGGTCGAGATCAAGGCGATCGACCTCAACGAGGTCATGGTGCGCGCCATGGCGCGCCAAGCAGAGGCCGAGCGCGAGAGGCGGTCCAAGGTGATCCTGGCGGAGGCCGAGATGCAGGCCTCGCAGAAGCTGCTGGAAGCGGCGCGGACGCTCGCCCAGCAGCCGGAAGCGATGCAGCTGCGCTATCTGCAGACCTTGACCGTGATCGCCGGCGACAAGAGCAGCACGATCGTGTTCCCGATGGACATGCTGGGATCGCTTACTCAGGCAATGGGCCGGGGCGCAACGGGAAACACACCCAAGGCCGGTTGATCGGTTTAGGTCAGTGCGCGGGCGCCGATTCACGCGTTACCGGTTGCGCGGAGGGGGCCTTGCCGGTCGTCTGGGCAGGGACGACGACCACCGGTAGAGCATCTCCGGGTTGCAGGTATTTTCGCGCCACTTGGTTAAGGTCCGCCGCGGTCAGCCCCTCCAGCTCGGCGACGCTGGTAGTGGCGCGGATCAGACGGTCAGGCTGCTCTTGCGACCCCGAAACGATGGCTGACAGCAGGTAGTTGTTGTCCGCCAGCAGCTTCTTGAGCGCACTCACGACAGGGTTGCGCGCGCGTTCCAGCTCGTCGTTTGTGATCCCTTCGCGCGCAATCAGGGCGGCGCTCTCGCGGATCTGTCGGGTCAGCTCTTGCGCCTTGTCCGGCGTCGCGTCGACCAAAGCGTAGAGCACGCCGTAACCCGGGAAAGCTATGCTGGGCAGATTTGCGCTTTGTGCCGTGTACGAAAGCCCCTCCTGCACTCGGATGCGCTGCAGGATGCGGCCCTCGAGCGCCTTGGCCAGGACGAACAGCCGCCGCACCTCGGTGGTGTGGCTGAAGTCCGTGGTCGGCCAGTACACGGCGGCGTAGGCTTTCGGGTCGCGCGACTCGAAGGTGAACGTCGCGAGCTGCCGCTCGGGCGGGAAGTGCACCTCGCGCTGCGCGGTGTACGGCGGCTTTGCCGCAGCACGCGTCGGCAAGCTGCCGAAGGTGGACGCCACGGCCTGCAGGGCCGCGTCCGGATCGAAGTCGCCCACCAGGGAGATCTCCAGGTAACCCGTCGCCAGCGGCTCGGCAAGCCAGGCCTTCAGCTCCTCCAACGTGCGCGTGGCCGCTTCTTCCCGGGGCGGGTAGCCGAAGCGCGGGTCGCCGTCCCGCAGATAACGGGCCACTCGTGACTGCAGGACGCCGCCCGGCGTGCGGGTGAGGTTGATGTACAGCGGGCCCAGCGACTGGCGGAAGCGATCCAGCGCCTCGGCACGGTAGCCGGGCGCGGTGAGATAGGCCGCCATGACTTGCAGCTGGAGCAGCAGGTCAGCGGGCGTGGTGCGGCCAGTGAAGACGAACGCGTCGTCGTCCACAGTGAGGTCGAGGCTGATGTTGCGGCCCGCCGTGATGCGGTTGAGTTCGTCGAAACTGTGCTTCTGCAGCCCGCTGTTGATGAATGCGCTGTCGGCCAGCAGCTTCAAGCCTGGCTTGTCGCGCGGCAGCTCCAGGCGCCCGCCCCCGAAGCGGATGCCGACGAGAACGGAGTTGGCGTCGAACTGGGTGCGCTTGAGGTTGAGCCGGACGTTGTTGCCGAAGCGCGCCTGGATGACATCGAGCGCGGGCGCGACCTTCTTCTCGACCAACGGGGCCGGGGTCCCGAAGTCCGTGTAGGCGAACTTCTGTACGGCACCATCCGTAGGTGGGGTGACGGGCTGCGCCTGGCTCGACTCGAGCGCTTGCAGGATCTCGGCCCCGGGATGCTCGAACGTGATCGGTCCAGTGACGAACACCAGCGGGCCGCCGGTTCTCCACAGGTCGCGCAGCGCCTGGAGCGCTCGCTCGGCGGTGATTCCAGGCAGCACTCGCTGAAGCTCGGCCAGATCGTAGCCGGGGTCGGTGAAAACGTTGAACTCGCTCAAGTGCTCCACCAGATCGCTGGCCAGCTCCGGCGATTCGCGCGTCGCCGCACCTTTTGCCTGTTGCTCGAACATGGACAGCAGGTTCTTCTTCTGCTCCTCCAGCTCGGAGGCAGTGAAACCGTAGTCCAGCGCGCGCCGCAGCTCCTGCTCGGCGGTGGCGAGCGCCGGCTTCCACTGGTCAGGCTTGCACTCCATCGAGACCGAGCCGATGCGCGCAAAGCGCAGCAGGTCGTTGACTTGCGCCGATCCGTTGATGAAGCTGGCGTTGCCGTTGAGCGCGAGACTGGCGAGCCGTCGCGACAGCACGCCATTGGCCAGATACAGGGCGATGTCGTGCTCGCGGCTGGCTCGCGTATCGGGCCCCGGATCGGCGTAACTCACGCTTTGCAGCGTCACTCGCGTCTGTCCATCGGGATCCGTGTACAAGCGTGCCGCGCGGCCGCGCGCAGCGATCGTCCCGATATCCGGGTTGGGGCGCGGCGGGCTGGTGCCTCGTATGGACTCGAAATGCTCCTTGACATGGCCGGCGAAGGCTGCGGGGTCGATGGCGCCGACCGCGACCAGCGTGATCCGCTCCGGCCGGTACCAGGTACGGTAGAAGTCGACCAGGCGCTGGCGCGGTGCCGTCTCGATCACCGCATCCAGCCCGATGGGGAAACGCTGTGGGATCAGCGAGTCGGGCAGCACGAAGCTCAGGTTGCTGACGGTAGCGCGATAGTCGGGCGTGTCACGCATGCGCTCTTCGCTCAGGATCACGCCGCGCTCCTTGTCGAGCTCGGCAGCCAGGATGAGCAGGCGGTCGGCGGTCTCCCGCATCACTATCAGGCTCTTGTCCACCAATCCAAAATCGTTGGACGGCAGCTCGAGCTGGTACACGGTTTCCTCGAAGCCGGTGTGGGCGTTGGTGTCGGCACCGAACGCCATGCCCAGCCGCTCCAGGTAGTGCACGAGATCGCCGGCGGGCATGTTCTGGGAACCCTTGAATGCCATGTGCTCGAGAAAGTGCGCCAGCCCGCGCTGGTCCTCGGTCTCCATGAGCGATCCGGCCGCCACCAGCAGGCGCAGGCTGATGCGGCCCTTGGGTGTATCGTTGGGCATCAGCATATAGCGCACGCCGTTGTCCAGCCGCCCGTAGACGACGCTGGGGTCGGGCTTGAGGTCGCTCTGATCCTGGGGCCAGGAGGACGCGTCGGGCAGTTGCCGCGCTGTCGCCGGGACAACGATCAGCAGCGCGAGCAGTGACCACGCGACAAACCGCGCAACCGGGGAACCGCATTGGAAGATGCGAGAGATCATGTGAGACCTGCGTGAGTTAGCGTCCCGTCCCGTTGATTCGTGGGATAGGCACTACATGTTGGGATAGTTCGGCCCGCCGCCGCCCTCGGGCACCACCCAGTCGATGTTCTGGGTCGGGTCCTTGATGTCGCAGGTCTTGCAATGCACGCAGTTTGGCGCGTTGATCTGCAGCCGCGGGTTGTGCCCGTGGGCGTCGTGCACGATCTCGTACACGCCGGCCGGGCAGTAGCGCTGCTCTGGCGCGTCGTACAGCTCCAGGTTGACGTGGATCGGCACCGACGGGTCCTTTAGCCGCAGGTGCGGCAGCTGGTCTTCCTCGTGGTTGGTATTGGAGACGAACACCGAGGACAGCCGATCGAAGGTGATCTTGCCGTCGGGCTTGGGATAGGCGATCGGGCGGGATGCCGAGGCTTTGCGCAGCTGTGTGTGGTCGGAGTGGTTGCGCAGTGTCCAGGGCGCGTTGCCGCGAAGCAGATACGTGTCCAGGGCGGAGTAACCGATGGCGCCGAGCAGGCCCCAACGGAACGATGGGCGAATATTGCGCACCCGGTACAGCTCTTCATAGACCCAGGAGTGGCGCAGCCGGTCCCGATAGCCGGTCACCTCGGCGCCCGTCGCGCTCACAAAATGGTCGAATACCGCTTCCGCCGCCGTCATGCCCGATTTCATGGCGGTGTGCGTGCCTTTGATCTTCGGCACATTGAGGAACCCGGCCGTGTCGCCGACCAACAACCCGCCCGGGAAGGTGAGCTTCGGGATCGACTGGAAGCCGCCCTCCGACAGCGCGCGTGCGCCGTACGAGATGCGCCGGCCGTCCTCGAAGGTGGGCCGGATCGCGGGATGTGTCTTGAAGCGCTGGAACTCCTCGAACGGCGAAAGATAGGGATTGCGGTAGTCGAGCCCGATCACGAAGCCAGCGGCAACTTGGTTGTTCTCGAAGTGGTACAGAAACGACCCGCCGTAGGTGTCCGACGCGAGCGGCCAGCCCACGGTGTGGACGACCAGACCGGGTTGATGCTTGCTAGGCTGCACCTCCCACAGTTCCTTGATGCCGATGCCGTAGGTCTGCGGGTCGACGCCTGCATGCAACCGGAAACGCTCGAACAGCCGCTTGGTGAGCGAGCCGCGGCAGCCTTCAGCGAAGATGGTCTGTCTGGCGTGCAGTTCCATGCCGGCTTGGTAGCGGTCGGTGGGATTGCCGTCGCGGCCAATGCCGAGATCGCCGGTGGCCACCCCCTTTACGCTGCCGTCCTCGCGATACAACACCTGGGCGGCTGCGAAGCCGGCATAGATCTCCACGCCCAACGCCTCCGCTTGGCTGGCCAGCCAGCGGCATAGATTGCCCAGGCTGATGATGTAGTTGCCGTGGTTGTGCATTTGCGGGGGCGTGGGTAGTCGCCAGGCCCTGGCTCGAGTGAGATACAGGAACCGATCCTTCTGCGCGGGTGTGTTCAGCGGCGCATTGCGCGCCTGCCAGTCAGGGAACAGCTCGTCGAGCGCGCGCGGCTCCAGCACCGCGCCCGACAGGATATGCGCACCGACCTCCGAGCCTTTTTCCAGGACGCAAACGGAGATGTCGTGGTTGTGTTCGGCAGCAAGCTGCTTGAGGCGGATGGCCGCCGACAGGCCCGAGGGTCCGGCTCCGACCACCACCACGTCATACTCCATGGATTCGCGTACCGCCAACTTGGACCCCTCGCGCCCGATTCGCCCTACCCAGCGTCAGTGCCGACCCTGTTAGAATCGCGCCGGCTTCAGACAACACCCAATGATAAACGTTCCGGGCGAGGGCGACGACGCGATGCAGCTGGCGGGCAGGCTGGTCCACGTGGAGCATATGAAGATGCGGTGGGCGGACATGGATGCGCTCGGCCACATGAACAACACCGTCTACTTCCGCTGCCTCGAACAGGCGCGCATCTCATGGTTCGATGGGCTCGGCATCGACTACGCAGACCGGACGCAAGCTCCCATTCTGGGCAGCGTGAGCTGTCGGTTTCGCATCCCCATCGTCTACCCAGCCGACCTCGCGATCTCGCTATACGCCGGCAAGCCGCGCAGCAGCAGTTTCGTGTTGAGCAGTGCGATCGGCGACGAGAAGCAGCCGGAGCGCGTCTACGCCACCGGCGAGGCGGTGATGGTGTGGATCGATCTGGCCGACGGGAAATCGCGGCCGCTGCCGCAGTGGCTGCGGCAGCACCTTCAGCAGTAGACGGCCTGGCCGGTCACACCTCGGCTGTCCGGTCCGATCAGGTACAGGTAGGCCGGCATCAGCGCCTCGGGGCTGGGACGGCTCGCGCGCGGCTCGCCCGGATGCGTCTGCCGCCGCTGGGGCGAGTCCACCGGCCCCGGGACCAGGAGATTGACGCGCAGGTTGGCCCGACCCTCCCACTCTTGCGCTTGGATCTTGACCAGCGCCGTCAGTCCGCTCTTGGACACCGCGAAGCCGCCCCAGTACGCGGCCGGCTCGAGTGCATGCGTCTCCGAGGTGAAGATGACGGAAGCGTCGGATGAGGCCCGCAGCAGGTGGCCGCAGGCGCGGGTCAGCGCGAACGGTGCCGCCAGGTTCACGCGCAGCAGCAGGAGCCACTCCTCTAGCCTCTGGTTGTCCAGCGGCCCGGGGTCGGTGAGCTGCGCTGCGTTGTGGAGGATGCCGTCGAGACGCTTGAGCTGCGACTCGATGGCGAGCGCCATGTTCTCGAAGTCGCGGTCCCGCGCCGTCGCGAGATCGAGCGGCAGGATGGTCGGCTGCGGACCACCCGCGGCTTCGATCTGGTCGTAGACGGATTCGAGTTTCGCCACATCGCGACCATGTAAGATGACCGTCGCACCGTACGCCGCTAACGTGAGCGCCGCGACGCGCCCGAGCCCACGCCCCGCGCCGGTGATCAGGATCACGCGGCCGGTCAGCAGATCTGGTCTCGGCTGGTATCGTTTCAGATCGATCATGACGGAGATTGAACCACCGCGCCACTGACAACACGGCAATGCGTTGTGCTCACGCTGTCACCCAGGTTCTCCACGCGATCCAGAGCTTGCGCATCGGTGTCAGCGCCACGCCCTGCCTCAGCGTGCGACCGCGCAACGAGGCGATCTCCTCCAACAGCGCCCGAGAGATCGCGGCCAGCACAAGGCCGGCTCGCTGTGAACGGCGATCGGCTTGCGGCAGGAGCGCGAGGGCGCGGTCGTGGTAGTCGCGGGCGCGCGCGATCTGGAACGCCATGGCCTGCGCAAAACGCTCGTCCTCGCGACGCTCGATGAGGTCCTCGCTGGCAAGACCGAAGCGTGCCAGCTCGTCGAGCGGGAGGTAGATGCGGTTGTGGCGCACATCCTCGCCCACGTTGCGGATGATGTTGGTCAGCTGCAATGCAAGGCCCAGCGTGCGGGCGTAGTCCAGCGTGGCCGGTTGGGTGTACCCGAAGATCTTCGCCGACAGCAGCCCGACCACGCCGGCGACCCTGTGGCAGTAGACCTCCAAGGTGGCGAAGTCGGGGTAGCGGTTGTAGTCGAGGTCCATCTCGATTCCGTCGATGATCTGCGTCAGATGCGACTCGGTCATTGCGTACGCGTGCACCACCGGCTCCAGGGCGCGGGCCACCGGGTGCTGCGGGCTGCCGTCGAAGGCCGCGTGCAGCTCCGCGCGCCAGTAGGTCAGCTTAGCGCGTGCCACCCCCGGATCTGCGACCTCGTCCACGGCGGCGTCCAGCTCTCGACACAAGGCGTACAGGGCCGTGACGGCGCGCCGCCGGTCTGGAGGCAAGAACAGGACGCTGTAGTAGAAGCTCGAGCCGCTTGCTGCCGCCTTGTTTTGACAATATTCGTCCGGCGTCATCGGCGCAGCAAGCCTCGAGCAGGATCGGTTTTGTGAGCTGCTACCGCCCTGTCCAGCGTTGCGTCCGGGTACCAGCTGTTGAGATGTCGGCAGGCGGTCGTCGGGTGGAAGCAGGCAGCGCGCTTATTATAAAATGCGTGTATGGCGAAAGTGGCGGAATTGGTAGACGCACCAGATTTAGGTTCTGGCGCCGACAGGCGTGAGAGTTCGAGTCTCTCCTTTCGCACCAGAGGCAGCCACTGCAGGGATGTGAGGCGATGCAAGCGACAATAGAAAAAGTCAGCGCGCTGGAGCGGCGGCTCAACGTTTCGTTGCCGGTGCAGGAAATCGATGGCGAGGTCCAGAGTCGCCTCATGCGTCTGGCGCGCAACATCCGCATGCATGGCTTCCGTCCGGGAAAGGTGCCGTTTCGCCTGGTGCAGCAGCAGTACGGCGGCCAAGTGCGGCGGGAAGTGCTGGGCGACGCCCTGCAGAAGACCTTCGGGGAGGCGGTCAAGCAGCAGAACCTGCGCGTGGCCGGCTACCCGCGCTTCGAGGCCAAACCCACGGAGGCCAACGACAACTTCGAGTTCAGCGCGACCTTCGAGGTCTATCCCGAGATTCAGCTTGCCGCTCTGGACAACGTCGTCATCGAGCGCCCCACCGTGGTGTTGGGGAATGACGAGGTCGACAAGACTGTCGAAGTCCTGCGCAAGCAGCGTGTTACGTATCAGGCGGTCGAACGCGGCGCACAGACCGGTGACCGTATCACCCTCGATTACCGCGGCACGCAGGCCGGCCAAGAGTTCGACGGTGGCAGCGGCACCGACCACATCGCCGTCCTGGGCGAAGGGCGAATGCTGGGCGACTTCGAGAAACAGGTCGTCGGGTTGAGGGCCGGGGAAAGCCGGGCATTTGAACTGACTTTCCCGGAGGACTATCATGGCAAGGACCTGGCCGGCAAGAACGGGCACTTCGAGGTGACGCTCAAGCAGGTGGAAGAGCCGGTGCTGCCGGAGGTAAACGCCGAGTTCGCCAGGCGGCTCGGCATCAGCGATGGCGACCTTACGAAGATGCGTGTGGACATCCGGGCTAACCTGGAACGCGAGATCCGGCGCCGCGTGCAGGTGCGGGTCAAGGACCAGGCGATGAAGGCGCTGTTGGACAACGCCGAGCTAGAGCTGCCGAAATCGCTGGTGGAGCTCGAGATCGAGCGCCTGCAGGCGGGCATGCGGAAGGACTTGGCGGGGCGGGGCCTGAAGGCTGAGGAGGTTCCGATGCCGCGCGATGCGCTAGAGCCCGAGGCGCGCAGGCGTGTGACGCTCGGTCTCATCGTGGCCGAGGTGGTAAGGCAGAATGGCCTGCAGGCCAAGCCCGAGCAGCTCAAGGCGGTGATCGAGGATTACGCGCAGAGCTATGAGAGGCCCGAGGAGGTGGTGCGCTGGTACTACCAGTCAGCGGACAGACTGCGAGAGGTAGAGTCGCTGGTGTTGGAGGACAACGTAGTCCAGTGGGTGCTGTCCCGGGTGAAGGCCGAGGACAAGCCCGCCGATTTCGACCAACTCATGGGTAACGTGAAATGAAGTGGGAGCGCAAGGGATACGATCCCCGGGATTTGGAACCCCGCAGCCTGGGGCTCATCCCAATGGTGATCGAGCAGAGCGGCCGGGGCGAGCGTGCATACGACATTTACTCGCGCCTGCTGAAGGAACGGGTGGTGTTCCTGGTGGGTGTAGTGAACGAGATGACGGCTAACCTGATCGTCGCCCAGCTGCTATTTCTCGAGTCGGAGAACCCGGAGAAGGACGTGTCGTTCTACATCAACTCGCCGGGCGGCTCCGTGTCGGCCGGCCTGGCGATCTACGACACCATGCAGTTCATCAAGCCAGACGTGAGCACCCTGTGCGTGGGTCAAGCGGCCAGCATGGGCGCACTGCTGCTCGCCGCTGGGGCCAAGGGTAAACGCTATGCGCTGCCCAACTCACGCGTGATGATCCATCAACCGATGGGGGGCTTCCAGGGCCAGGCCACCGACATCGAGATCCACGCCAAGGAGATCTTGTACCTGCGTCAGAGGCTCAATGAGATCTTGGCGCGACACACCGGCCAGGACATCAAAACCATCGAACGCGACACCGAGCGCGACAATTTCTTCGGCGCCGAGGAAGCCACGAAATACGGCCTGGTGGACAAAGTCCTGGTCAGCCGCGCCGAGGTTGCGGCGTGAATCTTGCCGGACCCTGAGGCCGATCCGCAGGCGCTACCCGACACGGAACACCCGAGCCCTTAGGCCCTACCCCGCTATGCCAGACAAGCCCGGTTCAGAGAAACTGCTCTACTGCTCCTTCTGCGGCAAGAGTCAGCACGAAGTACGCAAGCTCATCGCCGGGCCTTCTGTGTTCATTTGCGACGAGTGCATCGAGCTGTGCAACGACATCATCCGCGAGGAGAGCCAGGGGGAGCAAGGCAACCGGGGCGCCAAGTCCGACCTACCGGTGCCGCACGAGATCCGCTCCATCCTGGACCAGTACGTGATCGGACAGGAGCAGGCCAAGAAAATCCTGTCGGTGGCCGTCTATAACCACTATAAACGGCTCAAGAACCTGGGAAAGAAGGACGATATCGAGCTGGCCAAGAGCAATATTCTTTTGATCGGGCCTACCGGCTCGGGCAAGACCCTGCTCGCGCAGACGTTGGCGCGGCTGCTGAACGTGCCGTTCGTGATGGCAGACGCCACCACCCTGACCGAAGCCGGCTACGTGGGCGAGGACGTCGAGAACATCATCCAGAAGCTGCTGCAGAAGTGCGACTACGACGTCGAAAAAGCGCAGCGCGGGATCGTGTACATCGACGAGATCGACAAGATCTCGCGCAAGTCGGACAACCCGTCCATCACGCGCGACGTGTCGGGCGAGGGCGTGCAGCAAGCGCTGCTCAAGCTGATCGAGGGGACAGTGGCCTCGGTTCCGCCCCAGGGCGGGCGCAAGCATCCGAACCAGGAATTCGTGCAGGTGGACACGACCAACATCTTGTTCGTCTGCGGCGGTGCGTTCGACGGCCTGGACCGGATCATCCGCGCGCGCTCGGAGAAGGGCGGTATCGGCTTCGGCGCCGAGGTGCGGAGCAAGGACAACCGGAAGGACATCGGGGTCGTACTGAAGGAAGTGGAGCCGGAGGACCTCATCAAGTACGGACTGATCCCGGAGTTCGTGGGCCGGCTGCCTGTAGTGGCCACGCTGGATGAACTCGACGAGGCCGCGCTGATCCAAATCCTTACCGAACCCAAGAACGCTCTGCTCAAGCAATACCAGAAGATGTTTTCCATGGAGGGTGTTGAGCTCGAGGTGCGGCCCGAAGCGCTGCAGGCGGTCGCCACCAAGGCCTTGGCGCGACGCACTGGCGCACGCGGCTTGCGCTCCATCCTCGAAGGCGCTCTGCTGGACACCATGTTCGACCTTCCCTCCTTGAGCAACGTGAGGAAGGCGGTGATCGACGAAGGCACGATCACCGGGGATGTCAAGCCTCTCCTGATCTACTCGGACCAGCCCAAGGTGGCGGGTTCGGCTCAGTAACTCGACGCTATCCTGTGCCCGCCGCGGGGGCGCGACTGGCCAGGAACGCGTGTCGTATCATGGACTTGCGTCGCGGCTTGCAATACGCCCGCGGCCGCCCCACCTACGATCGTGCGTGCTGATACTTCAGGTGACAACACATGACTGACTTCGAACCCGGGGCCGACACACTCACCCTCCCTCTGCTTCCCTTGCGAGACGTGGTGGTCTTTCCACATATGGTGATCCCGCTGTTCGTCGGGCGTCCCAAGTCCATCAAGGCACTGGAGACGGCGATGGAAGCGGGGAAAAGCATCCTGCTGGTGGCCCAGAAGTCGGCCGCCAAGGACGAGCCTTCCGCGGAGGACATGTACAGCACCGGCACCGTGGCCAACATTCTTCAGATGCTGAAGCTGCCCGACGGCACCGTGAAGGTGTTGGTGGAGGGCGTGCAGCGCGCCCGCATCGACGCGATCGCCGACCTTAAGACCCACTACACGGCGGAGGCACGGCCGGTCCCGCCCGAAGCCGAAGAGAGCACTGAGCTCGAGGCCATGCGCCGGGCCATGATCTCCCAATTCGACCAGTACGTGAAGCTGAACAAGAAGATCCCGCCCGAGATCCTCACCTCCTTGGCCGGTATCGACGAGCCGGGCCGGCTGGCAGACACCATCGCCGCGCACTTGCCTCTCAAGCTGGAGCAGAAGCAGGAGGTGCTGGAGATGTTCGACGTGCGCAAGCGCCTCGAGCATCTGCTGGCGTTGATGGAAACCGAACTCGACATCTTGCAAGTCGAGAAGCGCATTCGCGGGCGCGTCAAAAAGCAGATGGAAAAGAGCCAGCGCGAGTACTACCTGAACGAGCAGGTCAAGGCGATCCAGAAAGAGTTGGGTGACATGGAAGAGGGCGCCGACCTGGACGAGATGGAGAAGCGCATCAAGTCCGCGCACATGCCGAAGGAAGCGCGCCAGAAGGCCGAAGCCGAGCTGAAGAAGCTGCGCTTGATGTCGCCCATGTCGGCCGAGGCCACCGTGGTCCGCAACTACATCGAGACGTTGGTCGGCTTGCCGTGGAAGAAGAAGAGCAAGATCAGCTCCGACCTGGCGCGGGCCGAAACCATCCTCGAAGAGGACCATTACGGGCTGGAGAAGGTGAAGGAGCGCATCGTCGAGTATCTCGCGGTGCAGCAACGCGTGGAGAAGGTGAAGGCGCCAATCCTGTGCCTGGTTGGGCCGCCCGGGGTGGGCAAGACCTCGCTCGGCCAGTCCGTCGCGCGCGCCACCAACCGCAAATTCGTGCGCATGTCGCTGGGTGGGGTGCGAGACGAGGCCGAGATCCGCGGCCACCGGCGGACCTACATCGGTTCTATGCCGGGCAAAATCCTGCAGAACATGACCAAGGTGGGCGTGCGCAACCCGCTGTTCCTGCTCGACGAAGTGGACAAGATGGGGATGGACTTCCGCGGCGACCCGTCCTCCGCGCTGCTGGAAGTGCTCGACCCCGAGCAGAACCACTCCTTCACGGACCACTACGTGGAGGTGGAGTACGACCTGTCGGATGTGATGTTCGTGGCCACCGCCAACACCATGAACATCCCGCCCGCGCTGCTCGACCGCATGGAGGTGATCCGGCTGTCCGGCTACACCGAGGACGAGAAGATCAACATCGCCATGCGCTATCTGATGCCCAAGCAGCTGAAGAACCACGGGCTCAAGCCCATTGAGATCAACGTCTCCGAGAGCGCGATACGCGACATCGTCCGCTATTTCACGCGGGAAGCGGGCGTGCGTGCGCTCGAGCGCGAGATCTCCAAGATCTGCCGCAAGGTAGTCAAGTCCTTGGTGCTGAAGAAGCGCGATGCGAAGACGTCCGTGAGCGCCAAGAATTTGTCGAACTATCTCGGCGTGCGTCGCTTCAGCTTCGGCATCGCCGAGAAGAACAACCAGGTCGGGCAGGTCACGGGCCTGGCCTGGACCGAGGTGGGCGGCGAGCTGCTTACGATCGAAAGCGCGGTGATGCCCGGCAAGGGAAAGATGGTCACCACGGGCAAGCTGGGCGAGGTGATGCAGGAGTCGATCCAGGCCGCGCTCACGGTGGTGCGCAGCCGCTCGCAGAAGCTCGGTATTCCCGAGGATTTCTATCAGAAGAACGACATCCACATCCACCTGCCAGAGGGCGCGACCCCCAAGGACGGGCCGAGCGCAGGCACCGGGATCTGTACCGCCATGGTGTCGGTGCTCACCGGCATCCCGGTGCGAGCGGATGTGGCGATGACCGGTGAAATCACGTTGCGCGGAGAAGTGCTGCCCATCGGGGGCCTGAAAGAGAAACTGCTGGCGGCGCATCGCGGAGGGATCAAGACGGTCCTGATCCCGGAGGAGAACGTGAAGGACCTACCGGAGATCCCGGACAACATCAAGAACCGTCTCGACATCCATCCGGTCAAGTGGATCGATCAAGTGCTGGAGCTGGCGCTGGAGCGCCGTCCGGAGCCGCTGCCGGCAAAGCCCGAGGCTGTCCCACTGCCTCCGGTCGAAACCGAGGAAGCGGCCATCGCGGTCAAGCACTGACCGGCGGCGCGGCGCTCACAATGCCAACGGAGTAGGCGGCGCCGCGTTCACGGTCCCGAGAGCGGCTGCGAAAGCGCTTGACAGGGGCTTTTTGCGCTTGCTATAAAACTTGCGTAATGTGGCGTTTCGTCATCGGATCCGCGATCGAGTCCTCGATTGGTCCAAGCCGTGGTCTGCGCGTTTCAGGGAGGTCCGAGCCTTCAGGTAGGCCTGTGATCCGAACGACAGCAGCGTTCTGTCAGCGAGCAACTCAGCCAACAACGACGAAAGGGGATGGACGTGAACAAGCAAGAACTCATCGATGCGATCGCCAAATCAGCCGACATCTCCAAGGCCGCGGCCGGGCGCGCACTGGACGGCGCAGTAGCGGCGATCAAGGCTTCGCTCAAGAAGGGGCAGTTGGTCACGCTAGTCGGGTTCGGGACCTTCTACGTCGGCAAGCGCGCTGCTCGCAGCGGGCGTAATCCCCGCACCGGCGCCGCCATCAAGATCAGGGCGGCCAAGGTCCCGAAGTTCCGTCCTGGAAAAGCGCTGAAGGATTCTGTAAACTAAGCGGCTTTCCGGACAGTCCGGCGCTCGGGTAAGGGCTCGATAGAGCACTCACCGAGCAGACCTCCGGGGCCCGATGCGAGCGTCAAGCCGGGTTCTTGCAGCGCTTGGCGGGTATCGGCTGCCTGGGTGTTGTGTGTAGGTGCCTGACCGAGGGCGTGCCCCGGTGCGGTAGCGCGTGCTGGGATGTTCGAGGGTGCTTAGCTCAGTTGGTAGAGCGTCGCCCTTACAAGGCGAATGTCGGGAGTTCGAGCCTCTCAGCACCCACCAACCGGACCAGAGGACAGCCAGAGGATCAGCGCGGACAGTGGACACCTCGCCGGCGGTAGCCTCGGATCCGGGAAAGCTGCAGTTGCGAGGAGTGGTAGTTCAGTTGGTTAGAATACCGGCCTGTCACGCCGGGGGTCGCGGGTTCGAGTCCCGTCCACTCCGCCAGATCCCCCCAAAGGCGAACTTCGGTTCGCCTTTTTTGTTTGCCCGGCTCGTGCCAGGCCCATTCGAGCGCCACAGTTGAGCTATGTTCGAGTTCATACAGAAGCATAAACGCCTGCTCCAGATCATCCTGGCGGTGCTGATCGTGCCTCCATTCGCCCTGTTCGGAGTCGACTTCTACTTCCGCGGCACCGACCCCGCGGACCAAGTTGCGCGAGTCGCGGGCACGGGCATCAGCCAACAGGAGTTCGGGCAGGCTCTCCGCCGGCGCGAGGACCAACTGCGGCAGATGCTGGGCGGCAAAGTGGATCCGTCGATGCTCGACACCCCGGAGATCCGCCGTGCGGTCCTGAACCAGCTGATCGAGGAGCGCCTCCTGTACAGCGCAGCGCTCAAGTCGGGGATGACCGTGCCCAACGCGGAGTTGCAGTCGTTCATCGGTGACATCCCCGCGTTCAAGGACGGAAATGGCGTGTTCTCCCCTCAGCGCTACCGCGAGCTGCTAAGCGCGCAGGGTATGAGCGAGGGAAGGTTCGAGGCGGACCTGCGCAAGGATCTCATCGTCGGCCGCAGTCGCGACGCCTTCAGCGCGACTGCGTTCGTGCCCCACGCCGTGGTCGATCGCCTCTATCGCCTGCGCCAGCAGAAGCGCGAGGTCAGCCAGTTCGCGCTGGATCCATCTCAGTTCACCACCAAAGTGAAGGTCACGCCGGAGGAGACGAAGGCCTACTACGAGAGCCACAAGCAGCAGTTCGAGCTCCCGGAGAAGGTCAAGCTCGAGTACGTCATCCTGTCCCTGGCGGCGGTCGAGACGCGCGTCACTGTGACCCCCAAGGAACTGCAGGACTACTACAACTCGCGTATCGAGCAGCTCGGTAAGCCAGAAGAGCGGCGCGCGAGGCATATCCTGGTCGCGGTTGGAGCGAGCGCGACACCGGAGCAGAAGGCCAAGGCGAAGGACAAGGCGGAGGCGCTTCTGGCCGAAGCGAAGAAGTCACCTCAGGGCTTCGCCGAGCTGGCGAAGAAGAGCTCAGAGGATCCCGGCTCGGCTGCGGACGGCGGGGACCTGGGCTTCTTCGCTCGTGGCAAGATGGTCAAGCCGTTCGACGACGCCGTGTTCGGCATGAAGGTCGGCGACATCGCCGGGCCGGTGCAGACCCAGTTCGGTTATCACATCATCAAGCTGGACGCCATCAAGCCGTCTGAAGTCCCGAAGTTCGAGGCGGTCAAGGCCAAGGTCGAAGACGAGCTCAGGAAGGCTCGTGCCGGCCGCGCTTTTGCCCAGGACGCCGACGAGTTCAGCAACCTGGTCTACGATCAGCCCGACAACCTGCAACCGGTGATCGACAAGTTCAAGTTGGCGCTGCAATCGAGCGGCTGGGTCACGCGCCAGGGGGCAGAGCCGCCGCTGCTGGAGAACAACAAATTCCTGCGCGCGGTGTTCTCGGACAACGTGCTCAACAAGAAGCAGAACACCGAAGCGGTGGAGATCGCGCCCAACATGCTGATCTCCGCCCGTGTGGTCGCGCATGAGGCGGCGAAGCTGCGCCCGTTCGACGAAGTTCAAGGCGCGATCGTCCAGGCCCTGACGCAGCAGAAAGCCACCGAGCTTGCCAGAAAGGAGGGCGAGGCCCTGCTCGACAGGCTGCGCAAGGGTGAGGATGCTGATGTTCACTGGCCCGCTTCTCAGACGGTTTCGCGCGAGCGGTCCGAGGGACTGCAGCCAGAAGCGGCCCGGGCCGTGTTCCGCACCGACGCATCCAAGCTGCCGGCCTATGCCGGCGCGGAGATCGGGGGCGGACGCTTCGCGCTCTACCGCATCAGCAAGGTGATCGACACCGAGGGCATCGATCCCGAACAGCGCAAAGCCCTCGCTAAACAGCTGTCTCCGGTCGCGGGGCAGGAAGCGTTGGCGGCGCGTGTTTCCGACCTCAAGCAGAAAGCCGACGTCAAGGTCGATGAGAAGAAGATCGAAAAGGCCGGCTGATTACTCGAGCGCGGGAAAGGCGGTGGTGTTGAAGCCGGCGTCGACGTACACGACCTCGCCGGTGACGCCGCTGGCCAGGTCGCTGCACAGGAAGGCCGCCACGTTTCCAACCTCCTCGGTGGTGACGTTGCGCCGCAACGGCGCGGTCTTCTCGTTGTAGGTAAGGATTTTCCCGAAGCTGCCGATGCCGGCGGCCGCCAGCGTTTTGATCGGCCCCGCGGAGATCGCGTTCACGCGGATCCCTTTGGGACCGAGGCTAAAGGCCATGTAACGCGTGTTGGCCTCCAGGCTCGCCTTGGCCAGTCCCATCACGTTGTAGTTCGGCATCGACCGTTGTGCCCCCAGGTAGGTCAGGGTGAGCAGCGCCGCCTTGCGGTCCAGCATCAGCGGCAGCCCGCGCTTGGCCAACGCCGCAAAGCTATAGCTGCTGATGTCGTGGGCGGTGCGGAACGCCTCGCGCGTGATGCTGGCGAGGTAATCGCCGGACAGCGCCTCGCGCGGCGCGTAGGCGACCGAGTGGACGATTCCGTCCAGTGAGTCCCAGCGGCTCCCCAGGGCGCTGAACAGGCCGTCGATCTGCTCGTCGCTCGCCACGTCGCAAGGAAAGATCAGGTCGCTGCCGAAGTCGGCCGCCAGCGCCACCACGCGGTCCTTAACGCCCTCGCCCTGGAAGGTGAAGGCGAGCGCCGCGCCCTCGCGGTGCATGGCCCTCGCGATGCCGTAAGCGATGGACCGGTTGCTGAGCAGACCGGTGATCAGCATTCTCTTGTCGCTCATGAAACCCATGCTTACCCCCCGCGAAAAGCGAGCAGTGATTATAGTCGAGGCAGCGCATCCAGAAGGGTCAGAGGGTCGGCTCGGACGCCGTTAAACGCGCGTGACGTTTCAGGTACACTGCGCGGGCCATGATGGGGTTCGTCCGCGCCTGCCTTCTGTTCTCGCCCGCGCTGCTCGCGGCGTGCAGCTATCCCTGGAACGACCCGTATCCAGCGTCGCAGGACCAGGCCAACATCTTCTACTCCTCGTTCAGGGAACGGCCCAAGCACCTCGATCCGGTGCAGTCGTACTCGGACAACGAGTATCAGCTGATCGGTAACATCTACACGCCGCCGCTGCAGTATCACTATCTCAAGCGTCCTTATGACCTGATGCCGTTCACGGCGGATCGGATTCCCCAGCTGACGTACTACGACAAGAACGACCGGCCGTTGCCGGATAAGGCGGATTCCAAGAACATCGCGTATAGCGTGTACGAGATTCGCATCACGCCGGGATTCAAGTACCAGCCACATCCGGCCTTTGCGACCAACGCCGACGGGCGCCCGACATACCTCAAGCTCGGACCCGAGGACCTGCGCGACGTGTACGAGTTGCGCGATTTCAAACACACCGGCACGCGCGAGCTCACCGCCGACGACTACGTCTACCAGATCAAACGCCTGGCGCATCCGCGCTTGCACTCGCCTATCTTCGGGCTGATGAGCGAGTACATCATCGGCCTGGGCGATTACGCTGAGAAGCTGAAGGCAGCGGCAAAGGAACTCCCGCCTGGCGGCTACCTCGACCTCAGTCAGTACGAGCTGCCGGGCGCGACCGCGGTCGACCGCTACACTTATCGCATCAAGGTGAAGGGAAAGTACCCGCAATTCCTCTACTGGCTGGCCATGCCTTTTTTCGCTCCGATTCCGGCCGAGGTGGACCGGTTCTACTCGCAACCCGGTATGGCGGAGAAGAACCTCACGCTGGACTGGTATCCGGTTGGCGCCGGGCCTTACATGCTGACCGTCAACGATCCCAATCGTCAGATGGTCCTGGAGCGCAATCCCAACTTCCCGGGCGAGCCCTATCCGGGCGAAGGCGAGCCGGGAGACGAGGCGGCGGGCCTGCTCAAGGATGCCGGCAAGCGCATGCCGTTCATCGACAAGTGGGTGCTGAGCCTGGAGAAAGAGGCCATCCCAAACTGGAACAAGTTCTTGCAGGGATACTACGACGTGTCGAGCATCAGTTCCGACAACTTCGACCAGGTGATCCAGATGTCGGGGGCTGGCGAGCCTCAGCTCACGCCGGCGATGGAGCGCCAGGGCATCCGTCTGCAGACATCGATTGCGCCGACCATCGGCTACACTGGATTCAATATGCTCGACACGGTCGTCGGAGGCGATTCGGAACGCGCCCGCAAGCTGCGTCAAGCCATCTCGATCGCCATCGACGAGGAGGAGTCGATCTCCATCTTCCTCAACGGCCGCGGCATTGCGGCGCAGGGCCCGATTCCACCAGGCATCTTCGGCTACAAGGAAGGCGAGGCCGGGATCAACCACTACATGTACGACTGGGTCAATGCAGCCCCTCAGCGCAAGTCCATCGACTACGCCAAGAAGCTGCTAGAGGAGGCCGGCTATCCCGATGGCATCGAGTCGGCCAGCGGCACGCCGCTGATCATCAACTTCGACACCTCCGCCGTCGGGCCTGAAGCGAAGGCCTCTATGGATTGGCTCATCCGGCAATTCCAGAAGATCAACCTGCAGCTGGTGGTGCGCCCCACGGACTACAATCGGTTTCAGGACAAAATGCGCAAAGGCACGGAACAGATGTATTCCTGGGGCTGGAACGCAGACTATCCGGACCCGGAGAATTTCCTCTTTTTGTTCTACAGCCCGCAGGGCAAAGTGAAGTTCAGCGGCGAGAACGCCTCCAACTACTCCAATTCCGAGTTCGACCGCCTATTTGAGCGCATGCGCGAGATGGACAACGGGCCCGAACGCCAAGCACTCGTGGACCAGATGGTGGAGATCCTGCGCCGCGACGCGCCTTGGGTCTGGGGTTTGTACCCCAAGGACTACAGCCTGGTTCATCAATGGCTCTACAACCGCAAGCCGGCGAAGTTGGCGCACAACGGGCTCAAGTACCAGCGCGTCGACCCACAACTGCGCGAAAGCCTGCAGCGGAAGTGGAATCCGCCGATCGGATGGCCGCTGCTGGTTGTGGCCGCGCTGCTGGCGCTCGGCGTCCTCCCTGCAATTATTGTCTATCGCCGGCGGGAGCGCTCCGGCGCGCTTCCTCCCGCGCATCAGGCGACCTGAGGATGATCGCCTACCTGGCCCGGCGCGTGCTGTACGCGATCCCGATCTTGATCGGCGTGAATCTCATGACCTTCGCGCTGTTCTTCTTCATCAATTCGCCCGACGACATGGCACGCATGCAGCTCGGCCAGAAGCGCGTCACCCCGGAGGCGGTGCAGAAGTGGAAAGAGGAGCGCGGCTATGACAAGCCGACGCTGTTCAACGCCGGCGCCCGATGCGAGAGACCGCTGTTCGGGTGGAGCGCGGCTCCGAAGCTGTGTCAGGAAAAGCTCACCGACACGATCTTCTTCGAGAAGTCCGCCAGCATGTTCTGGTTCGACTTCGGTCACGCCGACGACGGGCGTGACATCGCGCGCGAGATCAAGCTGCGCATGGGTCCCAGTCTCGCGGTTACTATCCCCAGCTTCCTCATCGGGCTCGCGGCCTTCCTTACCTTCGCTCTGATCCTGGCTTTCTTCCGTGCCACCTACGTCGATTTTCTCGGCGTGGTCCTGTGCGTTGCGGCGATGTCCATTTCCGTCTTCTTCTACATCATCGGGGGGCAGTGGCTGATCAGCAAGCTGTGGCACCTGGTGCCGATCTCGGGGTTCGGTTACGGCCTGGACGCGTGGCGCTTCGTGGTGCTGCCGGTAGCGCTGGCCGTGCTGGCCGGGGCCGGGGGGAGCACCCGTCTGTACCGGACGCTATTTCTGGAGGAAATCGGCAAAGACTATGTGCGCACGGCGCGCGCCAAGGGCCTGTCGGAGGCGCGTGTTCTCTCCCGCCATGTGCTGCACAACGGCCTCATTCCCATCCTTACCGGTGTAGTGGTGGCGATCCCGACCATGTTCATCGGCAGCCTGGTCTTCGAATCTTTCTTCGGCATACCAGGGTTGGGCAGCTATACCATCGAGGCGATCCGCTCTCAGGATTTTCTGGTGGTGCGTGCGATGGTGTTTCTGGGTGCCGTGCTTTATATCGTCGGCCTGATCCTCACCGACATCTCCTACACGCTCGTCGACCCGCGCGTACGGCTCCAATAGCCTGTCATGCCTTTCATACCCGTTATCCTGTGGACTGACCGGCTGGTTTTCGTGCTAGTTGCGGTGGTGATCGTGAGCGGTTGGTACATCCGCCGGCAGGAGCACCTGCGTGCACCTTGGGGCAAGGTGGCGCGCAGCCGCTACGGCATGTGCTCGCTGGTGGTCCTGAGCGTGTTCGTGGCGATCGGGTTGCTCGATTCGCTCCACTATCGCCCGCGCCTGGAGGGGCGGCCGGCCGAGGGCAAGGCGAACTACGCGGTCGAAGTGCGCAGCGTCTTCGATGCGCTGGTTGCGCCGCTTGGCCGGCGCTTGGAGAAGACTTACTCGGCGCCGTTCGCGGCCTACTCCTTTTCCAAGGAGACGGTCGAGCGACCCGACGGCACGCAGGCGCGCGAGTTTCCGCGGCTCAAGTTCGGCGGCGCGCACCTGAAGGATCCTGCGCAGGAGCGGGTGCCCGACGTCGTGCGCGGCATGGTCGGCGCGATTGGCATTGCGGCAGTGCTGTGGATCGTACTCACCATGGCAATCGCGGCCTGGCTGGCCGGCGTGTACAACTCCGACTTCAGCCATATGCTGTCCGCCATCATCCACGGCGACACCGAAGTGCCCTGGCGGGCTATGCTGGTGACCGCGGGAGTGATTCTCGCCGTGTCGGTCCCGCTCGCGCTGCTGAGCGCGCGCTACCACGTGATGGGCACCGACAAAGTGGGTCAGGACGTGTTCTACGAGGCGCTCAAGAGTATCCGCACGGGGCTGGTCATCGGCACACTCACGACCTTGGTCATGTTGCCCTTTGCGCTGTCGCTGGGGGTGATGGCGGGCTACCTCGGAGGCTGGGTCGACGACGTCATTCAGTACATCTACACGACCTTGAACGCAATTCCCGGCGTGCTCCTGATCGCGGCGGCCGTGCTGATCACGCAGGCCTGGATGGACCTGCACCCGGAGATGTTCGAAACCGTCAGCCAGCGCGCCGACATACGGCTGCTGTTCCTGTGCCTGATCCTGGGGATCACGAGCTGGACCGGACTGTGCCGGCTGTTGCGAGGCGAGGCGCTCAAGCTGCGCGAGTTGGATTACGTCGAAGCCGCGCGCGCTTTCGGGGTCTCGGATTGGCGCATCATCACTCGCCACCTTCTCCCCAACGTCATGCACATCGTCTTGATCATCGTTGTGACGGAGTTCAGCGGACTGGTGCTGGCCGAAGCCGTGCTGTCGTACGTAGGCGTGGGCGTCGATCCATCGATGATCAGCTTCGGCACCATGATCAACAGCGCGCGCCTGGAGCTGGCGCGCGACCCCACGGTGTGGTGGTCGCTGGCGGCTGCTTTCGTGTTCATGTTTCTGCTGGTGCTGTCGGCCAACTTGTTCTCCGACTCGGTGCGCGATGCTTTCGACCCGCGCATCCGTTCGGCGATGACCGCACGGATGCGCCGGCTGTGGCTGCGCCCGGCCTGAGGCAACAGGAGAGCATCCTGCGGTGAGCGCGAACACCACATTGCTGGAAGTCAAGCACCTGCGCACCTGGCTCGCGAGCGGCGATGCGGTGGTGCGAGCGGTGGACGGCCTGTCGTTCGGCATCGAGGCGGGCGAGACCTTCGCTCTGCTGGGCGAGTCGGGCAGCGGCAAGTCCATCACCGCGCTGTCGATCATGCGGCTGCTGCCCGACGCCGGCCGCGTGGTATCCGGTGAGATCCGGATGGACGGCACTGACCTGCTGGCCCTGGCCGAGACCGCCATGCGCGGCGTGCGTGGGCGGCGCATCGCGATGATCTTCCAGGAGCCGGGCACGAGCCTCAATCCGGTGATGACGGTGGGGGCGCAGATCGTGGAGGTGCTCGAGCGGCACACTGAGCTGCGTGGAGACGGGGCGCGGCGCCGCGCGCTCGAGCTCCTCGAGTCGGTCGGGATCCCGGACAGCCAGCGGCGCGTCGACGAATACCCGTTTCAGATGTCGGGCGGGATGAAGCAGCGCGCGATGATCGCCATCGCGCTCGCCTGCGCCCCGGCCCTGCTGATCGCCGACGAGCCGACCACTGCGCTGGACGTGACCATACAGGCCCAGGTCTTGGAGCTTCTGCGGGATCTTCAGCGCAAGACCGGCATGTCGGTGCTGCTTATCACCCATGACTTGGGGGTGGTGGCGCAGATGGCGCACCGTGTCGCCGTGATGTATGCGGGAGAGATCGTCGAGCTTGCGCCCGCCAAAGCCTTCTTCAGCCGCCCCGCGCACCCGTACTCGAAGAAGCTGTTCGAAGCCGTGCCGGATGCCGCCGGCCGGCGCCGCGGCCTGGCCGTCATCCCAGGGACGGTGCCACACCTGTCACAGGAGTTCGTCGGTTGCCGATTCGCCGACCGCTGCGACTCAGCGTGGGCGCGCTGTCGCGAGGAGGCCCCGGCGGCCGTGGAGATCGGGGCCGGGCACGCTGTTCGATGCCACCTGTACGACTCCAGGGACCAGGAGTCAGCAGTCCGGAGTCAGGAGAAGGCGAAAATCGGGACGGGGGCCGACTCCGCTGATGTCGCCGAGCGCCTCGCTGCGTCCTCGTCCCTGCTCGCCGTGAACGACTTGAGGGTTTACTTCCCGATACGCAAAGGCATTTTCCGGCGCGTTGTGGCGCAGGTGAAGGCGGTGGACGGCGTGTCTCTGGACATCCACTCGCACCGCACGCTGGCCCTTGTAGGCGAGTCCGGATGCGGCAAGACCACCGTCGGCAAAGGCATCCTGCAGCTGGTGCCGGTCACCGGCGGCAGCGTGACCTTCGACGGCGTTGATCTCAGCACTCTCACAACGGGCGCGCTGCGGCCACTGCGCAAGGACTTCCAGATCGTATTCCAGGATCCCTACAGCTCGCTCAACCCGCGCATGCGCGTGGCGGAGATCGTCGAGGAGGGCATGACCGCACTAAGGGTCGGGACGGGCTCACGCCAAGAGCGGGTGGATGAGTTGCTGCAGCAGGTCGGTCTGTCGCCGGACATGAAGTATCGTTATCCGCACGAGTTCTCCGGGGGGCAGCGCCAGCGCGTCGCCATCGCGCGCGCCCTCGCGGTGGAGCCCAAGCTGCTGATCTGCGACGAGCCCACCAGCGCGCTGGACGTCTCGGTACAGGCGCAGATCCTGAACCTGCTGAAAGATCTTCAGCAACGCCTGGGACTGGCTTACTTGTTCATCACCCACAACATCTCGGTGGTGGAGTTCCTCGCGCACGAAGTGGCGGTCATGTATCTGGGCCGCATCGTTGAGAAGGGCGGCGTCGACGAGGTGCTGCGCAGCCCGCGTCATCCCTACACCAGGGCGCTGCTGTCCGCGGTTCCGGTCATCGATCCCGCCGGCAGACGCGAGGTGATCCGGCTGCAGGGCGAGCAGCCATCGCCGGTGAGTCCGCCTTCGGGCTGCCACTTCCACCCGCGTTGCCCCAGCGTCATGCCCGAATGCAGGTTGGCTTATCCGGGCGCGACGCCGGTCTCGGACACACACAGCGTCCGCTGCTTTCTGTACGGCAAGGGGGAATGACGGGCGCGCGCCGGACGGCGCGGTGTCAGTTGCTCACGCGCCGGAGGTGACGCCGAGAGGCGTGTCGCGCCGGCCGGGAGCCCTGATACACCACCAGGCGCTGGCCTACCCCAAGCTGGTTGCTCTTGAGGCCGTTGATGGTCTTGATTCGCGCGACGCTGGTGTGGTGCTGACGAGCGATGCTGGACAGCGTGTCACCCGGGCGGACGCGGTAGCGCACTGAGCCGGCATATTCCTCGGGCGAGGCCTGGAAGTCGCGCAGATTGTAGGTCTCGTCCAGGTTGGTCTCGGCGTCTTCACCCTCGAGCGGCACCAGCAGCATCTGGCCGGGCTGCACCTGCTTGCGCACGGAGAGCCCGTTGACCTCTTTGAGGCGGTCTACGCCGATGTTGAACCTGGCCGCAACCTTCTCCAACGTCTCGCCTTTTTTCAGCGTGTAGGTCTGCCACGTCACCAGGGGCTCGGCATTCTGCTCCAGGTTGGCGTTGAACTCGTCCACCTTGTCTATCGGCAACAGAATCTGGCGCGCGGCGGCGTGGATGATCACCGGACGGCTGTAGGCGGGGTTGAGCGAGCGGAACTCCTCGACGGGCATATCGGCGAGCTGCGCGGCCTTCACCACGTCCATGTGGCCCGGCGCCTCGACCACGGTGAAGTAAGGCTGGTTGGGGACCGCCTCGAGCTGAAAGCCGAGCATGTCGGGGTTGGAGATGATGTTTTTCACGGCCTGCAGCTTGGGCAGATAGTTGCGCGTCTCCCTCGGCAGCTTCAGGCTGAAGTAGTCGGCTGGCTTGTGTCTGGCCCGGTTGCGGGCCACCGCGCGCTCTACTCCGTGCTCGCCGCAGTTGTAGGCGGCCAGCGCCAGCTCCCAGTTGCCGAACTCGTCGTGCAGGAACTGGAGGTAATCGAGAGCTGCGTAGGTGGCGGCCAACACGTCCCGGCGGCCGTCGTACCAGAAATTCTGCTGCAGGCCATACTTCTTCCCGGTGGAAGAGATGAACTGCCACATGCCGGCGGCGCGCATGCGCGAATAGGCCTGGGGATTGTAGGCGCTCTCGATCATCGGCAGCAGCGCAATCTCGGTGGGCATCCCGCGCTTCTCCAACTCCTCCACCACGAAATACACATAGAGCCGGCTGCGCTCGATCATCCGCTGCACGTATTCGGGCCGGTTCAAGTACCAGGCCTCGTGCCGCGCCACCAGGGAGCTTTCGACCTCTTTCATGGTGAAGCCGGCCTGTATGCGCTCCCACAGGTCGCGGTACTTCGGCGGCGGAGGCGGTTCGAGGATCACCTCGAACACTGGATCCGGGCTGGGGTACACGTTGCCGAGCAGCGGCTCGGGGTTCGCGGCGGCGGCGGCCTGTCCGTTCGGGGCGGGCGGCATGGTCACGGCGGTTTGCGCGGCGGGAGTGACCCGCTGCGGGTTGATAACGGTGAAGGGTGCCGTCAGGATGTCGGCAGCGGACGCGGACAACGCGACCAGGAAGAGTGCAGCGGCAGTGAGTGTGGGTTTCAGCGTCATTGGTGGGGTTTTCTCGCGCCGGTGGAGAATGCTAGCTTTGGAATGCGTTCATCGTCAAGCACTTATTTAACAAACTTCACGTGCCTTTAACGTTCTCGATCATGCTGCTTGAACGCAACGCAAGAAACAGGCCGCGCAGTTGGGGATCCGGCGGGGGGAGCCCTCGAGCCTAGCTCGGTCGCTTGGTAAGGAGCTTTCCCCCATAATGTGTGTCCTGCGGCGTGCCCAGGGACCGGGATCGAGTTCCGCGATGGCGATGCGCTGATGATGTCAAATGGATCGTTGACCGCCGATTTGCAGGCCTGGTTCGAAACGCCGCTCGGCGCCTATCTCCTGGCGTCGGAGCAGGCCTATTTCGACCAGGAGGTGGCCGATGTTTTCGGCTTCAATGCGCTGCAGATGGGCCTGTGCCGCCAAGACTTCCTGCGCGCCAATCGCATGCCCTTCCATTGCCGCGTGGGGCCGCTGGGCTCCGATGCCCAGGGCGCGGCGCAGGCCCGCAGCGACTTTCATGCCCTTCCGATCCTCAGCAACAGCGCCGACCTGGTCTTGCTGCCGCACGTGCTCGAGTTCAGCGAGAGTCCCCACCAGGTTCTGCGGGAGATGGTGCGGATTCTCATGCCCGAGGGGCATGTGATCGTTTCCGGCTTCAATCCCTGGAGCCTGTGGGGCGCGCGCCAGGCCTTCGACCGCAGGCGGGAGCAGTTCCCCTGGTGTGGCCAGTTCATCAACCTGCCGCGGCTGAAGGACTGGATGGCATTGCTCGGCATCGAGATCGCCGCCGGGCGCATGTGCTGCTACATCCCGCCGGTGGTCAGTGAGCGATGGATCCACCGCCTGTCGTTCCTGGAGGCGTCCGGCGACCGCTGGTGGCCCTTTGCCGGGGGCGTGTTTTTCCTGCACGGCATCAAACGCGTGCAGGGCATGCGTGTGATCACGCCGCAGTGGAAGGTGAGCCGCGCCAAGAGCAAGAGCCTGGCGGCGATTCCGCAGCGCGTACAGGACGGTGAGGAACGGCTGGCGGCTCGCGCACGCGAACGGAGCCGGCAGGACACGTGAGCGAGGCGGTGGAGATCTTCACCGACGGGGCGTGCAAGGGAAATCCAGGCCCCGGCGGCTGGGGCGTTATTCTGCGCTCGGGCGGGCGCGTGAAGGAGTTGTACGGTGGGGAGCCCGCGACAACCAACAACCGCATGGAGCTCACCGCGGTGATCCAAGGCCTGGGTGCGCTGACGCGCCCGTGCAAGGTCCGGCTGTCCACCGACTCCCAGTACGTGCAGAAGGGGATCAGCACCTGGATCGTCGACTGGAAGCGGCGCGGTTGGCGCACAGCCGACAGGAAACCGGTGAAGAACGTCGACCTGTGGCAGCAGCTCGACACGCTGGCCGCCAAGCACGAGGTCGAGTGGCTGTGGGTCAAAGGCCACGCCGGCCATCCCGAGAACGAGCGCGCCGATGAACTGGCCAACCTCGGCGTTGCCACGGTTGGTAGCCGCTCCGTCATCGTCTAAACCAACTTGAACCACGGAGACACGGAGAGCACGGAGAACAACAACACGTTGACGCAGAGACGCAAAGTCTCGAACCACACCGACCGAACGCGAGTACTGATTCTGGTCGTTTTTGGCGTCCTTGGCGGGTCAGGACCTTGTTCTGGTTTTTCTCCGTCCTCTCCGTGTCTCCGTGGTTAGCTCGGGTTTGAAATGCGGCAGATAGTCCTGGACACCGAAACCACCGGCCTCGAGGTGTCGCTGGGCCATCGGGTCATCGAGATCGCGGGAGTCGAGATCGTCAACCGCCGGCTGACCAGACGGCATTTCCACAAGTACGTGAACCCGGAACGCGACATCGAGTCGGGCGCTCTGCAGGTGCACGGACTGGCGCTCGAGTTCCTCCAGGACAAGCCGCGCTTCCGGGAGATCGTCTCCGAACTGCTCGAGTTCTTGAGCGGCGCGGAGCTGATCATCCACAACGCGCCCTTCGACGTTTCCTTCCTCGATCACGAACTCGCGTTGTGCGAATTGGAGTCTCTCGCGGCCTACTGTCCGTCCATCACCGACACCCTGCGCATGGCGCGCGACCTGCACCCCGGCAAGCGCAACAGCCTCGACGCGTTGTGCGAGCGCTACCAGGTGGACAACTCGGGGCGCACCCTGCACGGTGCGCTGCTCGATGCGGAACTGTTGGGCGAGGTCTACCTCGCCATGACTCGCGGGCAGGAGACGCTCATCATGGACATCGGGCTGCCCGAGCAGGACCGCACCGATGCCGAGCTGGGCGAGGCGATTCTCGATCTCGTAGTCGTTTACGCCACGGAGGAAGAGTTGGCGGCGCACAAGCACCAGCTCGAGGACATCGACAAGGCCACCAAGGGCGGCTGTCTGTGGAATCGCCTCGAAGCCGTTGTCTGACCCTGCTCAACCGCGGAGGCGGGGTAGGGCGCGGAGCAACCTCGATTCGACTCGATGTTGCTGCATGCGGTCATCTGTGGCCGCATCGCAGGGAGGCAAGAGACTGGTGGGCGGTACTGGGATCGAACCAGTGGCCCCGCGCGTGTGAATATCTCGCCCTGTCTCCTCTGATCAAGCAGTTACCTGACTAAACAACGATCTAGAGTCTCGTTGCGTTCTGCTGAGTATCGCTGAGTAGCGTATACTTCACTTCACCAGCACTTACGGGGGGCTAAGCAAAGTGAAGATCAGGCTCAGCAAGGGCGCCGTCGAGAGCGCCAGGCCACGAGCGAAGCCCTACGAGATTCGCGACGGGACGCTGCCGGGCTTCCTATTGCGTGTCCAGCCCGCCGGCTCCAAAACCTACTACCTCGAATGGTCGCGCGGTCGACGCATCAGGATCGGCCTGTCGAGCGTCTATAGCGCCGAGCAGGCCCGCACGCAGGCCGCGAAGCTGCTGCGCGAGAAGGACGAGACCGGCGCGCCGCAAAGCCGGGGGCCGCGCAGCGGCGTCACCCTCGAGGATTTTCTCGCCAGCGACTATGAGGCCTACGCCCTGGCGCACATGCGCACGGGCGAGAGCGCACTCGCGGTCATTAGGTTCAACTTCAAGGGACTGCTCTCCAGGAAGCTATCCGACATCGGCGTGCACGACATCGAGCGTTGGCGCACGCAGCGGCTCGCCTCGGGGACGAAGCCCAGCACCCTGAATCGCGCCACCGGGCGCCTGCGCGCGGCACTCTCCAAAGCGCTGGAGTGGGGGCTGGTACGCGAGCATCCGCTCGGGATGCTCAAGCCCGCCAGGGAAGACGACGAACGCATCGTGCGCTACCTGTCCCCTGAGGAGGAGCAGCGCCTGCGCATGGTGCTGCGCGATCGCGACGCGCTCATGCGCTCGGAGCGCGACAAAGCGAACGAGTGGCGGATCTCTCGCGGCTATGAACTGTATGCGGAGATCCCAGATGACGGCTACGGCGATGTGCTCACGCCGTTAGCGCTGACCGCTTTGAACACCGGGATGCGCAAAGGCGAGATGTTGGACTTGCGTTGGGCCGATATCGACTTCGAGCGCGCCCAACTCGTCGTGCGCGGGCCCACCGCGAAGGATCGCGACACTCGGCGCATCCCGATGAACTCCGAGCTGCTCGACGTCCTGCGCCGCTGGAAGCTGCAGGCCAACGGCAACCCCTTGGTGTTCCCAGGCCGCAGCGGAGATCGCCGCGACAACGTCCGCAAGAGCTGGGGGGCGGTGCTCAAGCGCGCTGGCATCACAGCCTTCCGGTTCCATGACACCCGGCACCACTTCGCCTCACGTCTCGTGATGAACGGAGTGGATTTGTTCACGGTCTCCAAGCTGCTCGGGCACTCCAACGCCCGCATGACCGAGCGCTACGCGCACCTGGCGCCCGGGCATCTGCGGGAAGCAGTCGAAAAGCTGGTGGCGGCATGATCGACGAACGCGAAGAGATCCGGCTCCTTAGGGAGGAGCTGGCAAAAGCGATCGGTGAACGTGACCGGGCGATTCAACTGGTCAAGGATACGTTGGCAACGCACAAGAGGAATTTCTGGGGTGCGGTGTCAGCGACTCTTGACATAGTCCGTACTGTGCAGCCCATGGTGGACACCCACAGGCGTTCTGTACTCAGCCGGAACAAACAACGGGACAAGGCCACGCAATATTGGCTTGGATCGCCCAAAAGGCAACGCGACAGGCAGATACGCGAGTTGTTGAAGAGGCTGACGCCACAAGAGCTTCAACCGCGCTTCGGGCTGTCTGTCCGGCGCATCCAGCAAATAGGGCAGGGCGGGAAGAAAAAAAACCGGGCGTAAGGTGCGAAATATGGTTACCTGATTTCGCTTCTTTGCGCTTTACTGGTGCCGTTCCGTTTGGGAGGCACCCATGTCAGAAAGTCTCAGCACCGTTTCCCGCCTGTCCTATTCGATCGAAGAAGCCGGTATGCGCTGCGGCTGGACGCGCACGCGCACCTTCCAACTCGTCGCTGACGGCTTGTTGACAACCTACAAGATTGGAAAGCGCCGTTTCGTGACTGAGCTCGCGCTGCGCGCGTGCATCGCACGCCTCGAGGCCGCCACCGAGAAGGGTGAACTGCCACGTCCTGCTGACCGCCCGCAACGCGGGCGCACCAAGAAAGCCGCACACACGCCCGCAGAGTCATTGAAGTAAGCGGCGCCGCCGGGCCCGAAACACCCGGGAGCGCCTGACCACAACGCAACCTAATTAGGAGGTCGCATCATGGCTGCGGCAAATTCTGCACGAAATCGCAAGTTAGCATCTCTTATTCCCGTTCCCGCCAACGAAGCGAGTACCACCGCCGAGACGTTAGACAGCGCCGAAGCGCTGGTGAGCTGGATGCTCAAGATAGTCGACGAGTGGCAAATCAAGAACGCAGTCGTTTATGCTCTCGCCGCCGGCGGCAGGCAACGCAACAACTGCCTGGACCGAGGCATTTTCAGGGCAATCGAAGACCAGACTGAAAGCGCCTTCCATTTCCACGAACTGAACGCCGGCATTTATCGCCTGGCGCAGCTGCTCAGCGTCCCGGTCAAGGACTCGGAGGTGTCACATGGCTAAGGCCAATCGTAGCACCCGCTCCAAGACCGCAACGCCAGAGAAGGCCGCCGGCTCTCTCGCCGGATGGCAGACTAACGCGGTCTATGGCGTCATCTCTCAACTGGCACTGATTCAGGGGTCGATCCATCGTATGGCTGCGGACCCCCCTTTACTAGGCGATCATTCTGCTCTTGTTGACGTCTTCGTCACCATAGAGCACTTGTCGAAACTCTCTGCGTACCGGCTTGACCAGGTGCTGCGCTCCATGGAAGCTCCGGTGATATCGGGATTCGATGAAGATTTCGCACTCGACGCGCTGACGCATGCCGGCACTCAGGAGGGAGGCGGCGATGAGTGAGATAGGCTATCTTCGCGACGCCGAAAGCCGCGACGAGCCGACGAGGGCTTGGCTGCAGGACGCCGTTACCGCCTGTCTTGCTCGCGCGCTCGCGATCGTTGACCTCATGCGCGGGTATGAAGGGCATGCGGATCGCTACCTGCCGGGCACGCTTAACAACGCGTGTTGGGCGGCGAAGCAAGAGCTACTCGCCGCGCAAGAGGCGCTCGACAAGCAGTGGCGGAGCAGAACTCACAATGCATGAGTCGCAGTTCGAAGTCATCGCAGAGTTAAACGAAGAAGAGGTCAAGGCATTGCGCGCCTTTCTGGCCAAGAAAACCCGCAAGGGGTCGCAGCGCGTTGCGGCCAGCAAAATGGACAAGCCGCTGCAAATCTTGGCGCGCATCCGGGCCGACTTCATGGCCGCGTCCGACCTGGCGGAGGTCGCACCGAACCGAGCCCAGGCGCTCGCATCTCTGCAAGAGGTGCGCAGAACTGCCGAGGCCGTGTTGAAGTCACAGCGACCGGCGTTGCGTTTTCGGTTCCTGCCATTGCTCAAGCGGGGTCCGGAGCGGCGTCTTGAGCTCGCGGGCCGGCTCGAACCGTTTAAGACTTGGGCGGAGGGTCAAGCGTTTCGGCACGCTATCACTCCAACGGACAATCCGTTGCTCGGTGCCTGCCTCGATGACGCTTTGCATCGTGCCACCAAAGGCGCGAGTCCTACTACCTGGGCGGCGCTGTTCGAGCGATTCCTCATCGAGCTGAAAGGCATCGCTGAGCATATTCGGACGGATGAGAATTTCCTGCGGGCAGTCGTCTGCAGCGTTTCGGGAGACACCGTCGAGGTGCGAGGCCTGCCAGCGGCGAGGCGCGGCGGGATTCCGTGGTCGGTGTTGGACGAAGCGATACCCTTGCTGCACGACACCTTCGCGGTTCCCTTCAGCACGGCGGCCGGCGGGGATCTTGCCCAGATCATCGGGATCCTGGCGTGGCGGGACGCTGAGACGGTGCACGCTTGGCTGAAGGCGTGGAAGAAGCGCCCCGAAAAATAGCGACTACAAGGAAAAGACGCGGCGGCGATAGGCTCGACGGATGAGGGGCTCTTATGTAACCCGACAGCGCCAGACAGTGGCTGCCATCGCCGAGGAGGCAAGTGATTGAATGCCCCTGAACCAGACGATGGGCGAATGACGATCACGATCTTCGACGACACCAGCGCCTTCAGCGCTCGCGCGCGATCGTGGACTTTCGATGAGCTGGTAGAGCATCTTCGTGGGGCTCAGGAATATCCAAGTAAGGCCGACTGCCCGCTGATCAAGCTGGCTCGGTTCGGCGAATTGCGCACGGACAAAGGTTCTCTGCGATGGGATGGCAACGTGATCGAGATCACCGGCCTTGAGGGTGATTACGACGCCGAGCAGATGCCGATCACCGAAGCGGCAATGCTGCTTCACGAGAATGGCGTGGAGGCGGTGCTCTACACGAGCCCCTCGCATACCCCCGAGAAGCCACGCTGGCGCGTGCTGGCGCCGCTGGCTCACGAGTGCCCACCCCAAGGGCGCAAGCGATTGTTGGCGCGTCTCAATGGCGCGCTGGGCGGTGTGCTGGCGCCGGAATCCTTCACCCTGTCCCAGTCCTACTACGTTGGTCGCGTAAACGGGGCAGCCTACGACGTCCAACAGGTGCGCGGACGTCGCATTGATCTCCTCGACGAGCTCGACGAGCGGGCCATCTATTCCGATGCGGCGGCGGCCGCCGGCGACACCCGCGCCGAGCGTCTGGACGACATCCGCAGCGCCAATCCAGTTATCCAGCGCCTCGCCAAGTGGGGCTTAATCAAACGACAGCGCACGGACGGCGGGGTCGATATTACGTGCCCCTTCGCGGACGAGCACACCATGCCCGGTGGCGCCGGAGATACGACGTACTGGCCATCCAATACCGGCGGGTTCGCCCGTGGACACTTCAAGTGCCTGCACTCGCATTGCGCCGCCCGCGCGGATGAGCAATATTTGACGGCCATTGGTCTGCAGCCCGCTACAGCCGAGGCCAAGGGGAAGGCGCGCAAACAACCCAACGGCGAAGATCGATCGACGGGCTGGCCGGAACCGCTGGACTTGACAGCGCTAGCCAAGAGCGACCCCGAGCCCCCCGCCTTCATCATCGACGACTGGCTGCCTTGCGGGTACGCCACGCTGTTGTCGGGGCACGGTGGCGTAGGTAAGTCTCTCATCGCGCTTTACCTCGCCGTGTGCATCGCCGCTGGCGTGTCCTTCTTCGGCCTGGAAGTGCAGCGGCGCCGCGTGCTCTATCTTTCCTGCGAGGACCGCGAGGCGGTGCTGCACTGGCGCCTGGCCAGGATCTGCGCCCATCTTGGCGTCGATCTCGCATCGCTGCGCGGGTTGCTGGATGTGCTCGACCTGGTTGGGCACTCGAGCGTGCTGTGGGAGAAAGACCCGCGCACCGGGCATGCGCTGACGGCAGCACACGGGTATCTGTGCGAACGCATTGCCGCGCAGCGGACCCATGTGCTGGTCGGCGATGGCATCGCGGACCTCTTCGGCGGAAACGAAAACAACCGCGGCGAGGTGAAGCAGTTCAACAACGCCCTGCTCGCACCGATCCCGGTCGACGGCGCAGTCCTGCTGCTCGGGCACGTTCCAAAGCCAGCCGTCGCTGGTATTGGCGAGGGTTACAGCGGATCCACGCAGTGGCACAACGCGGCGCGGGGCCGCTGGTATCTATACCCCGAGACCACCCAAGGGGAGGACGGCGAGCGCCAGCGCACCGGCGAGCTGATCCTCGAGCTGCAGAAATCGAACCTGGGACAGGACAACCAGTCGATGCGCTTCGCCTGGGATGAGCAGGCGCACCTGTTCCTCGGCGGCGAGGTAATCGGCGCAACAGCCTTTGACCGCCAGCACCGCGACCGCGTGGAGCGGGCCGCGATCCTGCGCACGATCAAGTCCTGTGCCGACAACAAACCGCCCATAATCGTCCCAGCCGCGATGCAGGGACAGAGAACCGCGCTCAATACGCTTCGTGAGCGTGCCGAATGGCCCGCGACTTTGACGCAAACGAAGGCGGCCAGCGCAAGATTTAGGCGTCTGCTCGAAGTCCTGCGACAGGACGGGCTCGTCGTAGAACAAGGCTACACGCGGCCTAACAGACATCAGTCTGTGCAACTCGTGCTCACTTCTGAGGGGGTGCGTCAATGCGCCGCATATTGATTGCGGTATTCGACGCGGGGCCCATAAAACCCCCTCATGCGTCAATGCGCCGCATTCGCATGAGGGGTTATAGGGGGTGTGGCGCGCGCGCGCACGTCGCGCGGGAGCGACACATTGAGCGGGGCGATGAGAGACGTACTTGGGGCATGAGACGCGCAGAAAACACCCCTGAAACACCGAGACAAAAGACCCGCTTTTGTGCGGTTTCGGGCCCATAAAAATATCGACTACCCCTTTCCCATGTGGAATCAGGACAATCTGTGGGAGAGCAGAAGGCCGTGGCAGAGGCGCCCATCCATGGACGCATATGGAGGGTCAACAGCTGACACGGGCGTTTTGGCGACCGCGTGCCGAGTCTTTCTTTTTCGGTCGCGAAATTAGGGTGGGAAGGGTAAGCCGCGTGCTACCACCACCGGCGACCCTAGGCAACCGGGTCGCAATTCGGCGACAACTAGGCGCAAGGAGACCACAACCGATGAACGAAGCCGAGCGAGACACTGGCGAAAGCCTGCAGCTCCATTCCGTCGACCTGGAGCAACTCCCCATCATGTTGACAACGGCGAGCGCCTTGAGCCGCTCGGTCCTCACGGCCTTGGCCTCCACCAATCCCGCAGTGGCGCAGCAGATCCTCCGGGAGGACGCCGAGGGCGTCGGCCGCTGGGTGTTGCAGGTGAAAGCCACGGCGCCGGCAGAGCTGGCGTTGCATTGGATGGTGCGCGGCCGCGATCCGCAGCTCGTCGCCACTGGCCCCGGCACCCGCAAGGCCGAGTTGGCTGAGCTCGAGGTGTTTGAAGGCGCGCAGGCCTTCATCCAGGCCGCCCTGGCCGAGGTTTCGCCGCAGGAACGCGTGCTGCTGGGCACGTTGATGGCCGAGGGCCGCGGCTATCTGCGCATCAAAGTCAGTTTCGGCAGTGCGGTCATCTGGGCGATCCATCTTCATGCCGTGATCTACGCCGGCAAAGGCGAGGGCGCTTGGCACATCGCAACTCAGCGAGAGGGGCCGCACCCGGGCCCGCTTCACTAAGACATCACGGGCCGCCTGGCGCGACCCTCTTTTGACAAGGACACGTAGATGGACAACATCCAAGCACTAGCGGAACAGAATCTGCGTATGAATGGTGCACGCCTTCTCGATTCGCCTCTTCCCGCCGCGTCGTGGGAAGACTTACTCGCGGCCGAGACCACCATCGCGGATGCGAGCGAGAAGATCATTGCCATGGCCGAGAACAACGGGCGCCGGCTCGCGGGCGCGGAGCAGGAGGCGATCGACCTCTCGGTCGAAGTGCTCAAGAACATCCGGCGCGAGAAATCCGCCCGTGACTCGGCCGGAAATCGCCAGCCAAGATCCGCCACCGGACGGGTGACGCGTCCGTCTGATCCGATGGGCGGCGATGGCCTTCCCGGCTATTCGGGCGCCACGCTGTTGGGCCGGCCCAAGTCCAATCGCGCCCGGGACGTCTTCGGCGCGGCGCTGGGCACTGGTACCGGAGGGTTCAAGAGCTTCAACGAGTTCTTCCGGACCGTCAGCGGCAACCCCATGGATCAGCGCCTGATCCGCAACTTCGGCGGCGAGAACGAAACCGAGGGCACGGAAGGCGGGTTCATGGTGCCGCCCGAGTTCATCCAGGGCCTTTGGGATGCCGCGCTTGAGGACGAGATCGTGCGTCCCCGGGCCACGGTCTATCCCGCAAAATCGAACATGCTGGTGATCGGCAAGGTCGACGTCGGGGGTGATCACTCCGGCGGCAGCATCGCTGGGCTCAAGATTCAATGGGCGCAGGAAGAAGAGCAGCTGACCTCGCAAAAAGTTCGGATCGTTCCGGAGAATATAAGGGTCAACAAGGGCGTAATTTACGTTCCCTGTTCGAATGAGTTGCTCGAGGACGCAACGTCCAGCGACGCGTGGATCAGCGAGGTCATGATCGCCGCGCTATCGTTCCACATGGATTACGCGTTCTTGTTCGGCAACGGCGCGGGGACACCGCTAGGCGTGCTCAACTCCCCATCGCTGATCGTCGTGGCGAAAGAATCCTCGCAGAGCACCGCGACGGTGATTGGCGCGAATCTGTTGAGCATGATGGGTCGCCTGCATCCCTCGTGCGAGAAGACCGCGATCTGGGTGGTCTCGCCGAGCGTGCGCCAGCAGCTCTACACCACGTCCCAGGAGCAAGGCGTCGACATGCCCGGAGTCAATCGGACAGTGACATCGGTCGGCACGAACTTGTTCATCATGGGCCGCCCTGTGGTGTGCTCCGAGAAGCTCCCGACGCTCGGCACGCAGGGCGACATCGTGCTGTGCGACTTCGACGAGTATCTAATCGCTCTTCGACAGGAAATCCGGCTCGAGAAATCCATGCATGAGAAGTTCGGCACCGACCAGACCACCTATCGCCTGAAGATCCGCGCCGGCGGCCAGGGCCAGTGGGCCAAGGCGATCACGCCGCGCGGCGGTGGCGCGACGCTCTCCTGGGCGGTCACGCTGGCAGTGCGGCCGTAACGGCAGAGCGCCATGAGCAATGCTCGCATGGGGGCGGTCGCCGGCCTCGCATCGGCCATACTGGCCAAAGCGGATGCGGAGAAGCGCGATCTGACCGACGTCGAGTCCGCGGAGATCGAAAAACTCTGCGACGAGTTCGACCAGCTCGAGGCCAGGGGCGACGACGACGCGCTGTATTTCGCCCGCTTGAAACTTCGGCTGGCGAGCGGCCGGCGATTGCGATGAAGCGTTCCACCCCAGCCCCCGGGGGCAAATCGAAGCAGACTCGGTGCAACCCGGGGAGCTGGGCTTAAGCGATGAGTCGGCCCGGCAACCAGGCCCGCATCTACAGCCTGCGCGAATTCCTAGAAACGACCTGGTGCCGCGGGTGCCAGATCACGTTCCGCGCGCAACGGCCATACCACGAGCTGTGCCCTGCGTGCTATCACGGAAAAATGGCGGGTGAGTTGCTCGAAGCAGCGCGCTGGCACCTGGACCGCAAGCGCGAGGCGCAAGTGTTCTGAGTTCCTTGATAGCGCCCGGTCTCGAGACAGGCTGGCCATAGAGCCGGGCGTCGACCCACCCGTTCCCTCCTTCCGGGTTGGGGCAGTCCATGCGTCATGGCCGGCTACGGGGCCAGTTCTACCCCACTGGCCCGCGGCCCTCCCGACGCCAGCGGAGCTGGTGACAGGGGCCCGCATCTCAAACCCCTACGCAACAATACGCGGCAGGGGATTGCAGTGCCGACAGCACGCCTCATGAAACGCCTTCGTGTTGAGAAACTTCCGGCAGATTTCTGGTTTGTCCTGACAGTCGGCGTCAGTAGGATCATCCACGTGCTCAGACCAGTGCAGCCGCCAGTCCAGCCTATGCTTCCCCCGTGTCCAGTTAACCGCTAGCGTACTGATTGTCGAGCCGTCCTTGAGGGGGACGTTATATGGGATGACCCACCAATCCGCGGATCTACCAGAGCGAGCGTCCTCCGGAATCCTGTCGCGAGCAGATTCTGTCAAAGCCGCCCCAGACCACTCTTGTCGTCGTTCCAAACAGTGCGCATCCGCAATGGCTTTGCCGACGAAGATCGACTTCTCTGGGTCTATCCGCGCTTCACCGTAAGAGATTCCTCCTCGGATCCGTGGCCCATAGAGCATCGTCCCAAAGATGAGCCATCCGACCGTCATAATCAACTCTTGAATGGCTTGATCATCGTTGCGCAGCGAGTAGATAAGAACTGTGTCGGAAAACCAGGTCACCCCGATGTGCTTACTTATCTGAGTCTCTGCTTTTCGGGGCACTTTGGAAGGAAAGCTGCCTCTGTCAATCGCCTGCTGAAGCGCGCGCATGGACCATCCGATGGTATCGTCTACCACTTTGTCGAGCGGGTTACACTTGAGAAGGTTTTTGAAACCAAGGATGTCGCAAATCGCGACTAGACGCACATCGCTCAAGTGGATTCCCGACAATGTGCTCTTGGTCGAATTGAGAGATATGTCATTCGCATAGCGTAATCGAGGTTCAGCCAAAGTGCTAATCTGACGGAATGAGGCTCACAGGATCTGCACTTCAACCGCACTTCAGTGCGCTATGACCAAGGTGGAGAGTCCCTAAGTTGTTGTTTTTGGTGGGCGGTACTGGGATCGAACCAGTGGCCCCGCGCGTGTGAAGCGCGTGCTCTACCGCTGAGCTAACCGCCCGCATCGCCAGTGGCGAAACCCGGCGCAACGGAAGCCGTATTCTAGCTAAAGCACCTGCGCTGTGCCACGGACACAATCGGGGATACTGTGGAAAACTCGCAACCCGCTGGCTATACTCCGCGCTGCCCGGCTTAGACAATGACCATAACCGTGAACCGAGGCGAAACAGCGGAACAACTTGGATTTCCAGCGCTGATCACGCAGGGAGAGCCCCCGGATTTCACCACCGTCGTAACAACCGGCTGCTAGCGACAGAGCGCGCTCGCACCACAACGCTCAGCCATGGTTCGCACACGCTTCGCTCCGAGTCCCACCGGCTATCTTCACATCGGCGGCGCGCGCACCGCGCTGTTCTCCTGGGCCTACGCCCGCAAGCTCGGCGGCGTGTTCGTGCTGCGCATCGAAGACACCGATCGCGAGCGCTCCACCCAGGAATCCACCCAGGCCATCCTCGATGCCATGCAATGGCTGCGCCTGGACTACGACGAGGGCCCCTTCTATCAAATGCAGCGGCTGCACCGCTATCGCGAGGTGGCCGAGCAGCTCATCCGCGCGGGCAACGCGTACCCCTGCTACGCCAGCAAAGAGGAACTCGACGCCATGCGCGAGTCGCAGCGCGCGCGTGGCGAGAAGCCGCGCTACGACGGCCGCTGGCGCCCCGGGAACGCGCAGGGTAAGACGCCCCCGCCCGGCGTTACACCGGTGGTGCGGTTCAAAAATCCGCTGGACGGCGAAGTCATCGTCGATGATCTGGTGAAGGGCACTATCATCGTTCAGAACAGCGAGCTGGACGATCTCGTCATCCTGCGTGCAGACGGCGTGCCCACCTACAACTTTGGCGTCGTGGTCGACGACCTCGACATGAACATCACCCATGTCATCCGCGGGGACGACCACGTCAACAACACGCCGCGCCAGATCAACATCTTCAGGGCGCTGGACGCGGCGCTGCCAAAATTCGCGCACGTGCCCATGATCTTGGGGTCGGACGGGGAGCGGCTGTCCAAGCGCCACGGCGCGGTGAGTGTGATGCAGTACGACGAGGATGGCTACCTGCCGGAGGCGTTGGTGAACTATCTCGCGCGCCTGGGCTGGTCGCACGGCAACGAAGAGATTTTCTCGGTGGGGCAGTTCGTCGAGTGGTTCGACCTGGAGCATATCAGCCGCTCGGCCGCGCAATTCAACCCGGAAAAGCTGCTTTGGATGAACGCGCAATATCTCAAGGCTGCGGACAACACGCGCTTGGCAACTCTGGTGAAGCGGTTCCTGCTTGCGGACGGCTGCGATCCGGACCACGGGCCATCGCTGGGCCAGGTGGTCGAGCTGCTCAAGGAGAGAGTCAACACGCTGGAGGAGCTCGCTGACGCCGCAGTGTACTTCTTCCGCCGGCTGACGCCGCCCGACGCGTTGCGCGCACAACATTACTCGGCCGAATCGCGCGCGGCACTCGAAGCGCTGGTGGGCCGGTTCCGGGAAGTGCCGTGGACCAAGGCGGACATCGGCGCGGCACTCAAGTGGGCGGTCGAGGCGCACAAGCTCAAGATGGCCAAGGTCGCTATGCCGCTTCGGGTGATGGTCACCGGCGAGACCCAGACGCCTTCCATAGACGCCACCCTGGAGTTGATCGGACGCGACGAAGTCATCGCCCGAATGCAGAAAGAGCTGGCGCGGTTTCCCGCCTAAGTGATTGTCCGGCAGGCGTTTGCAGGGCCAGAAGGCCTTGCGTATAATGCGCACCTCCGCGTGGGGGTATAGCTCAGCTGGGAGAGCGCTTGCATGGCATGCAAGAGGTCAGCGGTTCGATCCCGCTTACCTCCACCAATCTAGACGCTGGAGACGCAGCGGCTGGGGATCGGTCGAATCGGGTTCTGTATCTCGCCTAATCTCTAGTTTCGAGTCTCCGGTTTCTAGCTCGGTCCCCATCGTCTAGAGGCCTAGGACATCGCCCTTTCACGGCGGTAACCGGGGTTCGAATCCCCGTGGGGACGCCACGTCAGCAGCACAGCTACAAGTAAGCGTATACTAACAACCAGATTGCGTGCCAAACTGGTGCCAAACACCCGTTGCAGATCCGGCGCACGCGACGTGCGCCCAATGACCGTGGCGCGGTGTTCCGATCGATTTCGGCGCTCCGCTATGTCGGCATCTGTTTCGAAGCGGGGCATCCCGACTCGTGACTCGACAGTCGGGCATCAAGCTGCGAAATCAGTCGCGGCGCGGGCATGGGTCTTCCGCGTGTCGTCCAGGAAGGGTGATGCGTTGACGGGCGGGAAAGGCTGACACCAACGATCCGTTCCCGCTGGCGGAAGAGAGCGGTAGTACGCGAAGTG
>JBGPOV010000022.1:0-43587 GCA_041488255.1 Gammaproteobacteria bacterium | reverse complement strand
GTTTTCATTTCGTCCAAGCCATAAGAACCGCGCTGTTGCTTCGGAAAGTGCATAAATTCTTTGGGCTTACTGCACACAGAAGGCAAAGCGTGTCTTTCGCTGGCTCGGGAAGAGGTACATTTGAACGGTTGTATCGGTGAGGCTGATGATGACATCACACTCTAGATGTACTAGGTGGCTGCCACAATTAATGTGTTGGATGGGCGGAGTGTTGGCTGCCTCGATAATCGTAGGCCCCGCCTACTGCGATGCACGCGGGTGCTCCTCTTGGATTACATGTTTGTGTCCGCTTTGAGGGATCTGACGAATCTGAGAGGGCAGCGATCACGATAGCGTGTTGCTCGACCATGCTGGTCCCTAGGCGGCAGTTGCGAAGGTGACGGCTGCGTCTGGTTGATGGCCCCCCGGCCCTACCCCGCCGGGCGGGCTTTCGCGGCCGGTGCACGGGAGGCCGCAAGCGGGTCCGACAGGCGATATAGCCGGTACAACTCCTTCCTGTCGCCCGATCGGCTGCCCTCCCAGATCTTCTCCCACTGGTTGTTGGGCTGATACATCTGGCTGGTGAATCCCTGCACTAGCAGTACGTCGCACGGGCGCGCGTGTGACGATGCTTGGTCCTCGCGGTAGGTCAAGATGCCAGCAAAGTAGTGGAGCATCGCCCGCTGTGGCTCGCCAAGGTTGTGCGATGCCATGCAGTGGTAATCGACGGGGAGCTGTGCCTTCAGTTCGGCGATCATCCGCCGGTAGCTATGGCCCGTATCCACGTAACGGATGAACAAGACGGCGACCAGGCCCCAGACCATCGTGATCCCCGCTACCCACATTACAGCGGGTCGTGCCTGGGTCTTGGGGAAACGGAACACCACCCAGAGCCAGCTCGCCGTCAACGCCAGCGCAAGCCCAAACGTGGCCAGATCAAACGCTGGAGTGTATGAAGGCTGGAAGCGAATCAGGCGCTCGTGCAAGGCGTTCGGGACAGACAGGTCCAGTGCCGCCCAGGAGAGCCAAACCGCGAGCCCCAGCACCAGGAACACGGCGATCGCCCCTGCTGAGATAGCCTTGGCCGTACCGTGCCCCAGGTACGACAGGCCGGGAAGCGCGAGCAGTGAGAGGGGAACCAGCAACGGCAGGACATACAGGTCGCGTCCCTGGCGCGACAGGCTCAGCGCCCCAAGGATTACGGCGCATTCCGCAAGTAGCAACAGCAGTTCCGGCCGCGATGCGATGTCACGGCGTGCCCTCCACACCGCGCTCAACGCTAGGGGCCATGCGGGCAGGGCGAACCACGTGAGGGTGACGAGGACATAGAAGGGTTTGCTGGCCGGGCCCAGCGCGTTCCGGCCCAGGAAGCGCCCGAAGTTATTGTCCCAGAACCAGCCCATGAAGAGGTCTGGCGAACGCTGGTATAGCATCGCCGGCCAGATCACCAGCCAGGGCAGGCTGGCCAAGCAAGCAACGAGAAGGCTGCGCGCGTAGTCGCGGGAGCGCCACCGGGTAGACAGCAGAGGGAGAAGGACCACGAGGATACTGAAGCACCCCAGCGCGAGCAGGCCCTTCGACATGAATGCGAGACCGACCCCAGTGCCCAGCCACGCGCCGCCCAAATGCGGCCGTCGCAGGCCGAGCGCTAGCCCATAGAAGGCCAGCGCGAACCCCGTGAGCTGCGCAACGTCCGTCACGAGCAAATGCCCCCACTGCAGCAGGCCGACGCTGCTGACTAGCATGAGGGGCGCCATCCAGCCTTGGCCTCTCCCAAAGAGTTCGCGGCCCGTCAGACCGACGACGATGAAGGTCAGCGCCATGTACAGCCCGGTCGCGAGCCGCGCAGCATCGTGGAGCGGCAGCACCGCACCAAACGCCTTGGCGGTGAGGGCTGCCGTCAAGTAATAGACCGGCGGCTTCTCCATGAAGGGCTCGTGCGCGAGCATTGGGACGACCCAGTCGCGGCCCTCCAGAACGCTGAGCACTAGGCCGAAGCTGTAAGCCTCATCGGGCTTCCAGGGATCATGCCCGACCAGCCCCAGAACGATCCAAGCGAGGCAAAGCAGTGATACGAAGATGACTATGCCACGTGACTGCCAGATGGGTGTGCCTTCCATCGGCTGCTCAACCAAGTCCGCCATGGATACGAAACTCAACTTTGCAAGTCAGTTGCTTCTGAAGCGGTATCCAGCAGGCCGGTCGTCGCTGACGTCGCAAAGAGACCCCGTGCTACAGCTGCGAGCTACCGGTCACCAGTGCGAGTTATCCGGGGATCTGAGCAGTTAGTGATCAGGCGATCACGGCCGCAAACGACCTTTGCCGCGCCCCAAAACGAGGGGCGAACGCTCAGCCTGTTTCTCTACCGCATGGGCGATCTTGTCCGGATGCGCCTTCAGCACGAAAACTAGGAAGCGGCCCCAGAGCAGTACAACTGCAAGCGACAACGCAACGCGAAACAAAAGAACCTTTGTTTTGGAAACCGAACGACCGTCCGAGTCGTCGCCGATGCAGGGTGTTTCGCGTACATCTGCGACGGCTTCGTCGATTTGCCTCTTGACAGACCCGAACGTCAGCACAACGACACCGGTGAGCACGTAGCACAGAAGTCCAATGATCAGGCTGCGGTACATGACGGGGTCTGATGTTCAGTAACTGAGCGCTTTAGAACGGTCCTAACGGGCGCGCGGAGAGGAGCCTTGTACACGCAGCCTGATGCTTACCCGGGGCCCCGTGCGAGTCTTCCCTCTAGCTGAAGTCGTCAGCTGTGTCTCCCGATCAGTATTAATCGTGCCGCTGATTTTGCCTCCGTTCGTCGGCTTTCAGTGGGCTGCTTTTTAAGCCAATGGTAAGTATCTCTGCGTAAGGTGCGCGAAAGGATAGCAACATGGTGCATCCCTTTCACCGTACATGGGTCCGGCTGCGGGTCTATGATAGAAATACCGCTGAACAAGAGGCTGTAGACACCCTCCATAGCGTACGGTGGCCCTTGGTTCCGGGGGATATCTAAAGTGAGGCTGTTGCTCGTTGAAGACGATTTGATGGTTGGCCAAAGCATCCGTGATGGCCTGAAAAAGCACGGCTTCGTGGTCGACTGGGTGACCAGCGGTGTCGCCGCAGAGTCAGCGTTGTCAACTCACTCTCACGATCTGCTACTACTCGATCTCGGACTACCGCGGAAATCCGGAACGGAAGTGCTGCGAGGCCTAAGAGCGACAACCAACAACATTCCGGTGCTCATCGTGACCGCAAGAGACCAAGTAGCGGACCGGATCCGGGTACTGGACAGCGGAGCTGACGACTACTTGGTCAAGCCCTTTGACCTAGGAGAGCTCGCGGCTCGGGTGCGCGCCTTGGCGCGGAGGCGAGCGGGCAATGCCGCACCGCAACTGACGAGCGGAGATCTCACCCTGGACCTGTCCACACGGGAGGTAACATATAAGGGCAAGGTCCACTCATTGCCGTCGCGCGAGTTCGCGTTATTGCACGCGCTGATGGAGCGGCCCGGCCAAATACTTTCCGTCCGCCAACTCGAAGAGCACCTCTATGGCTGGGAAGACAGTATTGAGAGCAATACAGTGGAGGTTCGGGTCCACCACATTCGCAGGCGCCTAGGCCCCGATGTGATTGCGAACGTGCGTGGCGTCGGATATATGGTCCCGAAGCCAAGATGATGTGGTCCATCCGCCGTCGGCTTCTGGCGTGGCTTGTGTCTGGAGTGCTGCTCAGCGGGGTCATCGCGACAGCGGTTATCTACGCTCGGGCTCGCGATGAAGTAGACGAGTTGTTTGATCAGCAGCTTAAGCAGATCGCTCTCTCGCTGCGCGAACAGGAAGATCTAACCGTTACACAGCCAGAGCCTCCGGATGATCAAGAAGAAGAGCGGATCGTTGTCAGCGCATGGGACCGCAATGGGCTGCCTCTGTTCGGCCTCGCTCGGGACAGGCTAGCACCCGCGGCTGGAAGCGAGGGCTATGCCACGGTGATCTGGGACAGCCAGCCGTGGCGGGTATACATAGGGGTCGGAAGCGGCGGGACAGTTGAGGTCGCACAGCCCATCGCGGCGCGCGCCAGCATTGCAATGCGTATCGTGGCGCGCATTTTGATACCAACAATTCCGATAGTGGTTGCGCTGGTCATCTTAGTCTGGGTCACTGTCAGGCAGGGACTGAAGCCGTTGGCCGAGGTGACTGGCGCGCTCGCCGCCAGAACCGGTGACAAGCTCCAGCCGATGGTCATCGAGAATCAGGCGACAGAGGTGATGCCCTTCGTCAAGGCGCTTAACGAGTTGTTGCTTCGCCTCAAGCGGGAGATCACCAGGCAAAAGCATTTTGTTGCCGATGCAGCCCATGAGCTTCGGACGCCCCTAGCGGCGCTCCAGCTCCAGCTCGAACTCGTGCAATCCGCCGACACTGCTGCGGAGCGCAGCGCCGCACTGACCCAGCTGAGGCGTGGGATCGAGCGACTGACGCATCTGGCTCACCAGCTACTGACCATGGCGAGGTTCGACCCGGACACCGCCAGGAGACCGACTCGGATTCTGGACTTGTCGCAAGTGGCGATAGGCGTGATCGGCGAGCTGTGGCCTCTTGCGAAGGCGCGGGGAGTCGATCTCGGCAGCACCGAGCATGAGCCCATGCTGGTGACCGGTGACCCAGAGGCGTTCAGAATCATGCTTATGAACATCGTAGATAACGCAATTAGGTACACGCCGAGCGGAGGGAGAGTGGATATCAACCTGCGTCAACGCGGACCTACTGTAGAACTGGAGGTCATCGACACCGGAAGCGGCGTCCCACCCGACGAGCGGGACAGAGTCTTTGATCGCTTTTACCGCGGCATGGATCAGACCACGGACGGAAGTGGTCTCGGTTTGGCGATCGTCAAGCGCGTCGCCGAGCAATGTGGTGGCAGGATCGCACTCGAAGACGGGGAAGGTGGTCACGGGTTGCGGGTCCGTATCTTCCTCAACGCTACGGGCTCAGAAAACGAACGTTCGGTGACAAGAGAGGCCGCCCTGGACTAAAAAGGACGCGACTACCCGCCCGTCCGCCCGTCATCTTCCAAGCTGCGTCGCTTACTCGAACCTCTGCACTGCAAATGGCGTCGCCAGCCGGCAGTGGATTCAGCACAGTTTCAGCGGCACACCAGTACGGCACGGACGAAGTGTCCGCCTGACTGCTCAGCGATCGTCGCTGTCGCGGCCGGCGGAAGCAGGCACGGCGGGGCGGACCGGCACGAGGGATCCCGATAGCACCCAAGCCTTTTGGCTGGGAGCGAAACGCGGAGCCAGTAGGCCGTCGTTGATTTCCCGCGTGACCGCGAAGCGGTTAAACTCGGTCGCGGGGACGAACAATCGTTTGTTGTCCGGGAAACCATCCGAAGCGGTGTCCACGTCTCCCTCTGCCGCTGAGACGATACCGTCGCCATTGGTATCCACTCTCGCGACCTCGGCGGCGTAGGCATCGAACAGACGCTGCTTAAAGTCGGTGACGGCTGGTTCGAATGAAGTCACCCGCTCGTAGATGTCCAGAAATACCTCTTTGGTGAGACCGCTGGGGATGAAGCGCTGACGGAATTCGCGTTGTGAGTCGATGTCTGCATCAAATTTATCCGGGTCACGCGGACCGGACGCTTGGAGCACGCCCGCGGTGTTCGGATTGTCACCGTAGCGCACCGGATCATTCTTTACGCCCCCAGGCCCAGACCCCGGGACAATCGACTGCAAGGCACCGAGCTGACCCGCTTCGAAAGTGCCGGGAAGGCCACCGGTGAAGGGAAGCTCATACAGCGGATGAATCCAGTTGGTCGTGTAGTTGAACTCCCAGTACGCGTGACCATCGCTTTGCTGCAGTGTGTTCCACGCGCCCATGCTGAGCTGAATGGGGACGACGTTGCTCTGACGGTCCGGGAAGTGGTCGTCCCTGGTTGGGAAGCGCACTGCGTTGCCATCCACGGTGAAGATCTGGCCTGGGACGTTATGGTGGCTCCCCATTGCGCGGAGGGCGGCCGCATCGGCGGCGGTGATCGTGCCAAATTGTGGGCGGCCGTCCGAATGCGGCGCGGCGACGGGAGCAACTCGCAGATCGTGGATCATCCACCCTTCGTACCAACCGCTCTCGTTGTTGATCACAAACAGGCCGGCGATATCGGTGAAGATGTCGATGAACGCCTCGACATCATTCGGATCGGTCGGAAGGCCGGGTTTGGGCTCGAGAACCACGCGCACGGCACCGATGGTGGGCAGGCCGCACTCGGGTCCTGTAGCCGTCAGCATCGCAGACTCGTTGACGCCAACGATGCGAGCCGTGAACGGGTTGGGCTCGAAGCCGTTTGTATCCAGCAAGTAGTACTGGAAGAGCTGACTCGGCTTATCCGCTTCGGCATACGCTTGCGTGGGTAGCTGACTGTGCGGCCGCGCGGCCAAGTCGGCGAGCCGAGCTCGGAGCCGCTCGGGGAGGTGACGAACGTCTCCGCGTTCCAGAATCCTCTCTTTGTCCTCTTCGGCATGGGGATTGGGGTGGCACGGCGCCGGCGGCTGCGGTTGCTTTGCATAGCCGGCATACGGGGCGATGATGGCAAGGCCTACTGCCGCCATCAGCCCGCTGGTCTTCAGTCGCTCTAAGAAAGGGATCACGGCTCATCTCCTCGTTAACATGCCTACCCGGTATGTGGCGAGGCGCCGTGAAGTGGTTCAAAGGGCAGCGGCATTGAACCGTTTTCGGCCTTTTAGGTATCAACTATGTGCGTCGCCACGACGTGCTTCGGGGCGATGTCGATCAGAACACCACATCAATACGGGCACCAACGTCAACCAGGACGTCAACGTCAGGCACCTTCGCGAAATCGTCGTCGAGACTATCCCTAGCACCCCATAGCTACCGCGGTTGTGGTGACCGCCCGCAGCGCTTGGATAGGTGCGAACCGGCCGCGGCGCGTCACCCTGGTTCTGCGGAGGCAACGGGGGCGGCGTCGGCGCGCGCCGCGGAGCGTCGCCGCAGTTTTTCCACCACGGACTTTGCCCCGCGCGTCGAGCTGTATATCTCCAGCGTCTGGAACTCCGCCTCTCGCACCGGAGCCATGGCGGTGTCCATGTAAGGGGTCGTGTCTTGGACTACGCGCCTGAGTGTGCGGCGGTATTGGGAGTACATGCCCGCGAAGCGAAGGTGTTTGCAGAGGATGTCCCAAGCGTAGCGGCCATAGAACGCGAACCGGGTCTCGATGGGCATCCCGGGCCGACGGTCACGCCGGAACTTGCGCCGAAACAGCCCGCCCTCCAGGGGGTGAACTCGCTCCAGGCTCGGGATGGCGTGGAACACGAGCAGCTTCATCATCATGTCGCGCGGATCGTAGCCCCACACTTTGGCGCGGCGCAGCACCGTTTCTACGTGCTCGGGCGAGTAATAGAGATCCCACGCCTTGCGGTAGATCGCGAGAAGCTCTTCGTCAGACATGGTGGGATGGCGCGTGGTGACGTGCACCACGTCATACTTGTTCATGTCAGGCTCCATCTTTACGTCGGCCAGATAGAGTTTCTTGTGATCGGCGGAGCCCGGCAGAGGCGTGAGGATGAAGAACTCCAGCAGATCGATGGGCAGCTCCCGTTGGATGATGCCGATGTCGCGCTCGATCGAGGCCGGTGTATCGCCCGGAAACCCCAGAATATAGCCGGCGTAGGTGAGCGCCCCGACGCGATGCCACGCCTGCAGCATGGTGCGGTACTCGCTGATCTGGTTCGGGCTTTCTTGGCCTCCTTCAGCGAGTCGGGGTTGATGTTCTCCAGGCCGATGAACACTCGGTTGACGCCGGCCCGACCGGCCTTCTCGATGAAACCGCGAACCTTGTGGGACATGGAGTCCACCTGCGCGACGATGCGGATATGCTGCCCTTCCTCCTCTCGCATCCTGATTAGACGGTCGAAGATAGCTTCCCAGCCTTGATTTCGCGCTAGGTTGTCGTCCGTGATAAAGAAGTTGTGCACGCCCTGCGCAAGATCGGCGCGCACGATGCGCTCCACATCGTCGGCGCTGCGGCTGCGCGATTTCCGGCCCTGGACATTGATGATCGTGCAGAAGCTGCACAGGAAGGGGCAACCCCTTCCGGCGTCGAAGCTCGTCCGCAGTCCGCTGGTGCGCCGAACGACGTCTAACGGCAGAAACGGCACCGCCGCACCCTCGAGGCCCGGGAGATCTTTCATGAAGTTGTACAGCGGCTGCAGCGCGTTGCGGTAGGCCGCCCGCAGCAGATCTTCCAGGCGCCCCTCCACCTCGCCGGCAAACAGAGAGATGCCGAGCTCCATCGCGTCACGCAGTTCCGGCGGCATGTCCGGTAGCATCGAGATACAGCCGCTTACGTGGGACCCCCCGACGCAGACCTGGATGCCCGCCGCCCGCAACGGCCGCGCAATATCGATCGCCCGCGGGAACTGGTTGGTCTGAACGCCGACCAAACCGACCAGCCCGTGACCCCCGGCCTCCCGGATCTGCGCGATGATTTTTGCGGGCTTGATGGGGTGTTGGTCTCGTCCCAAACGGTGATCCGAAGCTCCACGCCCTCGCCCAGCACGCGGCGCTGCGCACAGTCCAGTGCAAGCCCGTATAACGCCGCCAGCGTGTTCGCGGGAATGGACGAGCGCGCCCGCTGGATGACGTAGCCGTCGTCGTCGTAGTGCGAGGGCTTGATGAGGAACAGGCGGAACACCTGTCGCGCAGCAGGTGATTGGGTCATGGAGATCCTTGTAGCGTTGCGTGCCGGTCGCAAGGCATCCTGGCCGCGGTGCTAATGGCACCTCCGCTCTGCATGTGGAGCGCGGAGACTAATAACGGACACATTCGAGGCGATCGCCTCCGCCGTGCCTCAGCGGGGTTGAAGCTGACGCCACGATCCCCAGCGCGACATCACCAATCGCGACAACGCCTCGGGCAACTCCGCGCGCCTGACCGGACGCGATATCTGGACCAATTGCGATTGAAACTAGCGGAACACCCCAGAGCGTCAACTTGGATTGGTAGCGCATTTGGTCCTCTGCAAGAAAGCTAACGTTGTGCTGCGCGTCGGTTCCTGTACCGATGCTGGATAAACTCCGACGCTCTCACCCCGTCTGCATCGGCTTTCTTGGGTCGTCCCCGTCAAGGTAACACGGGGGCCTACGGATATCTTCTAAGCCTTTAACATTTTGGCGACCGTTGAGAGAGGGATGCCACCACCGGGCCGGAGCCCCTCACCCCTCATCTTTGTGCCGGGTTTTCCCTCATCCCCAGCCCTTCTCCCGGAGGGAGAAGGGAGTACTCTTGACCTTCGACTGAAGCAGGTACATTGCAACGGCGCTAGCGCCGTTTCCGACACCATGACCGAATATGATTTGCGTTATCTGCGTCGGGCGATCGCGCTCGCGTCGGAGGCCAAGGCGCGCGGGAAGCACCCGTTTGGCGCGCTAGTGGTAGCGGGCGATGGCGAAGTCCTTGCCGAAGCGGAAAACGCCTTCGGTTGGCCGGACGGCGATGCCACAGGGCACGCTGAGCTTATCGCTGTGCGCGAGGCTTCGCGCCGCTTCTCACCGCAACGGCTTGCTGGCGCCACCCTCTACACCAGCGCCGAACCCTGCGCCATGTGCGCCGGAGCAGTGTACTGGTCGGGAATTTCGCGCGTGGTGTATGCGTTATCCGAGGAGCGGCTGCTGGCGATGACGGGCAATCATCCCGACAACCCAACTTTCTCGCTGCCTTGCCGGGAGGTCTTCGCGCGGGGCCAGAGACGCATCGAGGTTATTGGGCCTGTGCTCGAGGATGAGGCGGCGGCTGAACATCTGGGGTTTTGGAATGATTGATTTCCCCCACCCCAGCCCTCTCCCGCGAGGGGGGAAGGAAGAAGCGACGACGTACGCGAACGGGGGCGGAATCCAGGATGTATCTCCATGACTGGATTCCGGGTCACGCCGCTGTCGCGCCGCGCCCGGAATGACGGACTCCCTACTTCTGGACGTACAGCGTGACCCTCGAGGGATCGGAGAACAGGTAACTGAGCCCCTGGCTATAGACCGAGGCCTCGGGCTTGTCCAGGCGCGTGCCCACCGCCAGCGGTACCTTCCTGCCCCAGCTCTGAGAGGTAACCGGCTTGCCCGGCATGACGATCGCGATCATCCCCTTGTCGGTCGCGGTCTGGACCGCGATCACCGGTAGCCCTCCGGTGGCCATCTCGTGGGCCTGGGTGAGGATGGCCTGGTCGCTGGCCTTCCCCAGGACGGTCCATTGCGCATCTTTCGCGATCTGAGCCGCGATCTCGTGCGACCGCAGGCAGCGTTCTGCGTCACAGAACTCACCGATGCCGAAGAGCTGATTCAACGCCCGCGCCGGAAAGTAGGTACAAGAGAATCCGCCGGTGCGCTGCGCGCAAGCCTGAATCTGCTCCTGCAACCAGCCCGCGTTCTTGTCCCAGGTGGTTCCTGCTGCACTCGCGCCCGCCGCCGGGATCAACACAGCGGCGCACAGGGCAGCGGCGCGTCTGAGCATGCGCGGCCTGCTACTTCATGGTGGGCATGACGAACTCGGCGCCTTTGCGGATACCGGTGGGCCAGCGGCTGGTGATGGTCTTGAGGTGGGTGTAGAAGCGCACACCCTCGGGGCCGTGCATGCAGTGATCGCCGAACAGCGATCGCTTCCAGCCGCCGAAGCTGTGGTACGCCACGGGCACTGGGATGGGGACGTTGATGCCGACCATGCCGACCTGGATGCGGGAGGCGAATTCGCGCGCGGCATCGCCGTCGCGGGTGAAGACCGACACGCCGTTGCCGTACTCGTGGCCGTGGATGAGCTGCACCGCCGCGTCGAAGTCGGGCACGCGCACCACCGACAGCACCGGACCGAAGATCTCCTCGCGGTAGATGGTCATGTTGGGCTGCACCCGGTCGAACAGGCACCCGCCTAGGAAGAAGCCGCGCTCGTAACCCGGCACTTTAACGCCCCGGCCGTCCACGACGAGCTTGGCCCCTTCCTTTACGCCGGTGGCGATGTACCCGTTGACTTTGTCGAAGTGTTGCTTGGTGACCAGCGGCCCCATCTCGGCGCTCTCGTCGGTGCCGGCGTTGATTTTGAGATTGCGGGCGCGCTCGGCCAGCCGCTCGACCAGCGGATCAGCGACCGCTCCTACCGCGACCGCGACCGAGATCGCCATGCAGCGCTCGCCGGCCGAGCCGTAGGCCGCGCCGGTGAGCGCATCGACGGCCTGTTCGAGATCCGCATCGGGCATCACCACCAGATGGTTCTTGGCGCCGCCCAGCGCTTGCACGCGCTTCCCGGAGGCCGTCCCGGTGCGATAGATGTACTCGGCGACGGGCGTGGACCCCACGAAGCTGACCGCGGCGATGCGCGGATCGTTGAGCAGCGCGTCCACCGCGACCTTGTCTCCATGGACCACGTTGAACACCCCGTCGGGCAGGCCTGCTTCCTTGAACAGGCTGGCCAGGTGCAGGCTGGCGGATGGATCGCGCTCGGAGGGCTTGAGAACGAAGGTGTTGCCGCAGGCGATAGCGATGGGGAACATCCACATCGGCACCATGGCGGGGAAGTTGAATGGCGTGATTCCCGCGCACACGCCCAGCGCTTGGCGCATCGAGTACGTGTCCACGCCAGTGCCCACCTGTTCGCTGTAGTCGCCCTTGAGTAGATGAGGGATGCCGCAGGCGAACTCGACCACCTCCAGGCCGCGCGTGACCTCTCCCCGCGCGTCCGATACCACCTTCCCGTGCTCGCTCGAAAGCAGGCGCGCCAGCTTGTCGTGGTCGCGCTCGATCAGCTCCTTGAACTTGAAGATCACCCGCGCGCGCCGCAGCGGCGGAGTTGCGGCCCAGGCCGGGAAGGCCGCCTGCGCGGCGGCCACCGCCTGGCCCACCTCTTCGGTGCTGGCGTAGGCCACGCGCCCGGAAACGTCGCCCAGCGCGGGGTTGTACACGTCGCCGTAGCGCCCGCTGGTGCCGGCGACCTCACGCCCGTTGATGTAGTGGTGAATGTCCTTGACCTGTGACCCAGGCCGCTCGACGGGTTTGTTCATCTTCGCTTCCTCTCCTAAATTCAGCCTAAATTCAGCGCACCTCGGCCAGGCAACTCAACGGTGCTCCACCCCGAACTCCGAATCCAGCGGATAGATCGGGCGCCGGATCTTCCTGTAATCGAATAGCGTCCAGTCCGACGATCCTACACCGAGGCTGTCGCAGAACACCATGCCCTTGGCGATGGGCAGGAACACGGGACGGAAATACATGCGCGACTTGAGCAGCAGATAGCGTTTGCGCGCAGGATCGATACCCACGTTGGTGAACACGCCGCGGTCCCACGGCTCCTGATTACGCTCGGTGACCACGACCTCGGCGACGCCCGTGTCCAGCACCACGGTGCGTCCCATGTAGCAGCGCATGCCCTGGAACTGCGGCCCGGTGATGGTGTATTCGCCGTCGGTGATGGCCCGGACTACGCCGGTGAGCTCCAGCGGCTCGCCCTTCGTTTTGATGGCGGGCATGTCCATCTTGCCGCCCAGCTTCAAGGTGAGCTTTGCCCCCACACCCGCCCGGATCATGCTCTCGACCGCCGCGGGATCGCGCACCGGACCGACGGCGATCCCAGTCAGTCCCTGGCGCAGCGCTTCCTTGAGCACGTACATGGTGTCCTGGGTGGCGCCCGAGGCGCAGTTGTCCGCGTGGTCCAGCAGCAGAATGGGTCCACCATTTTCCTCTGCCAGGCGCTTGGCACGGGCGATCGCCTGCTGCAGCGGTTCGCCGCGGTAGATGAACTCGTCCTTGCGGCGCCAGGCGATGTCGAGGATCGCTCTGCAGCTTGCCTCCGCTTTGCGCTGGTCGCGGTCGGCAACCGTCACTACACTCAAACCCGCGTCACGGATGTCCGCCTGCTGAAAGCCGCCGAAGGCCGTGGCAGCGAGCAGCCCGTTTTTCTCCGCGGCTCGGGCCGCATCCACGCAGTCCTTCATAGGGCTCTCGTCGGTGTTCTGCCGCAGCGTCTGCGCCAGCAGCGGAACGTTGCCCCAGGCCATGACCGGCTTCACTTCGCCCTTGAGGTATCGCAACAGGATGGCGCCGGCGAGTTGTCCGGCCTCGTAGCCGTCGACGTGGGGATAGGTCTTGTAGCCGGCGATCGCGTCGCAGTTGTGCACCATTTGGTCGGTGACGTTGGCGTGCAGATCCAGGGACACGGCGATGGGCGTGTGCGGAGCGAGCTTTCGGAGCTGCTGCAGCAGGGTGCCCTCGCCGTCGTCGGTGCGATCGGCCACCACCATGGCGCCGTGCAGGTCGAGGAAGATCGCGTCGCAACCTTTGCTCACCGCCTCGCCGATGAGATCGCAGAAGCGGTCGTAAGCCTTGCCGTCCACCGGTCCGCTGGGGTTGGCCCAAGCGGCCAGCGGTGTGACGATCTCCGCGCCCGCCGCTTCGGCCAGATCCAGGTACGCCGCCATCGGCACGCGCGTGCCCTTCGTGGCCTCGTACGCGGCTTTGCTTAGATACGGACCGTCTTTCCCGAACGCTTCCCACGGCGTGGGCACCGGCGAGAAGGTGTTGGTCTCGTGCTGCATCTGGGCGATGACGAATTTCATGCTTTGGCCTTTAGACCCAGATTGACCACGGAGACACAGAGAGCACGGAGAAAAGCGAAACCACAGACATCGATCGACTGATACGGTCGCGCGGCCGATCACTCGGCTCGCTTCCCCTACGCTTGATTGGGGCTGGGTTTCTCTGTGCTCTCCGTGTCTCTGTGGTTCCCGCTTTTCAAGGGAGCGTCTTGAGCACGTCGCGCACCGTCTCGAACATCTGATCGATCTGCTGCTTCTCGACAATCAGCGGCGGCGACAGCGCGATGGTGTCGCCGGTGGTGCGAATCAGCACGTTCTTCTGGTAGGCGCGCAGGAACGCCTCGAACGCCCGCGCTGCGGGCTTGCCGGCGATGGGCTCGAGCTCGATGCCTACGACCAGTCCGATGTTGCGGATGTCGATGACGTTGGGCAGCCCCTTGAGCGAGTGGGCCCCGGCTTCCCAGTACGGCGCCAGGTCGGCGGCGCGCTGGAACAGGCCCTCGGCCTTGAACAGATCGAGCGCGGCGACAGCGGCCGCCGCGGCCAGCGGGTGGCCGGAGTAGGTGTAGCCGTGGTACAGCTCGATGGCGTTTTCCGGGCCCTGCATCAAGGCGTCGTAGATCTCCTTCTTGACGACCACCGCGCCCATGGGCACGGCAGCGTTGGTCAGCGCCTTCGCGCAAGTGATCATGTCGGGGGTCACGCCGAAGGTCTGCGCAGCGAAAGCACTTCCGGTGCGGCCGAACCCGGTGATCACCTCGTCGAAGATCAGCAATATTCCGTACTTGTCGCAGATCTCGCGCAGCTTCTGGAGATAACCCTTGGGCGGGATCAGCACTCCGGTCGAGCCGGCCACCGGCTCGACAATGACCGCCGCGACGTTGGATGCGTCATGCAGTGCGATCAGACCCTCCAGGCCATCTGCCAGGTGCGCTCCCCACTGCGGCTGGCCGCGCGAGTAAGCGTTCTTCTCCAGGTTGTGGGTGTGCGGGAGGTGATCCACCGCCGGAAGCAGCTGACCGTTGAATGTCTTGCGGTTGCCGCCCATGCCGCCCACCGAGATGCCGCCGAAGCCCACGCCGTGGTAGCCGCGCTCGCGGCCGATCAGCACGCGTCGCGTTCCTTCTCCGCGCGCGCGGTGATAGGCGAGCGCGATCTTGAGCGCAGTGTCCACCGCCTCGGACCCGGAGTTGACGAAGAACACGTGGTCCATGCCCCTGGGGGTGATCTGCACCAGGCGCTCGGCGGCCAGGAACGGCACCGGGCTGTGCATTTGAAACCCGGTGGCGTAGTCCATGGTCTCCGCCTGCTTCTTGATCGCGTCGACGATCGGCTGCCGGCAGTGTCCCGCGTTCACCGCCCACAGGCCTGCGATCCCGTCCAGGATCTGCCGTCCGTCGTGGGACGTGTAGTACATATCCTTGGCAGCCACCAGCAGGCGCGGTGACGCCTTGAACTGGCGGTTGGCTGTGAAGGGCAGCCACAGCGGCTCGAGATTCAGCTGGGCGAGAAGTTCCTGTTCGCGGGTACCCATGACGACGGCCTCCTAGGCTTCAAATGGTGGGCAGGTCCGGCGCATCGCCGAACTGGTCAACATTCAATTATATCCCCCGGCCGCTGCGCCCGTTGCCTCCTTGGGGACCTTCCCGTATTCTTGGAGGCTCCCTCGCGCACAGCGTGCATGGCACCTCGCCTGTGTTCGCCGGGCGCCGGGTTCCGCGTGCCAGCGGCGCGCAGCCTAACCAGCGGGACCATATTCTATGGATCTCAACTACACTTCCGAAGAGCAGGCCTTCCGCGAGGAAGTGCGCGCATTCGTGCGCTCCAGCCTCCCGCCCGAGATCGCGCGCAAGGTGCTGGAGCACAAGCGGCTCACTAAGGAGGACCATGTCCGCTGGCAGAAGATCCTGTTCGAGCGCGGCTGGATTGCACCCGGCTGGCCGGTGGAGTATGGAGGCACGGGCTGGAACGCGGTGCAGAAGCACATCTTCGACGAGGTGTGCGCCGAGGCCGGCGCGCCGCCGGTGATCGCGTTCGGCGTGAACATGGTGGGGCCGGTCATCATCGCATTCGGCAGCGCCTCCCAGAAGCAGCACTATTTGCCGCGCATCCTGTCCAGCGAGGACTGGTGGTGCCAGGGCTACTCGGAGCCGGGGGCCGGATCGGACCTCGCTTCGCTCAAGACGCGCGCCGAGCGGCGCGGCGAGCACTACATCGTCAACGGCCAGAAGACGTGGAACACGCTCGGCCAATACGCCGACATGATCTTCTGCCTGGTGCGCACCTCGAGCACGGGGAAGAAGCAGGAGGGCATCTCGTTTCTGCTCATCGACATGCGCTCGCCGGGCGTGACCGTGCGCCCGATCATCACGCTCGAGGGCGAACACGAGGTCAACGAGGTCTGGTTCGAAAACGTCGAAGTACCGGCGGAGAATCTCGTCGGCGAGGAGGGCCGCGGCTGGACCTACGCCAAATTCTTGCTATCGCACGAGCGCAGCGGCATCGCCGGAGTGTCCCGCTCCAAGCGCGAGCTACGCTTCCTCAAATACATCGCCGCGCAGGAGCAGAAGGACGGCCGGCCGTTGCTCCAGGACCCGCGCTTCCTGGACAAGATTGCACGCCTGGAAATCGACCTGATGGCGCTCGAGATTACCGATCTGCGCGTTGCTTCGGCGGAGCGGGAGGGGCGCGCCCCGGGCCCGGAGGCTTCGATCCTGAAGATCAAGGGCACCGAGATCCAGCAGGCGCTCACCGAACTGATGATGGAAGCGGTGGGGCCGTATGCGCTGCCGTTCCTGCCGGAGGCGTGGGGCGAGCACTGGCTGGGTGAACGGGTGGGGCCTGAATACGCAGGGCCGCTGGCCGCGCGTTACTTCAACTGCCGCAAGGTCACCATCTACGGCGGCTCCAACGAGATCCAGCGCAACATCATCGCGCAGCAGATCTTGGGCCTGTGAGCCGCCAAGACGCCAACGGCGTCTTAGCGGCTGAATCGGCTTAGCGAGGCGAACATGGACTTCAACTACACGCAAGAGCAGCAGCTGCTGAAGGACTCGGTCGAGAAGTTCCTCGACAAGAACTACAGCTTCCAGACCCGGCGCGAGGTCATCGCCGCCCGCCAGGGCATGAGCCCGCAGGTATGGGAGGGCTTCGCTTCCCTCGGCCTGCTTGGCCTGCCGATCCCGCCCGAGTACGACGGCTTCGGCGGTGGCGCGGTGGACACGATGATCGTGATGGAGGCGCTCGGCCGCAATCTCGTCGTCGAGCCGTACCTGTCGACGGTGGTCCTAGGCGCGAGCGCCATCGTGCTGGGCGGCACTGAGGCGCAGCGGCGGGTCCTGCTGCCGAGCATCGTCGACGGCTCCATGAAGCTCGCCTTCGCTCACGGCGAGCCGCGCTCGCGCCACTCGCTCAGCCAGGTTGAAACGACGGCATGGCAGGAAGGCGGCTTCTGGGTCATCAACGGGCGCAAGTCCGTGGTGCTGCACGGGGCAGTGGCGGACCTGCTGATCGTCTCGGCGCGCACCAGCGGGGAGGGCAGCGACCCGCACGGTATTTCACTGTTTTTCGTCAACCCCTCGGAACCCGGGGTGTCCGGGCGGGACTACCCCATATACGACGGCATGCGCGCAGTGGAGGCGGAGTTCAGCGATGTGCATGTCAACACCGATTCGCTGATCGGCGTGCTGGACCAGGCCTATCCTCTGATCGAGCTGGTGGTGGACCGTGGCATCGCCGCGCTGTGCGCGGAAGCGGTAGGGTGCATGGGCGCGCTGAATGCCGCGACGCTGGAGTATCTGAAGACGCGGCAGCAGTTCGGCGTTCCCATCGGCCGTTTCCAGGTGCTGCAGCACCGGATGGTGGACATGCTGATCCATTACGAGCAGGCGAAGTCCATGGCCTGCCTGGCGGCGGTCAAGGTGGATGCGGCCGATGCGGTGGAGCGCCGGCGGGCGGTGTCGGCGGCGAAGGAGTTGATCGGGCGCACCGGCCGGTTCATCGGCCAGCAGGCGATCCAGCTGCACGGCGGCATGGGCATGACCGACGAGCTGAACGTGGGCCACTACTTCAAGCGTCTGACCGCGATCGACACGACGTTTGGCGACAGCGACCATCACCTGTCGCGCTTTGCGGCGGCCGTCGAAGCGACGAAAGATGCCGTGCCTTCGCCGCTCAAGTCGCGGTGGAAGCACCTGGTGTGACCATCGATCGCATCGGCGTGGTCGGCGCAGGGCCGATGGGGTCCGAGGCCCCGACGCATCAAACCCTGGTGGTAGCGGTAATCGTGCTAGCCGGGCGCGGGGCGAAGCTCGGGTGCCGGTTCGCAACGCAGAAGAAATTCTGGGGATCGTTCTCCAACAGGAGCTTCTGAGCCAGCATCAGGTCGTACACGGGAAGTCTGCCTTCCGGCACGCCGCAATAGCAATCGCCCGTCCCGGGATCCACGACGTTGAGCGACCGCCATGGGAAGACCCAAAATCTGCCCCGGCCTGGCACGTTGACGCTGAAGTAGTTATGCAGCTCGAACTCCCTGCGTTGCCTGGGGTTGAGCATGCGAAGCAGCAAATCCCTGGCCCGCCGTTCAGCGCTCGCCAAGGGCTGTGCGCTGAGCAGGTGCCGTACCGGAGCATCGATGACGCCTGCCGGGTCCACGCCATCCGATCCAGTCCACCTGCGTAGGCCCCGGATGAAGCGCACGCAAACCTGCCTGAAGGGTGCCCGCATTGGCAGCTCGACGCCCGCGCGCCCGATCACAGCCTCATCCGCCTACCACGCGCGGCACCACGATGGTCTCGTTCTCGAGCTTGGAAAACTCGGTCACCTTCTCATCCGGCTTGCCATGTCCTCGATTCACCTTGAACGCGGTCGACCCGCTTGCCAGCATCCGATTGAACAGCGCCTCCGCCTGTGCACGGGACTGCGCCATGGCTCGCGTGTCGTCAAACTCGACAACGCGGTCTCCCGAAGAATCTAAAACACGAACGGTTTTCATCAGTATCTCCTTAGGATTCCCGATGCACATCGCAGTATGTCTCCGGCCTGGATGGCTTATCCGCGGTAGGAGGGTTGGCGGCGGCGCTCCGCGAGCGGCTGCCCGGTGGGCAAGCCCGCCGACGGATCGGGTCGCTTTACGAGAGACCGCGGGAATCTGCGGCGGGTTCCCCGGCATGGCGACTCCCGCTGACCAAGCCGTCTGCGCGCTCGTGTGGCCCCGCCCGCGGCGACGACGAACCAACCAATTTCCCACGACGCCCCGGTTCCGGGGTAGGATGGCGTTGGGTGGCCGGTAAACGAAGCCGCAACCAAGAACGACTTGCTCGGACCAAGAAGAGCCGTCGCGGTGCCCAGGGAGCATGACAACTTGCGCCCGCCGTCGGGTTACGACGGCGGGCGTTTCCTTCGTGGACCAGGGCGCCGGCCAGGCGTGTAGCATGTGCCTCGGGCCACCGGCGATCCCCAGAACGCCAACTTGTGAGCTGAATCCCCTGGCGTGGTCGTCGCGTGGCCCTACCCCTTCACGCAGAAGACGCCGGTGCTGGTTCCAGCCCCCCGCGCAACCGGAACGACGCGCGACACTACGGGCCCCCTCTTGGCCACAGACGACAGAGCGACCGAATCACCAGGACGCATCGTGACCGCAAAATGCTACTGGGAAGACTTCAAGGTATCGCGGCTAAGACGGCGAGGAAGTGCAAATCCATCTCAGCGGCGGCCAGCCATAGATGGTACCGACGCGAGAGCATAAGCTGGCTTCGCAAAACTCATTCCGACATTCGCTGCGAAGTTCGCCCACCGGTAACAGCACTGTCCTCTAGACTCCGCTTTGGTCGCTAGGCCTTGAACAACCAGATCATCGAGCGCCTCGTTCACGGATGCCGCTGTATAGTGCCGGTTGAGATCGCTGGAAATCCGAGCTATCACCTCAGCTACGGTCTGTTCGCGCCCAGAGCTGGTCAGATGCCGGATCAGGTCAGACCGAATCTGTTCGGAGACTGAGGGTATCACAACGCTCTTCCGTAAAGCTTGACGAGCGAGCTTGGCGATCCCTAGAAATTGCAAATTGATCGCTCCTTCTTCGCAGACCTTAACGCAGCAGCCGCAATCGGCGCAGGCCGCCAGGTCAATTCGGTAGAGACCTGACACCTCCTGGTGGATACATCGCGTGGGGCAGCGCTCCGCGCATTGTCCGCACCCCGTGCATTCCCTCTGAATGACTGGCCTTGGCCGCAAGAAGGTGTTGTTGGCAAAGTTCGATACGCGGTCATATAGAGAATCCTCTCGACCTAGGGGTAGCGCCGGATACCGCAACTTCACAGATGGGAGTACCCCTCCGCAGTGTCGCACCCCTATGCGGCTTAAATCCGAGCACCCCAACCCTAGCCGGCTGGCGTGATGTGTGGTCCAGATCTTCAATTTATCGTACCCGATGACTTGGGCTGCCACCGCATCGAGAGCTACAGCATCGGTGCTGGCGAGTAACACTCCGACCGGGCGTATCGCCGTACCGACGCCATGACCATCGAGGACAGTTGTTAGGTCGAGGAACGACAAATGCGGCCTCACAACGCGATGTATATCGGCCACGGCGCGAGCAAACCCGCTGGCGTCGTTTCGAAAGAGGTGATGGATGAGTGCTTTTCGTTTTCCAACTACCATCCCAAACATGTTCTTGATCGCACCACTTAGGACGACATCTGCATGTGAGCGAAGATTTGCTAGATTGATAAGGACATCTGCTTCGAAGTAAGCATTGGAGATGAAGTAGTTCCTGGGATAGAGCAGGGATCCGCGGACCTCCCGTGCTCCGGCTGCCGCGAAATCAAGCAGCCGGGCGCCGGTCCGATTCGCGACCTCCCGCATGCCTGTCACGCGCCATATCGTTTCGCAATGCTTGCCAGAACGAGCCACGTCATCGCCGAATGAGACAACTGCCCCAAGCTCCTGAACTGCTCTGATGACGTACTCGGCCACTACCGGGTGAGTCGTGTAGCGATCGCCCGGGGCTCGCGCACCCGAGCATCCCATGTTTACCTTTAGCAAGACACGGTTCCCGTTCTTGAAAAGCGTCAACAGAGTTGTGCGAAGCATGCTCAGCAGCGTGCGAACAGCGTGTTCAGTGCCGCGGGGTTCGTGTGAGCTGTTCGTGGCCGCGAAAACCGTGGACTCTTGATTCATGTAGATCCCTGCGATAAAGACGGTTTCTAGCTAATAGCTAGTTGGGGGCGCGGGTCTAGACCGGGTTAGTGGCTGAGGTTTAGATAGCCACGTGGAGACCGTGAGGACCCACCAGCGCTGCCGGTACCGCAGACGGGAAAGTTACGAGCCGGAGCTACAAGGTGTCCCGACCCGCTCGCCAAGAAAGGAAACGGAGGTTGTTGCTCTTAGAGGCAGGTCATGATGCGTGCATCTTGCATGCCACAGACCAGCAAAGCGCCACTTCTCAAGCAATTAGCTTTCACATTGTTTTAGGTAGGACGCGATGCTCCTGTGGTGTCTGTAAGATGGGCCGACAGTGGCGCGGCGAGCACATATCGCGTCGGCAAGCTGGTATCTTTCCGACGCCTAGCCGGTCCGAGGCGCGGGTATCAGCGTGGGTATCGAGGCGGACTTTAGGACAGTCACTCTAGTAATAGTATTAGGAAACAGAAAGTTGGAAAGACGTCCGAAGTACTACTGGGAAGACTTCAAGGTGGGCGATAGCGCGCCCATGGGCGAGCGGGTCGTGGACAAGGCCGAGATGATCGCCTTTGCCCAGGCCTACGACCCGCAGCCGTTCCACATCGACGAGGAGGCGGCGAGGCAGTCCATGTTCGGCGGGCTGATCGCCAGCGGCTGGCATACGGTGGGGATGGTCATGCGCATGACGGTGGATTCCTACCTGCTCGACTCGGCCAGCCTCGGCTCGCCGGGAGTGGACAACGTGCGCTGGCTGAAGCCGGTACGCCCCGGCGACACGATCCGCGCGACGCGCAAGGTGCTGGAGACGCGAGCCTCGAAGAGCCGGCCCGACATGGGCGTGGTGAAAAGCCAGTGGGAGGTGTTCAACCAGGACGGTGAGCTGGTGATGACCATGGAAGGGTACGGCATGTTCCAGCGGCGCGAGCCGGGGCCGGCTTGATGTTCTTTGCGTTGAATCACAAGGTCCACGTGCTGTTCCGGCGCGAAGACCTGGACATGGTCAGGCTGGAAGGCAAGGTGGTGGTGGTGCTCGACGTGCTGTTCGCCACTTCCACCATGGTCACCGCGCTGGCCCACGGTGCGTCGGCTGCCATCCCCGCGCTCGATGGGGCCCATGCGCGCGCCCAGGCGCAGGCCCTGCACAACGGCTCCTACGTGCTGTCCGGTGAGTTTCTGTCGCAGACGATAGACGGTTTCGCGCCTCCCACACCGCTGGCGTTGCTGGCACACGGTATCGGGGGCAGGACCGTCATCTACGCCACCACCAACGGCACCGTCGCGCTGCAGCACGCTTCCACCGCCGATCACGTCTTCGCCGGTGCCTTGCTCAACGCGGCTGCGGTGGTGAAGCACATCGCCGCCCACCAACCCGAGGGGACGATCCTGATCGTGTGCTCGGGCTCCATGGGCAACCCGAACCTAGAGGACATGTATGGCGCCGGCTATTTCGTGGAGCTGATCGCGCGCGAGTTGGGCGAGAACCGGGATTTCTCCGACGCCGCCATTGCGGCGCGCGCATTGTTCCACAGCGAGTCGGCCGAGAGCGTGCTGCTGCGCTCCCGGGTGGGCAAGATGATGCAGGAGCGCGGCCTGACCCACGAAGTGAAATACGCGGCGCGGCTGAGCCAGCTCGAAGTCGTGCCTAAGCTCGTCGACGGCGTGTTGAAACCAGTGTGAACCACGGAGACGCGGAGAGCACGATGAATATAACCGAGTACCTGCCGAAGGACCTGTTCAAAGGCAAAACGGTGTTCATCACCGGCGGCGGCAGCGGGATCAACCTGGGCATCGGCAAGACCTTCGCCGCTCCCGCTGGGGCGCTTCGGCACGGTGGACGAGATCGGCCAGGCCGCTGTGTTTCTGGCCTCGCCGCTGGCGTCCTATGTCACGGGCAGCGTACTGGTGGTGGATGGCGGGCAGAACCTGGCCGGCTCAGCCGCGTTCGGCAGCGCGATCGAGGCCATGCAGCAACGGGCGTGATTCGTGACTCGTGGCAGGTTAGACCGCGATCGGCTGCGTGATATCGACCCCCGGCAGCGTCTGCGCCATCAACGCGCTGAGCTGCTCGGCGACCGCGGGCTGGATGCTCGCTCCGGGATGGCGCGCGCGGCTGCTGCCGATGAGCCCGCGCCGCCGCAGGATCTCCTTGCGCACCGCCACGCCGGGCTGCTGCTCGAACGCGATCAGCGGCAGGAAGCGGGTATACAGAGCCTGTAAGCGTCCCATGTCCGCGGCCTTCATCGCCTTCACCATCGCCATCAGCACCTCGGGGAAGGCGAAGCCGGTGTTGAAGCCGCTCGAACCGGCTTCCAGGTCGAACTGAGCATACAGCGCGCCCAGCCCGGTCAGGATCGGCACCTTGCGCTCCGTCATGCCCTGCACAAGCGCCCGGATCTTGGGCGGTGTGGGCGTGGCTTCTTCCTTGATGGCGAGCGCGCGCGGGAGCTCGCGGACGATGCGCAGGATAAGCGGCACGCTCATGTGTACGTTGGTCGACGCGGGATGGTCTTGCACCACGATCGGAATGGCGATCCCTTCCGCGATACTTTGGTAATACTCGAACACGCGATCGTCGTTTGGGATCGGCTCGGCCTGCGGCGTTACCATCACCGCGTCTGCACCCAGCGCTTCGGCCATCTGGCTGAGGCCCAGCGCCGCGCGCGTGCCGCTGTGGCTGGTGCCCACGATGACGGGCAAATCTCCGGCCGCCTTCACGGCGGTCTGGATCAGCTGCTCGCGCTCGCGGTGGAGCAGGCGGTTGGACTCGCCCAGCACGCCGAGGATGGTGACGCCGTCCACGCGCAGACGCGCCATGAACCGGATCAGGCGATCGAAGGATCCCAGATCGAGGCTCTCGTCGTCGTGAAAAGGCGTGGCAAGTATGGGGTATACGCCCCGGAAGGAGATTGGCTTGGACATCGATATGCGGCTTGTCGTCGTGTGCGGCGATTGTCCAACGGGCTGGGCGAACTGTAAACAGCGATTGCCGCTACAATCGTGCGGTTACCCGAAACCTTTCACTGCTCGCCTGCCAGCTCAATCCCATGGACATGCCGATCAACGCTCTCAAGCACAACCTCCAGGCGGGCAAGGTCCAGACCGGCTGCTGGGTGAGCCTGGCCAGCCACGCATCGGCCGAGATCTGCGCCGGCGCCGGCTTCGACTGGATCTTGCTCGACATGGAGCATGCGCCTACCGAGCTGCACATGGTGCACCACCAGCTCCATGCGGCGGCGGCCTACCGGGTGTCTGTCCTCGTGCGCGCGCCGTGGAACGACACCGTCGTCATCAAACGCCTGCTCGACGTGGGCGTGCAGAGCTTGCTGCTGCCATACGTACAGAACGAAGCGGAGGCGAAGCGGGCGGTGGCGGCCGTGCGCTATCCGCCGCGCGGCGTGCGCGGGGTGTCGACCAGCAGCCGCGCCAATCGCTTCGGTCGCGTGAAAGACTACTTCGAGCGAGCCGAGGAGGAGATTTGTCTCATCCTGCAGGTGGAGACCCGCTCAGCGCTGGCGCAGATCGAGCGAATGGCCGCCATCGACGGGGTCGACGGCCTGTTCATCGGCCCGCAGGACCTGGCCGCCGACTTTGGCCATCTCGCCAACCCTGGCCATCCCGAGGTGCAGGCCGCCATTGCCGACGCCATCCCACGCATCAAGAACACCGGCAAGGCAGCGGGCATCCTCGCCTTCGTCGAGGCGGACGCCAAGAGGTGGATTGAGCACGGCGCGCGGTTCGTCGCCGTGACCAGCGATCAGTTCCTGCTAGCGCGGGAAACAGTGGCGGTAGCTGCGAAGTACAAGGCCTGACAGGCTGTCGAGAACCCTTCGAGGTGTGTTCCAACGGTCTGCTAACGCTAACACTTCCCCTCCGCCAACCATCCCACCGGCGTGTCGTCGGTGTCGATGACCTGAACCGGCTTCCCGCACGCCTCTTTGGGCGCTGCGCCCGAACCCAGCCACAGGACCGGGCCTGCGTCGGGCAGTGTCTCCGCCGGTTCGCGCGGACGCGCGTTGGGTTGCATGCCGTCCTTCTTGGCGATGCAAACCAGATCCTCGCTTGCGGCGCCGCGCAGGCGCATCAGCACCAGCTCGCCTTCCTCTTCTGTCCACACAGTGAGCACCGCGCGCGGCGCGGGGTTCACCTTGGCGACACAGGCGCGGATCGCTCTCATGTACACCGACATGTTCTGCGACCAGCCTTTACCCGCTTCCTTGATCAGCGCCTCGGAGAACTCATCACGCGGCCGCGGCTGATCACCTGGATAGTCCGGTCGGCTGGTCAACTCTGCGATGCGCGCCTGGTAGCGCCGCGCGAGACAGCCTGAGGGGTCGGGCTCCTTCTGGCATTCGCCGCGGGTACCCCACCACTTGCGCTGTTCGGCGGTGAAAGCCTTCTCGCCGTCGCCCGACAGCACCTTCAGCATGCGGGCGTAATCCATGGCCAGATCCATATCCAGCTCCGAGAGCCGGTCGCTGGCGCAGATGGTCTTCTCCACCCAGGTCTTGGCCTTGCTGCACAGGAAGCTCGGCGTAGCGGCGCTCGCGCCCGAAGACGTCGATACAGCTATCGCTGCAATGAGCGCTGCGGCGAGGTAACGAAGCAAAGACCGGAACCGCATAGGCCGCTCCCTGGAGTATGGGACGAAAGGGCAGGCAAGGGTTCCGAGTACATCGGCAGGCGTGGGCAATTGCTTTAGATACCCAACGAGGCGAGCACCCGCACCGCCAACGCCGCCGGCTCGTCGCCGACATCCACGATCACCGCATCAGGCGGAGGCTCCAGCGCATCGAACTGGGACTGCAGCAGCGCCGGGTTCATGTAATGCCCTTTGCGCTGCCCGAGACGCGATCGGATCAGCTCGAAGTCGCCTTTGAGGTGGACCCAGCGCACGTTTTGTAGGCCCTGCTGCAGGCGGTCGCGGTACCTCTGCTTCAGCGCCGAGCAGGCGAGGATGGCCGACTCGGACCGGCCATCCGCCGCGCGCAGCAAAGCATTGAGCCGGTCCAGCCAGGGCCAGCGGTCGTCGTCGGTCAGTGGGATCCCGGCGCGCATTTTCTCGACGCTGGCGGGCGAGTGATAGTCGTCTGCGTCGTACAGGGGCCAGCCGGTCTTCTCGGCCAGGAGCTGGCCCACCGTAGTCTTGCCCACGCCGGTCACGCCCATGAGGGTCACGATCATAGGTCGATTTTCCGCGATTGCGGACCCGTATAATGCCCGCATCTGCTTGCCTTCGATACCCATGGCCGCACTCGAGCTCAAGAGTCTGCGCGACCTGCGCGACAGAATCGGCCAGGAGATCGTCGTCAGCGAGTGGATGGAGATCACCCAAGAGCGCATCGACCGCTTCGCCGGCGCTACCGAGGACCACCAGTGGATCCACGTCGATGTCGAGCGAGCGCGTCGCGAGTCCCCCTTTCAGACCACGGTTGCGCACGGGTTCCTCACCTTGTCCATGCTGAGCCGCCTGCTGAACAGCTCGATCCAGTTCGGGACAGCGAAGATGGGCGTGAACTATGGCTTCAATCGCTTGCGGTTCACCGCACCGGTGCCGTCCGGGTCGCGGCTGCGGGGGCGCTTCACGCTGCGCGCGCTGGAGGAAATCGAGGGCGGGGTGCAGACCACCTGGGCTGTGGTGGTCGAGCGAGAGGGCAGCGACAAGCCGTGTCTGGTGGCCGAATGGGTCACACGGCGCTATGAGTGAGCTGCGGGCGCTGTTCGTCGCACGCGCTGGGAGTGCGCTGGCGGGCGAGTTGCGCGATCGGTTGCCCGGGCGCTGAGCATGGCGCGCAGCGATTTCGCCTTTTCCCACCCGCTGCGCGTCCGCTGGGCCGAGGTGGACCGCCAGGGCATCGTGTTCAACGGCCACTACCTCACCTACTTCGACGTCGGCATCACGGAGTACTGGCGCGCGATCGGCTATCCCTATCCGGACGCGTTGCTGAAGCAGGGCAGCGACACGTTCGCCGTCAAGGCGACCATCGAATACAACGCGCCTGCCCGCTACGACGACCTGCTGGACGTGCTGGTGCGCGTGGGACGCATCGGCCGCACCAGCTTACAGTTCCTCCTGGAAATTCACTGCGGCGAAGCGCAGCTGATCTCGGGCGAGCTCATCTATGTGAACGCGGATGCCGACACGCGCAAGCCGGCTCCGGTACCCGGCTTCCTGCGCGAGGCGATTGTGCGCTTCGAGCGCATCCCGCCTTCGACCTAACTGGAGGGGACGTGACAAGCATGTTGCGGTGCAATTGCGCCCGCGTGGGAAACGGGCTACATTAGATTTTCCAACGCGCTCGCGTTGCAACCAAAAGCCAAGGCCTGCATGCAGCAGCGGGACACGCTCTATATCGGCGGCCAGTGGGTGCCTTCGGCCGCGTCCGGCTGCATCGACGTGATCAGCGCCTCGACCGAAGAAGTCATCGGACGCATCCCGCAAGGTACTAGCGACGATGTCAACCGGGCGGTCATGGCGGCACGCGGCGCGTTCGACCGCTGGGCCACGACGCCGGTGGCCGAGCGGGCCGCCTATCTCGGCAAGATCCACCAAGGCCTGGTGGCGCGCGCGGACGAGATCGCGCGCGTCATCGCCGCCGAGGTCGGCACGCCGCTCAAGATGGCCAGTCGCATCCAGGCGCAGCTGCCCGCCTCGAGCTTTGCGCTGTACGCCAAACTGGTCACCGAGTACGCCTTCGAAGAGACCATCGGCAACTCGCTGGTGATGCGCGAAGCGGTGGGCGTGGTGGCGGCCATCACGCCGTGGAACTACCCGCTGCACCAGATCGCCGCCAAGGTCGCGCCGGCCTTAGCAGCCGGCTGTACGGTGGTGCTGAAGCCGAGCGAGGTGGCGCCGCTCAACGCCTTCGTTCTGGCCGAGATCATCCATGCGTCGGGACTTCCCGCGGGCGTGTTCAACCTGGTCACCGGCACCGGTCCCACGGTGGGCGAGGCGTTGGTGCGCCATCCCGGCGTGGACATGGTTTCCTTCACCGGCTCCACCCGCGCTGGGCGGCGGATCTCGGAGCTGGCCGCGGGGACGGTCAAGCGCGTGGCGCTGGAACTGGGCGGCAAGTCTGCCGCTGTGGTCCTGGATGACGCCGACCTGCCCCAGGCGGTCAAGCATACAGTGAGCGTTTGCTTCCTCAACTCCGGCCAAACCTGCAACGCGCTCACGCGCCTGCTGGTGCCGGAGAGCCGCTACGAAGAGGCGGCGAGGCTGGCAGTCGAGGTGGCGCAGACCTTCACCGTCGGCAACCCGCTGGCGGGCGAGTCCAAGCTCGGCCCGGTCGTGTCTGCGGCACAGCGCGAGCGTGTGCGGGACTATATCCGCAAGGGGATCGAAGAGGGGGCACAGCTGCTGACTGGTGGTCCCGATGCCCCGCAGGGGCTTGACCGGGGCTACTACGTCAAGCCCACGGTGTTCGGGCGGGTCAAGCCGGAGATGACCGCTGCGCAGGAGGAGATTTTCGGCCCGGTGCTATGCATCATCGCCTACCGGGACGAGGACGAGGCCGTGCGCATCGCAAACGGCACGATTTATGGCCTGGCCGCCGCCGTGTGGTCGGCCGACGAAGGGCGCGCCAGAGCCGTGGCCCGCCGTCTGCGCGCCGGACAGGTGGACATCAACGGCGGGCCGTTCAACATCCAGGCGCCCTTCGGCGGCTTCAAGCAGTCGGGCCGCGGGCGCGAGCTGGGCAAGTACGGACTGGAAGAATTCCTCGAGTACAAGTCGCTGCAGCTCAAAGCGCCCAAGGCGGCCTGAGTCCGCCACAACCCACGACGGCGCCGCGCCGGGGCCGTCTCGATACGGAATCGCACATGGAGTTCGCCTACTCGGAAAAAGTCCAGAAGCTCCAGGCCAGGCTCAGCGCCTTCATGGAGCAGTACGTCTACCCCAACGAGCACACCTTCCACGACCAAGTGGCCGAGGGTGACCGCTGGCGGCCCACGCGCATCGTCGAGGACTTGAAGAAGACCGCCAGGAAAGACGGGCTGTGGAACCTGTTCCTGCCCGAGTCGCAGCACGGCGCAGGGCTCACCAACACGGAGTACGCGCCGCTGTGCGAGATCATGGGCCGCGTGCACTGGGCACCCGAGGTGTTCAACTGCTCGGCGCCCGACACCGGCAACATGGAGGTGCTGGTGCGCTATGGCACCGCGGAGCAGAAGAAGCAATGGCTCGATCCGCTGCTCAACGGCGAGATCCGCTCGTGCTTCGCCATGACCGAGCCGGGCGTCGCCTCCTCGGACGCCACGAACATCGAGAGCCGGATCGAGCGGCAAGGCGAGCAGTACGTCATCAATGGGCGCAAGTGGTGGTCGTCGGGTGCACCGGACCCGCGCTGCAAGATTTTCATCTTCATGGGCAAGTCCGATCCGACCAACCCGGACAAGCACAAACAGCAGTCCATGATCCTGGTGCCGCGCGACGCCCCGGGCGTGACCATCAAGCGCTGGCTGCCGGTGTTCGGCTACGACGACGCGCCGCACGGCCACGCCGAGGTCGTGTTCGAGAACGTGAAGGTGCCCGCGTCCAACCTGCTGCTGGGTGAAGGCAGGGGATTCGAGATCGCGCAGGGGCGGCTCGGGCCCGGCCGCATTCACCACTGCATGCGTCTGATCGGCCAGTCCGAGCGCGCGCTGGAGAAGATGTGCAAGCGGCTCAAGGCGCGCGTGGCGTTCGGCCAGAGCGTCGCCGACCAGACCGTATGGCTCGAGCGCATCGCCGAAAGCCGCATCCTGATCGACCAGACGCGGCTGCTGGTGCTGAAGTCGGCGTACATGATGGATACGGTGGGCAACAAGGCGGCGCGCGCGGAGATCGCGATGATCAAGGTCGCGGCGCCCAACGTCGCGCTGAAGATCATCGACTGGGCGATCCAGGCTCACGGCGGCGCCGGCGTAAGCGACGATTTCGGCCTCGCCTACGCCTACGCAGCCGCGCGTACGCTGCGCCTCGCCGACGGACCGGACGAAGTGCACCGCAACCAGATCGGCAGGCTGGAGCTGAGGAAACACGATCACCGTTAGGCCGGAAGTGGAGGACGCGGGAGATGCTGGAGCTGTGCGGGTTCTCGGCGAGCAACTACTACAACAAGGTCAAGTTTGCCCTCCTGGAGAAGGGCGTTGCATTCCAGGAGACGCATATTTACCCGTCCAGCGCCGAGGCCCTCCTCGCCGAATCGCCCATGGGCAAGGTCCCGTATCTGAGATGCCCACAGGGCGCGGTGTCGGAGTCCCAGGCCCTCCTGGAGTATCTGGACGACGCGTTTCCGGAGACGCCGCTGTATCCCGCAGATTCGTTTGAACGCGCGAAAGCGCGCGAGCTGATCTACGTCATGGAGCTGTACCTGGAACTTGCCGCGCGGCGGCTCTACCCTGCAGCGTTCTTTGGCGGCACGGCAAGCGACGAGTTGAAGAAGGAGGTGCAGAGCAAGGTCGCGAAGGGCGCGCGGGCGCTGATACGGCTGGTGCGCTTCGGGCCGTTCATCCGAGGCGCCCACTTCACCTATGCCGATTGCGCCGCGTTCGCGCACCTGCCGCTGATCTCGGGCACCTGCAAGACGATGTTTGGAGAGGACTTGCTCGGGGGAGTGCCCGGACTGCGCGATTATCTCAGCGCATTAGGACAGCGGCCGCACGCACAGCGCGTCAACGCCGAGCGCAAGGCGGGTCTGGAAGCCTTCGTCGCCTATCGCGCGAAGCTACAGGGCGGCGCCGATGGCGCAGCGGCGCGCGCCGGGTGACTCAAGGTGCGCCCATTCTCCGATGGAAGGCGTTCGGGTTGACGGTCTGAACATGTGCACACGCATCATTTCTCCAAGCGGGCATGCCCCGGACTTCGGCATCGGTTGCATAACGCACTGAAAAGCAAGTCAGGTGCAGCTTGACGCATCGCAACATCTGAAGCTCCCCTCCGATCGCTTGACATGCGCGCGGGGGGGATGGCGCGCCGCCGGCGACAGCGGAGGAGGGATGGATGTTGAAACGCTAATTTGATTGGTGTATTTTCAGATGGCTTTGCTTCACCAGTTGTAGTTGTCAGTAGTCCAATCCCAACCTATCTCGAAGGGGGAGTTTCACTATGGCTATCTCTCTAACAATAAACGGTAAGAACGTGACCGTTGAATCGTCGCCCGACACGCCGCTGCTGTGGGTGCTGCGCGACGAGCTGGGTCTCGTTGGTACCAAGTTCGGGTGCGGCAAGGCGCTTTGCGGCGCCTGCACCGTGCATCTCAACGGTATGGCGATCCGCTCCTGCCAGACGCCCGTCGGTTCGGTCGCTGGACAGAAGGTCACCACCATCGAAGGTCTCGGAAACAACGCCGTGCAGAAGGCCTGGGTGGCTATCGATGTTCCACAATGCGGTTATTGCCAGCCCGGCCAGATCATGTCGGCCACGGCGCTGCTGGCGCTGAACAAGAACCCCTCGGACGCGGACATCGACGCTTTCATGTCGGGTAACCTGTGCCGCTGTGGGACCTATCCACGTATTCGCGCTGCCATCAAGCAGGCTGCGAAAGCCTAAGAGGGGAGACGAGAGATGGATATGATCAATAATGAATCGCGCCGCGATTTCATCAAGGCATCTGCCGCAGTAGGGGGCGGACTCGCTCTCGGCTTCTACCTGCCGGGCCGGATCGGCACAGCGCAGGCGGCTGATGCCGCACAGCCCAACGCCTGGGTGCGGATCGCCCCGGACAACCAAGTCACCATCCTGGTGGCTCGTTCCGAGATGGGGCAGGACGTGGCGACCTCGATGCCGATGCTGGTGGCCGAAGAGCTGGAAGTCGATATCAACAAAGTAAAGGTCGACTTCGCCCCCCCGGGCGAGGCTTACATCAACTCGCTGCTGGGTGGACAGCTCACCGGCGGCTCCACCTCGGTGCGAGACGGCTGGGAGAAGCTGCGCAAGGCGGGCGCCAGCGCGCGCATGATGCTGGTGGCCGCGGCAGCGCAGGAATGGGGCGTCGACGCCTCACAATGCAAGGCTGAGAACGGGGTGATCAAGGGCCCGGGCGGAAAACAGGTGACGTACGGCGCGGTCGCGGCCAAGGCGGCTCAGCTGGAACCGCCGAAGGACGTCCCGCTCAAGCCCGCAAGCTCGTTCAAGGTCATCGGAAACGCGAAGCAGAAGCGGCTGGATACGCCGGCCAAGGTCGCGGGTCAGCCGATGTTCGGCATCGACACGCGGGTGCCCGGCATGCTGTACGCGGCGTGTGCCCTGAACCCCTACTTCGGCGGCAAAGTGAAGAGCTACGACGATTCGCGCGCCAAGAAGATGCCCGGCGTGAAGGCTGTGGTGCAGTACAGCCGTGGCGTCGCGGTGGTGGCCGACTCCTACTGGCAAGCGAAGAAGGCCAAGGACCTGCTCGAAATCGACTGGGACGAGGGCGAGAACGCTGGCCTGAGCCAGGCGAAGATCTGGGCCGGACTACGCGAAGCGTCGAAACAGCCCGGCGCGGTGTTCCGCGATTACGGTGACGCGGATGGCACGCTTTCCTCGGCTGCCAAGACAGTCACGGCGACCTATGAGCTGCCGTTCCTGTCGCACTCGCCGATGGAGCCCATGAACACCGTTGCCCATGTCATGGCCGACAAGGCGATCATCATCACACCGACGCAGTTCCAGCAGCTGGTCCCGCACGTGGTGGCCGGCGTTACCGGGCTCAAGCCCGAGCAGGTCGAAGTACGCACGACCTATCTGGGTGGCGGTTTTGGCCGACGCATCGAGATGGACTTTTGCATCGAAGCGGCTGAGATCTCCAAGGGAGCCGGCGGGGTACCGGTGAAGATGGTGTGGAGCCGCGAAGACGACATGACACACGACTCCTACCGTCCGGCCGGGCTCTACATGATGACAGGCGGGTTGGATTCGAGCGGCAAGCTCGTCGCGCTGCGGTTCGCTTCGACCAGCCCCTCCATCACGTCCCGTATGTTCCCGAGCGTCGTGAAGGATGGTCTGGACCCGTTCGCGGTGGAAGGCATCGACAACTTCCCCTACGCCGTGCCGAATGTGAAGTTCACCTATCAGATACACGATACGGGCGTGAAGGTGGGTTACTGGCGTGCGGTTTCGCACAACCTGAATGCCGTGGCGGTGGAATCGTTCATCGACGAGTGCGCCAACGCGGCAGGCAAGGACCCGATCGCATACCGTCTCTCAATGCTGGACACGGACACCTCCCACAAGCACAAGCTGTCCGGGCTGTCCGCGGGAGTTCCAGTGGGCGAGCGCATGAAAGCCGTGCTGGAGACGGTGCGTGAGAAGTCCGGGTGGGGTTCACCGCTGTCCGGTGGGCGCGGACGGGGTGTGGCGGTCATGGAGGGCTACAACACGGTGACCGCGATGGTCGTGGAAGTGACTGTGTCCCGCAACTACGACGTCACCATGGATCGTGTCGTCGCGGTGGTGGATGCCGGTCCGCTGGTGCACCCCGACCAGGCGCAGGCGCAAATCGAGTCCACGATCAACTTCGGCCAGTCCGCGTGCATGTACGGCGAGATCACGGTCAAGAACAACGCGATCGAGCAGACCAACTTCGACCAGTACCGCATCGTGCGCATGAACGAAGCGTTCAAGAAGATCGAGGTCACATGGCTCAAGCCTAAACCCGATCAGGGGCCCGGCGGCCTGGGTGAGCCCGGCACCGCAGTGATCCAGGGTGCCATCGCCAACGCGATCTTCGCCGCTACCGGTAAGCGCGTGCGCGTACTGCCGTTCACGCCGGAGAACATCAGCGCGGCCTGATAGGCCAATCGCTGTACCAGCCCCCAATCGCCTCTCCGCCCAGGCCGGGCGGGGAGGTTGCATTGGGGGTTTTTTCGTCTGATACTTTCTGACTCAAGGCGTGAATTGCGCCCTCTAGACCCGGATTGGTGTTATGGACAGCGTTGACCTCGAGGTGCTGAAGAGCGGCGTGGACTGGCTCAAGGCCGGCCACCGGGCGGTGCTCGCCACCGTCGTGGAAACCTGGGGGTCGGCTCCCCGGCCGGCCGGCGCACTGCTCGCGATTCGTGACGACGGCCAGGTGTCGGGCTCGGTGTCCGGCGGCTGCGTCGAGGACGATCTGATCGACAGGATTCGAAACCACCAGCTGGCGGGCGCGAAGCCCGAGGTGGTGGTGTACGGCGTGACCAAGGAACAGGCAGCCCGCTTTGGCCTGCCCTGCGGAGGGCGATTGCAGATCGTGCTGGAACCGTTGAGCGACGCCGGTACGATGTCTGCGCTGCTAGCCCGCATCGTGAACCGCGAGCTGATCGCGCGCACCCTCGACCTGCACACCGGCGCGGTGAGTCTGGCGCCAGCCAGCCGTATGGACACCTTGAGATTCGACGGCAGGCTGCTGACGACAATCCATGGGCCGCTCTGGCGGCTGCTCATCATCGGCGCCGGGCAGCTGTCTCGCTATCTGGCGCAGATGGCGATGGCGCTGGACTATAGCGTCGTCGTATGCGACCCGCGTGAGGAGTATGCCGACACCTGGGACATCGCCGGGGTGGGGTTTACGCGCGGCATGCCAGACGACGTGGTGGCCGAGCTCAACCTCGACAGCCACAGTGCGGTGGTGGCGATCACCCACGATCCCAAGCTGGATGATCTGGCGTTGATCGAGGCGCTCAAGTCGGCTGCATTCTACGTGGGCGCGCTGGGCTCCCGGCTCAACACCGCCAAGCGCAAGCAACGCCTGGCCGAGTTTGACCTTTCCGTGGACGAGCTGGATCGGCTGCACGGCCCGGTGGGGCTGCGCATCGGCAGCAAGACACCGCCCGAAATCGCGGTGGCGATCCTGGCGGAGATGACCGCCGTGCGCCACGGCGTAGACCTGGCGATGGTAGGCAGCAAGCAAAGCAAGGCAGTGGCCGAGGAGCAGGAAGGACCGGTGTGCGTGAGCCCCACCCGAGGCTGACCTTCATCGCGCATTCGCGTACGGGGGCCTTACCGGCTCCCTATTTTTTTGTTGAACCACGGAGAACACGGAGAAGCGCAAAATCCAGCCAATCCAGCCAAGCCGCCAAGGCGCCAAGCACACCAAAACCAACTCTTTCTTTGCACTCGGCTGCCTTCATTGCGCGATAGGATTCGCAGGAATTTGAGGGTTTCCTGCGTGCTTTGCGTGTCTGCGTGGTTTAATCAAGTCTGGGCATTGTTGGCGCCTTGGCGGCTAATTCGTAGTTTCGAGCACGAGGAGGCGAGATGAGACTGAAAGACAAAGTGGCGATTGTGACAGGCGGAGGCTCGGGGTTCGGCGAGGGCATCAGCAAGCGCTTTGCGCAGGAGGGCGCGAAGGTCATCGTCAACGACATCCAGGCCGAGGGCGGCGCGCGCGTTGTAAAGGAGATCGCCGGCGCCGGCGGTCAAGCGAAGTTCGTCAAAGGCGACGTGTCGAAGGACGCAGACTGGGCCGCGCTGGTGAAGGCCACACTGGACACCTACGGGAAGCTCGACATCGTGGTCAACAACGCCGGCACGACGCACCGCAACCAGCCGATGCTGAACGTCACGGAGGAGCAGTTCGACAGAGTCTATGCGGTGAACGTCAAGAGCCTGTTCTGGAGCGCGCGCAACTGCGTGCCGGTGTTCCGCAGACAGGGCGGGGGCGTGTTCATCACCATCGCCTCGACCGCCGGCGTGCGCCCGCGTCCCGGCCTGACTTGGTACAACGGAAGCAAGGGTGCGGCGATCCTGGCCAGCCGTTCCATGGCGGTGGAGCTGGCACCCGACAAGATCCGCGTCTGCGTTGTCAATCCCGTGATCGGTGACACCGGCCTGCTGACCGAGTTCATGGGCGCGCCCGATACGCCCGAGAACCGCGCCAAATTCATCGGCACCATACCGCTCGGCCGCATGAGCCGCCCGGCTGACGTAGCCAACGCCTGTCTGTACCTGGCGTCGGACGACGCCGAGTTCATCACCGGCGCCTGCATCGAGGTGGACGGCGGCCGCTGCGTCTGACGCGCCGTCCGCAAACCCGGGCGACTCCAAAAGCTTTAACCGCGGAGACGCGGAGAGCGCAGAGAAGTTCAAAAGCGCGACGCAAAGAGGCAAAGTAAAGACTGTGTCTGTGCGGTTACAACGGAGTGCGTCACGCCGAAAAAGCCTGGATGCCGGTCTGAGCGCGGCCGAGAATGAGGGCGTGCACGTCGTGCGTGCCCTCGTAGGTGTTGACCGCCTCCAGGTTCATCATGTGTCGGATGACGTGATACTCGTCGGCGATGCCATTGCCGCCATGCATGTCGCGCGAGATGCGGGCGATCTCCAGCGCCTTGCCGCAGGAGTTGCGCTTGATGAGCGAGATCATCTCCGGGGTGGCCAGCCCCTCATCCAGCAGGCGCCCCACTCGAAACGCGGCCTGCAGTCCTAGCGCGATCTCGGTCTGCATGTTGGCGAGCTTAAGCTGGATCAGCTGGTTGGCCGCCAGCGGCCGGCCGAACGCGTGGCGATCGAGCGTGTACTGGCGCGCGGCATGCCAGCAGAACTCTGCTGCCCCGAGCGCGCCCCAGGCGATGCCATAGCGCGCCTTGTTCAGGCAGCCGAAGGGCCCTTTGAGGCCAGTGACGTTGGGCAGGACGCTGTCGTCAGGCGCGAATACGTCGTCCATCACGATCTCGCCTGTGACCGAAATCCGCAGGCTGAACTTGCCCTGGATCTTGGGAGCGCTCAGGCCCTTCATGCCCTTTTCCAGGATGAAGCCGCGGATCACGTCGTTGTCATCCTTCACCCATACCACGAACACGTCGGCGACGGGCGAGTGGGTGATCCACGTCTTTGCGCCCTTCAGGATCCAGCCGCCGTCGACTTTGCGCGCCCGGCTGATCATGCCGCCTGCATCCGAGCCGTAGCCCGGCTCGGTCAGCCCGAAGCAGCCGACGAGCTCTCCCGTGGCGAGCCTGGGCAGATATTTCTGACGCTGTCCCTCACTGCCATAGGCGTAGATCGGATACATCACCAGGCTCGACTGGACGCTCATGCTCGAGCGATAGCTCGAATCCACGCGTTCGATCTCGCGTGCGATGATCCCGTAGCAGACGTGATTTACGCCGGCGCAGCCGTAGCCTGGCAGCGTGGAGCCGAGGAAGCCGAGCGTTCCCATCTCTGTCAGCACGTCGCGGTCGAAGCGCTCGTGCCGGTTGGCCTCGACCACGCGTGGCATCAGCTTGTCCTGCGCGTAAGCGCGCGCCGAGTCGCGCACGATACGCTCCTCATCGGTGAGTTGCTCAGCCAGCAGCAACGGGTCTTCCCAATTGAAGACCGGCTTGGTCATGGGCGCGTTCATGGCAGTCGTTCCCGCGAAAACTCGTCAAAGTATACACGCGCGGGAGTCGGTATCGCCGATGGCGCCAGCGCAGCCAAACTATAATGGCTGTGTGCTGGAGCACGCGCCGTGCAGCCTGCTGGTCGGCGTGTCGGGATAACGGCTACGAGCCTGGACGCTTGCGACAGATGTCGTAGCCGTCGCGCCAGCCCGTGGCGTACTGCGTGTCCTGTGCGAAGCGTGATTCATCGCGGTGCCTGGCCGCCCCTGGCTTCGCGCTCCGGCAGCCATCGGCATAGCCGTCGCGGAATGCCGGCGGGAAGCCCGTGAGATTGACATTGGGCGGTGGTGGCTTGGAAGTCGCACATGCTCCCAATAGGGCCGCAGCGAGGATCAGCGCGCTGGTCGTCTTGTGGCCAAACATGCAGTTGGTCGTGTTCTGAAGTGCGAAAAAAGATGCCCGATAAGGGAGGCAATCGGGCATAAAGAGAGCGCTAGACGCGCACGAAACTCAAGAAGGTGTCGGCTCTGACAGTTCGCTAGCTGGGCCCTCGGTTTGTCAATGCTCAATGCCCCACGCCGGGGCCGCGTCCGATCCGCTTCAATTCACCGTCCGCTCGGACGATCTCTTGCGCACGCCCACCGGCTTCCCCGGCTGGAACGTGCTGGCTTTCGTCGCTGCGCTGCGGCCTTCCACCGCGACCACCGCTACGGGTTGGGGTGTGCCCGGATCGGCCCGTGGCGTGACTGTCTGTTCGATGATTGCAGTGGGCGCAGCCGGATGAGCGCCAAGTGGATTGGCTCCGCCTCGCACCAGCGGAAGGTGCCCGGTGATCGCGGCGATGCCGATGCAGCCGAAGGCCGTCACCGAGCCGGCTGCTATCACCATCAGCGGAAACAACCAACCATTACGAGGCCCCATCCGTAAATTCTCCGCCCGGACCGCTGCTGGCCACGGGCTTCCCATCTTTATCTACCGGCGCCAAAAGACCCTGTATGCGGCGCCCCGCCTTTTCTCGCAAGGCGCATACCAAGCGTGAAAATCTTTAACAATCATGGGGATGAGAAATATAGGCGGAGCCGCTTTGTCACCCTGCAGCGACCAGCGCGAAATGCTGGTGCTTAGCCCAATGAAAACAAGAACTTGCCTGTCTCTGACGGGTGACAAGCAAGGACGGGGCCGTCGGTACGGCCCCGCATCGTCCAGCCCTAGCGCTGCGCTTCCGCCACGGGCTTGAACATGGACGGGTTCAGGTGGTGACGCTGTAAAAGCTTGTAGAACTCGGTACGGTTGCGCTTGGCCACGCGCGCGGCCTGGGTCACGTTGCCGTTGGTGATCTTGAGCAGCTTGGCCAGGTAGTCGCGCTCGAACTCGAAGCGCGCCGATTCGAACGACGACAGATCCCCCATCTCGCCGCGGATCGCGCTTTCCAGCAGGCCGGGGGAGATGATCGGCGTGGTGGCCAATGCCACGGCCTGCTCCACGACGTTGTACAGCTCGCGCACGTTGCCCGGCCAGGTGTGGCGAACCAGCACCTCCATGGCATCCTGCGCGAAGCCGTTGAGCGTCTTGCCGTAGCGCGCGGCCAGCGTCTTCAGAAAGTGATTAGCCAGCACGGGAATGTCCTCGCGCCGCTGCGACAACGAGGGCAGCGTGAGGGCGACCACGTGCAGCCGGTAGTACAGGTCCTCGCGGAACGTGCTGGCCTTGATCGCCTCTTCCAGGTTGCGGTGGGTGGCGGAGATGATGCGCACGTCCACCTTCACCGACTGTGTCGAGCCGATCGGGCGCACCTCCCGCTCCTGCAGGACGCGCAGGAGCTTGACTTGCAGCGGCAGCGGCATGTCGCCGATCTCGTCCAGGAACACCGTGCCCCGTCCCGCCGCTTGGAACAGCCCCTTGTAGTCGCTCGCCGCGCCGGTGAAGGCGCCCTTCACGTGGCCGAACAACTCCGACTCCAGCAACTGTTCGGGGATGGCGCCACAGTTCACCGCCACGAAGGGTTGGCCGGCACGCCCGCTGGCCTTGTGGATAGCGCGCGACAACATCTCCTTCCCGCTGCCGCTCTCCCCGAAGATCATCACGCTGGCATCGCTGCTTGCCACCAGGCGCGCCTTGGCCAGGATGGCTTCCATGTCGGGGCTGCGGGTGATGATCTCGGTGCGCCACGCGTTGTCCGTGGTGCCGGTGCTCGGCTTGCCCCCGAACTGCAGGGCCTTCTCGACTTGGTCGATCAGCGCCTTGCCGTCGAAGGGTTTGGTGAGGTATCCGGACACCCCGCGCTGGGTGGCGGCCACCGCGTCGGGGATCGTGCCGTGGGCCGTCAGGATGATCACGGGCAGCGTGGGATGCCTTTTCTGCAGTGATTCGAACAGCGCCATGCCGTCCATCCCACCCATGCGCAGATCGGTGATCACCACGTCGGGGCTGGACACGGCAACCTGCGAAAGCGCGGCTTCTGCGCTGGCCACTGCAGTCACGGTATAGCCGCCGCCCTGCAGGCGAATGGACAGCAGGCGAAGCAGATCCGGATCGTCGTCCACCAGAAGAATCTTGGGTTTGGCTGTAGTCATTGGCTTCTCACAGGTTTGTTGCGCTCGAGCATCTTGCGCTCGGCATCGATCAGCGCGTCGAGCTTCTGCTTGACCGCGTCATAACGCCGCGTTTCCTCCTTCAGTCTCTGGGCCTGCGCCTGGATCTCGGCGTCCTTTGCCTGCTGGTCGTTCAGCATCGTTAGGAGCAGCAACGCGAGCGGCTGCAGGTCGGAGGACCGGACCCTGGGCTCCTTTACAAAGAAAGATAACATGTCCCGCGCCTGTGTGCTGTCTCGAAAGGGGGCGTTAGGCATCATCCGCAGCAGCACCACCTGCATGAACGTGAGATCCGAGTACTGCTCGCGGTAAAAACGCAGCGTTCGTTCGTATTCCCGCGCCAGCTGCTCTGCCGACAGGCCGCTGAGGTATCCGTAATAAGCGACCACCCGGTCAGCATCGCCTACGGGCTGGCGCGAGAATGGTGGCTTCTGCGCGGGCGCCGCTGAGACCGCCTCCGGCGCGGGCGTGGGGGGTTGCGGCGGGGTCGGCCGGGGCTGCAGCTGTGTACATGCGAGGAGAACCAGCGTCGCGCACGCAGCCACGAGCGCAAGCCGGGCCCTGGCCCGGCTCATGCAGCGGTCGCCTGAGCAATCGGAAGGCTCACGCGGAAGTGTGCCCCAGCCGGCCGGTCTTGCAGGATCTGAACATTGCCCCGGTGGGCCAGCACGTATTCGCGAACGATCGCCAGCCCCAGCCCGGTTCCCTTCACCGGGCCCCTGGGCTTGGCCGATCCCTGGTAGAACGGATCGAAGACTTTCTCGCGTTCCTGCAGCGTGATGCCGGGACCCTCGTCCGCAACGTCGATCAGGACTTCGCTGCCGCGTAGCCGAGCGGCCACTGCGACCTCGCCGTAGGGCGGGGAAAACTTCACGGCGTTGGACAGGAGGTTGTCCAGGATGACCTCGAGCTTATTCTCGTCCGCTTCCATGGAAATGGACGGGCAGTCCAGTCTGAGACGGATGTCTTTGGCCCGAACCGGCAGCTGGTGCGCGTCGGCGACTCTATGCAGCACGGGCGCCAACTGGAACTGCCTGAGGTTGAGGCCGGACTTTTGGAACTGGACGGTGTGGTAGTTTAGCAAGTCCTCGATGAGCCGCTGCAGCCGAAGCGCGTTCTGACGCAGGATGCGTGCCACCTCCATTTGGTCCTGCGACAGCGCTCCCACCGAGCCGTCGCCGAGCAGCTCGGAGCCTTCCCGGATCGCAGACAGCGGCGTCTTCAACTCGTGTGACACCTGGCGCATGAAGCGGGTCTTCTGCTCCTCCAGCTCGAGCAGACGCATGCGCACCCAGTCGAGCTGTCGGCCCAGCGCCTCCAAGTCCCTCGGGCCGGACACCGAGACCGGCCGCGTGAAGTCGCCCTCTCCTAGGCGGTGCAGAGCGGCCTCGATCTGGCGGATGGGTTTGACGATCAGGATGGTTGCGCCGACCACCAGGAACAGCGCTACCGGCACCAGCGCCACTAGCTGCCAGTAGATGAAGTTATGCACGTCTCCCGCCAGCGCCTGCATCGTCCCCACCTCGCGGTTGACGATGGCCGCGCCGGTGTTGTCCAGCGAGCGCGCCAGCGAGCCCAGTACCCGATAGTGGTCGACCACCGTTGGCAGGCGCTTCGGGTCATAGCGCAGCGCTGTCACGTTCTCGAAGATCACGCCCTCGGCTTGCGCCAGCTCGGCGAGCGCTCGAACCTGCTCGCCGGGCAGGGTCAGCGACTGCATGCGCCTCACCGTGTCCAGGAAGCCGCGGTGCGACTGCTCGTAAGCGGCGTAGAGCCCGGCGTCGCCGAGAATGGAGTACTGGCGCGCGCCGCGCTCCATACTCGTAAGCTGCTCGATCAGCAAGCGGCTGTTTTGGGTCGCCTGCACCGCGTTGAACACCGCGCGCTGGCTCTTGGTGGCAATTTCGTGGATCGAGAGCGCGTTGTTGATGAGGGCGAAGATGAGGGGCAGCACGGCGAGCGAGAACCCCGCCAGGATGAGCATGGGGAAGGACTTGGGGTAGTAGCGCCACATGACCTGGAAGCTCTCTTGAGGCTTTGTCCGGCTAGGCTACGCTACGAATCGGGGGAGCGGTTTCCACGTTCTTATGGCGCCGCTGCTACCGCTCGAAGCGCAGCTCGACGCGGCCAAGCTCGCCGAAGTCCGCAGTCACGTGGTCCCCCGGCCCGACCGGGAGGGGAGCAACGCAGGTTCCCGTCGTCACCACCTGACTGGCCGCGAGCGGGATCCCGAGGCGCGACAGCTCGTTGACTAGCCAGGTCAACGCAGCGCGCGGGTCGCCCAGCACGTTGGCCCCCTTGCCCTGGCACGGCGGCTTGCCCGCCACGGTGCCGGTGACGACGTGCTCGACCAGGTTCTGGGCGCGCCACTGCCTCGGTGCGGCGGGCCCCAGCACGAAGTAGTGGGCGCAGGCATTGTCCGCGATAAGCTGCGCCGCGCCAACCCTTGCAAAGTCCTCGTAGCGCGAGTCGGGCAGCTCGATGGCCGGATGCAGCGTATCCGCGGCGGCCATCACCTCCTCCAGCGAGTACGCCGCCGCACGGGCAGGAAGATCGCGCCCCATGCGGAATGCGAACTCGGGCTCGGCCACCTTCATGTGGTTTGCCCCGAGCTTCAGCTCGGCGCCACTCTCGCCCACACGCTCGCGCAGCAGGCGGCCGGCCAGAGGGCCATCGACACCGATGTGCCGCTGGCCGGCTTCGCTGGTGGCTGCAATCTTCCAACCGAACACAGGGTGTGCGCTGCGCCGCTCGAGCAGGGCTTGCACGGTGTAGCCTTCTTCGCGCGTTGCCGGGCGCAGCTCCGCCGGGAGCGCGGCCACGCGCCGGCCCCTCTGCCAGAGGTCCCATAGCAGATCCGACGCGGCCTGCCGCTGTTGATCCGTGAGCATGAATCGAGTGCCTTCCAGTCTCTTAACTATGACGCAGGATCGGCCGCAGCGCGCACCACGTTGACCAGCGCCTCGCCGCGCGCCAGCCGGTTGAGGTTCACCGCCACAGCGCGGTTGCGGCGCGGCAGCAGCCCGTCGGTCCAGGCCGATGCATGGGGCGTCATCAGCACGTTGTCCAGCTCGTGGAACGGGTGAGCGGAGGGACGCGGCCCCAGCGGCTGCCCCTGCGGCGGATATTGATACCAGACGTCGATGATAGCCCCGCCGATGCGCCGCTCCGCGAGCGCGTGGTAAAGGGCGAGCTCGTCGATGATCGCCCCGCGCGCCACGTTGATGATGACTGCGTTGCGGCGCATGGCGGCGAAGGTACGCGGGTTGAACAGGCCTCGGGTCTGGTCGTTCAGCGGCGGCGTGACGGCAATGAAATCGGCCTCAGCGAGCAGATCGCCGAAGCGCTCCATGCCGTCCACGCGATCGGCGAACTCGGTGTCCGGTCGGGGTGTGCGCGTGCAGGCGATGACCCGCATGCCGAAGGGCTTGGCGCGCCGCGCGACCTCGCGGCCGATGTGACCGTAGCCGACGATGCCCAGCGTCTTGCCGAAGAGCTCGCCGTGTCTCGGCCCGCACAGGTACGACCCGGCCCAGCTGCCGCGACGGAGCTGTTGGTCCAGGCGACGGGTGCCGATCGTCCACTCCAGCATCGCGCCCAGCACATATTCCGCGATCCCGATTTCGTGCTCGTAGCAATTACAGATCACCGTTGCTGGCGGCACGCAGCCAAAGTCGATCTCGTCGGTGCCCGCGCCGGGGAGCTGCAGGAGCCTGAGGCGCGAGGCCGATGGCAGACTCCATTTCCAGCTCATCGACACCATGGCGTCGGCATGGGCGAGCGCACGCTCGAAGGCGGCCAGGTCGTCGGTGTCGACCACCTCGATCTCCCAGGCGGTGTCCAGGAACTGCGGGACGAGGCTCAGACGTCCGTCGTCGTCGATGCTCTTGATCAGCAGTCGCAAGGCCAGTCTCTTCAGGGCGGGGCAGCTCTTTATCGGCATGGCCGCTGGTGCCGGGAGGGGGAATCGAACCCCCATGGTGTTGCCACCGCGGGATTTTGAGTC
>JBGPOV010000021.1:0-44205 GCA_041488255.1 Gammaproteobacteria bacterium | reverse complement strand
CTGGTGCCTGGCGGGAAACAGCCGATCTACGTCATCACGATCGAGGCCTCTCTACTCCCGCCAGTGCGAGCACTGCTCGAGGATCGTTTGGGACGCCGATGTTCGTACGACCAAGGATCGTTCCTGGTGTACGGTAACGAAATTCACCTACTGCTGGGCCAGTGAACGCGATCGGCAAGCGCACATCATTGGTTGTTCGGACCATCCTATTTGTTGGTTTGGCCACAGTGCCGGCGGTATACGGGCAGACCAACATGCCACCCGCGCCCGTGTGGGGCTGGCCCTATGACGCCATGCCCTACTGGGGCTACTGGTACAGCCCCTGTTACCCCTTCGCATCCTGCGCGGCCTATCTGCAGTTCCAGATCCTGGAGCGTCGCCGAGAGCGGTTTGAGGAGCTACGCCGAGAGGAACAACCGCCGGCATCGGTCGGGATGCAGACTTGGGGTGGCTTGGCTGCGGGTCGGGGTAGAGGTCAGGTGATAAAACCGACCGACGAGACGGATGTACAACCTGACTACATCGGAAGTGGCCAGCTCCGTGACGAGCACCAGGGAAGCGGTGACTTTCTTCCCGAGTTCCTTGATGGCAGAGTACGTCCATCCCGTTAGATGGCTTGGGCCCTTAGCTGAGGCGAGGCGTGTCAGGGTTGGGGTGAAGGCGGGCCCCGGATCGGCAGCCCAACGGTCGTGCGGTCGATGACGTAGCGGACGCCTGGCTGGGCGCCGAACGATCTTGGATTTTGTTGTACGCCTATGATTGTTATAACGTGGAACGTCCAGTGGTGCCGGGGCATCGACGGCAAAGTGGAACCGGTGCGCATCGCGCGCACGGCGCGAGCGCTGGCGGACTTCGACGTGCTGTGCCTCCAAGAGGTGGCGGTGAACTTCCCGGGCCTGGCGGGCAGCCGTGGCGAGGATCAGATGACCGAGTTGTCCGCCGCCTTGCATGGCTATGTGCCGCTGTTTGGCGTTGCGACTGATCTCGACGATGGCCGGGGGCGGCGGCGCCAGTTCGGCAATGCCATCTTCACGCGCCTGCCCGTGCTCCAGGTGTTCCGCCACCTGCTGCCCTGGCCGGCCGACCCGGACGTGCCGAGCATGCAGCGGATAGCGCTGGAAGCGGTCGTCGTGTCGCACGCAGGCCCGCTGCGCGTGATCTCGACGCATCTGGAGTACTACTCGGCGCTGCAGCGCGGAGCCCAGGTGGAAGACCTGTGGCGACTGCACGCGGAGGCCTGCGCGCACGCGCGGGCGCCGAGACTCACTGGCGAGCCGGGCGAGCCTTTCGAGGCGGTGATGCGCCCGGCTTCCGCTATTCTGTGTGGCGATTTCAACTTCAAACCCGAGGACCCCGAGCACGCGCACATGACTGCAACGCACGACCCTGGCGCATGCCGCATCGTCGACGCGTGGCAGGCCGCGCATCCCGGTCTACCGCACCCGCCGACGGTGGGCGTGCACGACAAGAGCTGGCCGCTGTACTGCTGCGACTTCGTTTTCGTCACCGACGATCTCACGGAGCGCATCGAGGAGGTGACAGTGGACCACGCTACGCAAGCGTCGGACCATCAACCGGTCGTGCTGCGGCTCGCGGATCGAATCGGTTGACCAAGGAATGCTCACGCTGAGGCCGTCCCATGAGTGAATGGCAAGACCAGCTGTTCGAGGTATTGAAGACGGGCGGCATCAAGCAGGTGGCCTACGTTCCCGATGCCGGCCACGCGCGTCTGATCGAGCGGGTAGAGGGTGATCCCGACCTGCGAGGTATCGTGCTCACCACCGAGGAAGAGGGCGTCGCACTGGCTTGCGGTGCCTGGCTCGGGGGTGAGCGCGCCGTGCTGCTCATGCAGAGCAGCGGCGTGGGCAATTGCGTCAACATGTTGTCGCTGGTATCGAACTGCCGCTTTCCGTTCTTGACCCTGGTCACCATGCGCGGCGAGTGGGCCGAGTTCAATCCGTGGCAGGTCCCCATGGCCAAAGCCACGCAAGGCGTGCTCGAGTCGATGGGGATCAGCGTGTTGCGCGTCATGCAGCCTAACGAGGTGGCAAAGACCGTGCAGGCAGCGGTAGAGCTTGCATTCGAGAGCGATCAGGCAGTGGCGGTGCTGCTGTCGCAGCGGTTGATCGGGAGGAAGTCGTGGCTGCACACGAACTGACAGACGTGGACGGGCTCGATCGACGCTCGGCCACGGCACAACTCGTGGCTGCATGCCCGGATGCTCTGGTGATCTCGGGGTTGGGATCGGCCTCTTACGACCTGTTTGCCGCGGGCGATCGGAACTCCAACTTCTATCTCTGGGGCGCGATGGGCGGAGCGGCAGCAATGGGACTGGGGTTGGCGCTGGCTCAACCACGCCGCCCCGTGCTGGTCCTCACCGGCGATGGAGAGCAGCTGATGGGGATGGGCGCGCTGGCCAGCATCGGCGCGCATCGTCCCGCGAACCTGTCGGTGGTGGTACTCGATAACGGACGCTACGCGGAGACCGGGATGCAGCGCAGCCATACGGCACTGGGCGTAAGCTTGCCGGCGGTCGCGGCCGCCTGCGGCTTCGCCTGGACGCTCGACATCGGTCAGTTGGAAGCCCTCGCACCCCTCGGCGCGCGCATTCAGGCGAAGCAAGGGTGCGGCCTGGCCCGGATCAAGGTGCGCGCGGAAGAAGTGCCACGGGCGCTTCCCTCCCGCGATGGCGTCTGGCTCAAGAACCGCTTCCGCTCGGCACTGGGCTTCCCGCCGATGTGAGCTGCCCCTCCCCTACGCTTCAAGCATGGGCACCCGCTTCGCGCTCGCCCTAGCGGATATAGGCTTCGATCGCGTAGCGCCGCATCATCCGATGGCTGTTGAAGTAGGCTGCATTCTTGCCGATGGCGCCTTTCATCACCGGCGCCCACGCGTGGACACCGGAACGATACAGCGGGAGCACTTTGCTTTCGAGTTTGGAGTACAGCGACTCCGCGTCGTTGCGTTCGGACAACGGTGAGGAGTCGCCGATCGCCCAACCGGTCACCCCTTCGATGCATCCCTCGATCCACCAGCCGTCCAGAACGCTCAAACTCGGCACGCCGTTGAACGCAGCTTTCATCCCGCTCGTGCCCGAGGCTTCCAGCGGACGTAACGGCGTATTGAGCCAGACATCCGCTCCCGAGACGGCTTCCAAGGCGATCTGCATCCCGTAGTTGGGCAGGAACACAAGGGGAATCAGGCCCGACAGTTCCCGGCGATGCCGGGTCAGCGTCTCGATCAGTTGCTTGCCCGTTTGGTCGCGCGGATGTGCTTTGCCGGCCATGACCACCTGGAACGGAAAGGAGCGCGCGATGCGCTTGAGTCGCTCCATATCGGAAAAGAGCAGATCTGGGCGCTTGTACGCGGTCATGCGACGCGCAAGCGCCAAAATCGGAACGTCGAGCTTCAACTCGACGCCGGTCGCGCTCTTGACCCGCTCGATCAAGGCGCGTTTGGCGCTCTGATGCGCCTCCCACAGCGCCTCGTCGGGCACCTGGTCGATGATGCGGTTCAGCAGCTCGGGCTCGTAGCGCCAGGCATGGAGCCTCTCGTCGTAGAGCCGTATGAAACTGGGACTGGTCCAAGTAGACGCGTGCACGCCATTGGCCACGGCATGGATCTGGAAGCCGGGAAAGGAGCGTTGCGACATTTCCGCGTGCTTCCGGCTGACGCCGTTGACGTATTCGCTCAAGGTGAGCGCCAGTCGCGTCATGTTCAGCCGCTGCTCCCCAGCCAGCAACTTGAGCTCGCCCATTTCGATGACTTCGCCCATGACCCGCTGCACCAGGTCATAAGGAAACTGGTCGTGCCCGGCTTCGATCGGCGTATGCGTGGTGAAATTGCACAGCTGTCTTACGCGTGGGATATCGTAGACCGAGCCGAAGCCCGCTTCCTGCGCCGACCGTGCGAAGCGCCGCAGCAGCTCCAGCGCGAGCAGCGCGGAATGTCCTTCGTTGAGATGATAGCGTCGGATCTCGAAACCCAGGGCGTGCAGCATGCGCACCCCGCCGAGACCGAGCACCATCTCCTGCTTGAGCCGATACGCGTCGTCGCCGCCGTACAGATAATGCGTGAGGCGCCGATCCTCGGGCCGATTTTCGTCCAGGTCCGTGTCGAGCAGAATCACCGGCTCGCGGTGTCCGCGCAGCCCTTCCACGACGTACAACCAGCTTCGCACCCAGACTTCGCGACCTTCAACGGGGATTGCGATCTTGGCCTCCAACGGCCGCGCGAACCGCTGCGGGTTCCAAGCATCGTCTTGCTCCGCTTGCCGGCCCTGGGCATCGATCTCCTGTCGGAAGTAGCCGGCTCGGCTGATGAGGCTTACGGCGACCAGCGGCACGTCCAAATCCGCCGCGGAGCGCACGGTGTCTCCGGCAAGGATTCCCAGACCGCCTGCGTAGGTCGGAATCTCGTCGCGCAGCGCGATCTCCATCGTGAAGAACGCGATCCGCGACTCCGTCAGAAATTCAGTCAGCATCCGAACGCACCCCCGGGCCGCACGACGTTAAACGACCCCGAGGATGTCCGCTCGCCGAGCGAACTCAGGACTTCTGGCGCTCCACCCCTGTCTTTGGCTCTGCCGTTGTCGTCGGCTGGGTCTCGTCGCTGGACATGGGCGGCCTGAACACCTGTACTAGAGGACAATCGCGTCCTCCGCACTCGTGGCTCGCAGCAGGATGGCTACGGGCAGCGCTCTCACCCGTCCATAGACAAAGTACACTTTGAGCGGCAAAGCCTCTTGATGCGGATCAAATCAGGCGCAATTTGACTCCCTCCAAGGTCTTCCGCTACGCACCGCCTTTCCCCACTCCCGCTCACCTCGCGAGCGGATCGGGGCGAAGCTGGAACTTCACGATCTTGCTCGTCGTCCCCTTGCCGCCTTCGAGATGAAAAGGCGTTCTGTTGCCGAAGGTCGACCACAGTCCCCTACCCTTCCAGCCGGCATCGGGATCGTCGATGCGACCATCCATCCCCTTTGCGTAGAACCCCATGGGATAGGGGACGCGAAGATTGACGAACTTCCCGTTCACCAGCGCTATCAGCGATTCGTTCGCATTGCCGGTGGCAAAGGGCACGTTGCGGCCCAGCCCGAACGTGTCATGCTGATCGACCCAGGCGTAATAGCTGGCCTCGGCGCTGCCGGAGTCGGTCACCCCTTCGAACTGCGGTCCAGGGAACGGATACAGAGTCCAGCCTTCGGGACAGTGCTGTCCTGTTGCGGTCGGCCCGTTGAGCGGTCCCCCGCACTTGCGCCGGTCGAAGCTCGCCAGGTGGCCGCTGGCCAGCGACGCCCATACGACTCCGTTGCGATCGATGTCCATCCCGCGCGGCGAATAGCCGGGAAAGGGCGGCTCGTAGATCTCCGCCAGAGCGGTGGCCGGCGGGTTTGCGCCGGGATCGAGGCGGAGGATCGCACCGGGGAAGCCGAGCACCGACCCCCAGACTGAACCATCGAGCGGACTCGGTGCGACACCGTAAAAGGCGGCCGAGATGCGCTTGTCCTTGGCAGGATCGATCGGTTGATCGGGCTCCACATAGTCGTCACGCTGGCCGTTGCCGTTGGTGTCGAGGATGAGAGCGGTCCATCCCTGCGCCTTCTTCTCGTCTCCGGTCTCCTCGAATATCTTCCGGTTCAGCCACCCCACGACGTTGGCTGCGGGGCCACCGGCGCTGGTCCACAGCGTCTGGTTGGCATCGTCGGCGAATTGCAGATGATGCGTGGGGAAACACGTGCTGATCAGCGTGAACTTCCCGCTCTTTGGGTCGTACATGGCGAGATGGCGGTTGGATTGCTCGAGCGGAAACAGCTGCGCTGAGGGATGGTCCGACCCCTTCTTGCAGAAGGCCGGATTGTCGGGCGGGCGCACTCTCGAGGTGAACCACACCCGCCCCTTCTCGTCGAACATCGGGTTGTGAACGCTGGTCTGGCTGTCCCAGATCGCTTCCTCGCCCCAATAGGGGGATGGCGCCATCGGGTTGTTCTTCGAGGAGGGGATCTTTGGATCGCGGACCGGCACTCGCACCTCGCTCTTCGCGTTGCGTACCGGGTCCAAGATCGGAACGAAATCGGTGCTCTCTTCGGGGGACCCATAGATCGGGCCGTTGGCATTGACTGTGGGGTTGCGCCTGTCGGTGGCGATCTCGTCGTGGAGGTAGCTCCTTGGCCCCGCCCAGTCCCACAGGGTGATGACGACATTGCGCTCGACGCCTTGCGGCCGCGGCGGCCGCGACGCGGGCAGCTCACCGGCGGCGATCCGATCGGTCCAATCCCCGAACAGCGCAAAGGCGCGCTGTGGGTCAATCCTGGCGATGGCGGCGGCCATCTGGGTCATGGCCTGTCCGGATTGAATACGCCGCGCCCACGCCGCCGCCGAGGATGAGAACTCGCCCAGCTGCTTGGGAATCGTGCGCGTCGCCTTGTTCCCCAGTTGGTGGCAGGTGAAGCAGCCATCGGTCTTGATGATGTCCAGCCACTGGCCCTGGGTCTTGAGGCTCTTGGGCAAGCCGTTGCCTTCGGGGCCTGTGCCTGGGAACTCGCTCCTGTCGGGAACCCTGAGCAGGGCGTACCAGTAGATGGCCGGATAGTATTCCGCCGCGGCAGCCGGGGTCGGCGCCACCACCGCCCTAAGGTTAAGGATCTTTCCGGGCGTGGTTCGGACCTTTGGCGAATCGGCCAGCCCATAGCCACGCACCCAGACGTTGTAATTCGCCTTCGGAAGGCCAGGAATCAAGTAGCGCCCTAGATCATCGGTGACGACGATCTTGGCGAACTTGGTGGGAAGGTCGGTGGTTTCCGCGATCACCCACACACCGGCTTCCGGGCCATCGGTACTGGTGACCGAGCCGCCGAGGTCATCGCCAGCGACTTGCACCGCCTCGCCGGCCTCTTGCCCGGCGCTCAGTCGGCTCGACAGGGCAGCTAACAGGACGGCGGCGCCGCATGCCACCACTGCGCAGGACACGACTGCTTTGCTCTTCATCCGGCCACCCCTCCCTTGCTCAACGACTGAGACAGCGTAATGCTACTTCAGGTGTGGGGATCGTTGTCATGCCGAGTCCACCACGGGCAACGAGCCTCAAGTCTTGCCACAAGGGAACGCCCACACAAGGGCGCGAAGCACGAGTACTCCGGCGGGGTAATCCAAGATTGCGGGCTCAGCCTCCAGATACCCTCGCACTGTATCCACCAACTCCGTGCCGGTTACGGCAGCCGGCGCGCAAACCAGACGTTCGCCGCTCGGCGCGTGGTACTGAGTGATCTGAATGCCGTCATAGACGCCGAAGATGTACGTAATCGCGCTGGCGTCCTGGCGCAGCAACCGTTTGTACAGCGTGTTTCCATCCATGAAGTACGGTTGCGCCTGTGCGCTCAACGCGAATAAAGCGAAGGCAAGTGCTAGCACGCCTCTCATGTTTCCCCCCTTGTTTCGGTTCATCCAATGGTCGTCACGTTCTCATCTGGTCAGCCAGCGTTCACCGCCGCTGGGCGCGCGTCACTGATCGCCATGATGCGCCTCAGCTTGCCGCTCACCGGGTGCCGCTGCAGACTGCTCCGTTCCACGTCGAGACTCACGTTCGCCGCCCCTTGCGCTTGCAGGAACCGGCCAAGCGATTGCCGGCAACGCCGCACCGCGTCCGCGTCAGCGATCTTCGGATCAAGCCGTAGAACCAGAGCGGTCGGACTGGACTGGATCAGCTGGAAACGGTTGACGCTCGCCTCGTCTTCGAGCACGGTCGTGAGTGCCAGAGGAAGAAGCTTTATCATCCGCCCCGTTGCATCGCTTACTCCCACGATGTCGTCACAGCGGCCCTCGACCCGGATCGCCGGGAACGCGCTTCCGCATTCGCAGCGGCGACCGAGCAAAGTCACGCTGTCGCCCAGGTCATACCGAATGAGAGGCTGAACGTGGTTGACGAGGTTCGTGAGCAGCACCGTATGTGAGGGGACCCCTGGCGGCACCGGCCGGTAGGCCTCATCGACCGGCTCCAAGATGATCCAATCGGCATTCACGTGTAGCGCGCCGTGCCCGCAGTCCCATGCGATGGCCAGGAACTCCGATGCCCCGTAGCCGTCATGGACCTCGCAGTCGAAGATTGTCGCGATATGCGCGCGCTGAGCGTTGGAGAGACGCTCGCCGCCAGTCCAGATCTCCCGGGGCCGGATCACTAACCGTCCAGACTGCTGCTCCTCGGCTAGCACGCTGGCGGCCGTAGGATAGGTCGCCAACAAGGTCGGCTGATACTCGTTGAGCTGCTGCGTCAGCGTTAGCGTCGATTCCAAAATCGAAAAGATCCGCACGCGTTGGGCAAGCCAAGGATACAGCAGGCGCAGACGCTGCGCAGTGGCGTTGCCGGCGAAGTGGCCTCCGGTTGCAGCCACGAGAGCGTATCGATCGTTGGCCAAAAATGTTGCGGCGAGCATCGCCGGCGACACTAGGCGGCGGAAACGGATGACTTCGAGTGCCTCATACACTGCGAGCGCGTGGCCGTCGTGCACGAAGATCCCGGGTTCCCCGGTCGTGCCGGAGCTCGTCCACACTGCGTAGCGATGGCGCAGCGGATACCCGGCGCGTCCCGAGTCGGCTAGGAATTGCCGGACCCCTTCTCGAGTCACCGCCGGATCGGTGACTGCCGTATCGAAGTGCGCCATCAACTCGCGCTTCGTGACAACCGGTAGATGGCAAAGATGACACCCGTTAGACGGTATTGCGCGATACAGATTGCGGTAGAAGGGCGAGCGCTCCCGCGCTAACGCCACAAGATCGGCTAGCCGCCGTTGCGCGAGCTGTTCGACATCCCGAGCCCCAGCCTGCATCGAGAACCAGACGTCCCACCCGGCCTCAAACGATTGACCGACATCGAAAAACCCCGGGACGCGATCCCGATGATCAGCTCTCCAACCGGTGCCGCGAGACGTCATGGCCTCTCGAACCGTCCACTGGGACACTAGGTGCCTGCCATCTCCGCCGCTGCCTCCGCCTCGTTGCGGTCGGAGCTTATCGTCACATGATCGACTTGAGCTTCCGCCTGCAGCCAGTCGTCCAGATCGTAACCGTCCGCATAGCCACGCTGCGTGTACAAGTGATACGCTGCTTCGCTGATCATGCGATGGCGCAGGTCCGGGTCGAGTGAATCACGCGCACCTTCTTCGAACGGCGTGTCGGGCATGACATCTTGCTCTTCTATGATCTCCACCGGTGCCGCGCCCTTAAACACGTGAACCGGTGCCTGGCTCTTGGGATGGCTGGTTGATCCCTTTCTCATCTTCAGTTCCTCCTTTACTCGGAGCCACCTTGGCCGCCTGCCGAGCCGCCGAACAGCATGATTATCCAACCTCCGAGCCCTGCTTTGACCCAGATCAATCAACCCCGCCACCCGAGCAGACGGATTGTGTCATGGCCGAACTGTCGGTTCTGGAAAGCGAAGCACTCGAGGTATCCGTCTGGACCGTTGCGATCCAGCTGCTCGCGCAAACTCAGGGCGCGTTCATCGTCGGTCGCGGCTGGTCGCGCGCGAGTTCGCGCTGAAGCTTAAAGAAGTCGGCGGGATCCATGCGAAAGCGGTGAGCGCAGCCGACCTGTTGCACGGGCCGATCTCGATCGCGTCGCCCTGGCTGCCGGCCATCGCGATTGCGGGTGACGAATCCACGCGCGGGACACTCAACGCGGCAGTAGCGCGACTCCGGGCCGCGGGCGCACCAGTCGTGCTGCTCGCTTGCGCGCCAGAGGACATCGCCAGCGGCACAGGGGTGATCGCGCTCCCGATGGCGCCCGAGCCACTCCTCCAACCGATCGCCACCATCCAGGCCGCCTACCCCTTTTTCGCCGAGGTGGCCAGAGCGCGCGGCCGAGACCCGGATCATCCACCTCAGCTGCAGAAGGTGACGCGGACGCTCTAAATGCACATATAGGATCAAGTTCTCGGGCAACGGCGATCGAGCCGTCACAAAAGCTTAACGCCGCGCCGACACAATCGGATAGCTGGAACTGCCGCGTTCCCGACTACGATGGGAGGGGAGACTTCCTGCTCAGGCCTCGAGACCGGCTTCGTTCGCGACGCCGCGGACGATGTAGCCGCCAGACTTGTCGTCGCGCTTGAGATCGAGCAAGCCGCGTATGGCCGCCTCTTCCAGCAGGTCGTTGAAGCTCTTGAAGCCGTAGTAGGACTCGTTGAAGCCGGGATGGCGGCGCTTGAGCGTCTGCTTGATCATCGAGCCCCAGATCTTATCGTCCTCGCCGCGCTCGGCTACCAACGCATCCAACGTGCTCATCACGAGGTCGAACGCCTGGGCGGTCTTGTCCTCACGCTCGGGCTTTTCTTCCGGCTCGGCAGCCGCGGCTTTGACGGTGGCTGCGGCCCTGGACGGCGCCTTCCTACGGGTGCGCTTGACTTTGGCCTTCTCCTCGCGCACCAGGTCGTCGTAGTAGATGAACTCGTCGCAATTGGAAATGAGCAGGTCGGAAGCGGAATTCTTGACGCCCACCCCGATCACGGCCTTGTTGTTCTCGCGCAACTTGGACATCAGCGGGGAGAAGTCGGAGTCGCCGCTGATGATCACGAAGGTGTCCACATGCGACTTGGTGTAGCACAGGTCGAGCGCGTCCACCACCATGCGGATGTCGGCCGAGTTCTTGCCAGACTGGCGCACGTGCGGAATCTCGATCAGCTCGAAGGCGGCCTCGTGCATGGCGGCCTTGAACTCCTTGTACCGCTCCCAGTCGCAATACGCCTTCTTGACCACGATGCTGCCCTTCACCAGCAGCCGTTCGAGCACTCTGCGGATGTCGAACTTGTCGTATTTGGCGTCGCGCACTCCCAGCGCCACGTTCTCGAAATCGCAGAACAGCGCCATGTTGTGCGTATCGTCTGCGGCGGCCATGAGCGGCACGACGGCGTTAGACGCGAGGAAGACCAGGAATGTGAGCCGAGGCTGAGCCTTGCGATTTGCCCCCGACTACTTCGACCTCGACGCGGCGATCGGGTGCGTAGCAGACGATCTTGTCCATCCGCGGCAGCGCGTCGCAGTCCTGAGTCTTGGGCAGCGGCTCGGCTCCGCCTTTGCCCGCGGTCTGGATGCGCTTGGGATCCACGCCCTTGGCCACGAGATACGCCTTGACCGCCTCGGCGCGGCGCTTGGACAGCTTGTCGTTCATCGGTTTCGACCCAGTCGGGTCCGTGTGCCCGACCACCATGACTTTGTCATAGTGCATGCCTCTCAGCTGCTCCACCATCTCAGCGAGCTTCTCTTGCCCCGCCGGCTTGATCTTGTTGCTGCCCAGCGCAAACAGCGCGCCGGCCGAGAACGTGAGCTTGTCGAACTCGGGCTCGGACATGAGCGGCGTCTCAGCCAGGGCCGCGATGGTCTCGTCGTGGCTCTTGCTTTGCGCTTCCACCGGCTCCAACGCTCGCTCCTCCTTGGCGGCGGGAGGCCGCGGCGGTAGGGGCACCACGTAGACCGGCTCGGGTTTGGGCTGGGGCACCGCTATTGGGGCGGGGGCCGACCCCGCCGGCCCCTGCGTCGAGGGTTGGGTCATGGCCACGGTCAGGGCTGACCCTGCCGGTGCCGCTTTCGACGGCTGAGTCATCGCGACTGTCGAGGCGGCCTTGGCCGGAACGGGTTGGCTCGCCACTGCCGACGGATGGCAATCGGCCGTGGCCGTCTCCGGGCTCCATACCCCCATCTTCACGCACTGCCCGGTTCCGGCACGGACGCTGCGGTTGGACGCGTCATAGGCGTATTGGCCCCGACCGCTGGACTCCGTTCCCGACATCGCGACGTCCTGCTGGACCACGACGACTGGCTGCTGGGCCGGGGTGGGCTGGGCCGTGGGCTTCTTGGAAGAATTCCACGGCAGCCAGGAGAACCAGCGGCGGTACCAGGGCTCGGACGGCTCGCTGGCCGCCTGCGGTGTTGCGGCGGGCGCGGTCTTGGCCGCAACCGTAGGTGTCGGCTTTGTCGGTTCGGCCGCGTTCGCAGCGGGGGGCGGTGCTGCTGGCGCCTCCCCCGAGGGCGTCGACACCGACGGCGCGGGTGCAGAGAAAGTCGGCTGACCGGGACGCGCCGCGTCATAGAGGCTGGCGGGCGGCAGCACCGCGGCGGGCTGGTCCGGGCCCGCGCTCAAGGCTGCGGGTAAGGCGGTCAGCAAGATCGGAAAGGCCAGCGTAAGCTGCCGCACGGTGGGCTGGAGGGTAGAGCGCATAGGGCCTCCTTGAGCGTGGGAGTGGGCCTGCACGATGCTGCCAAGCCCGCCACTCGAAGCGTCAAATTCTGCTCGAATCGAGAAATTATAGCCGACTCTGGATTCCGAGCCTCGCCCGGCCTGTTGCGGCCGTGGGCCTTGGTCAGAGTTTCCCTAGGCGGCGGGACGCGCGGCCCGACCTCGGGCGAAGAAGTCCCTCACCGCGTCGGCCGTGGTGCGCACGTCCTGGCGATCGAGATCCAGGTGCGTGACAAGCCGGACGGTATGGCCGGCGCCGATGAGAATGCCGCGCTGCTTCAGAAACTGGCGCAGCGGCTCGGCCAGCGTCGGCTCCACGCCCATGTAGACCATGTTGGTCTGTGACGCGCCGTACTCGATTTTGACCGAGTCGATGCCGCCGAGGGCCTGTGCCAGGGCATGTGCGTTCTCGTGGTCTTCCTCCAGCCGGGCCACGTTGTTCTGCAATGCGTAGATCCCGGCCGCCGCCAGCACGCCGGCCTGGCGCATGCCGCCACCGAGCACCTTGCGCCAGCGGCGCGCCTTCGCGATCAGATCGCGGCTGCCACACAGCACCGAGCCCACCGGCGCCCCCAATCCCTTCGACAGACACACCGATACGCTGTCGCTCCAGCGGCTGATCTCGCGCACGTCGACCCGATGCTTCGCCGCGGCGTTGAACACGCGCGCGCCGTCCAGGTGCACCGAGAGCCCGCGTTTGCGGGCGAACTCGTGCGCGCGCGACAGATAATCCAGCGGTAGAGCCTTGCCCGCCTGGGTGTTCTCCAGGCACAGCAGCCTGGTGCGCGCGAAGTGCGGATCGTCGGGCTTGATGGCTGCGGCCACTCGCGCGAGGTCCAAAGTGCCGTCGGGCTCGAAGTCCAGCGGCTGCGGCTGGATGCTGCCCAGCACCGCAGCACCCCCGCCCTCGTATTTGTATGTGTGCCCCTGCTGCCCGACCACGTATTCGTCGCCGCGCTCGCAATGCGACATCACCCCGAGCAAGTTGCCCTGGGTGCCGCTCACCACGAACAGCGCCGCCTCCTTGCCCAGCATCTGCGCGGCGAGCGCTTCGAGGCGGTTGACGGTGGGGTCCTCGCCGTAGACATCGTCGCCCACCTCGGCCGCCGCCATGGCAGCGCGCATCTGAGGAGAGGGACGGGTGACCGTGTCGCTGCGCAGGTCGATCGGCTTCATCGGGCGGGCTCCGCCATCTGATGGGGAGATCTTACCGCAAGGCGAGAAAGGCCGTGATTTTGACTCGTGATTCGTGATCGGTGATTGGTACCGAGGTCTGGGGCGGTGCCGGACAGTTCGCGGGCGCCTGCGCGTCTGTCAGCCCAATGCAGCTCCGGGCTCGCCCGCTTGCTTTGTTACGAGTCACGAATCACGGCTTCTTGAATGGATTGTTCGTAACGAACCAACGCTGCGCTCGCTTACGCTGAGGCGCGCTGAAGCCCGCGAGATGCTCGGATTGCGCGTCGAGGAACAGGGCGACACCCAGCGCAGCCTCGCGCTCCTGTGGATCGGCTGCGTATTTGGCCTCGAAGGCATAGGCCCACGACCACGGCCACAACACGCGCTGGCGCCGGGCCAGGTCGAGCAGCGCTTCTTTGTAACGGCCGTCACCGGTCAACTCGTACAGCTTCTCACAGGTCTCAAGAAGCTGGAATGGAGGCGGCACGGGGACATTCGCCGAGTCTGGCCAGCTGATCTGCGCCTGCCAAAGGCTATCCAGAGAGGCGCGCGCGTCGCCGCCGAGCCCCTGCAGGTAAGCCGATGCCAGGAGAGTGTAGAAGTCGCGTCCCGCTCGTTTGTAGAACTCCGTCAGGAGGGCCTGCGCCTCCGCACCCCGTCCCGCCTTGACCAGGCTGGCGGTGAGATAGGGCAGCGTAAACGCCGTCTGTTGCTGCTTGTCCTGGGACTGGCTGATGCCGACCTCGGTGAGTTTGGTCAAAGGCTCGACCGCGCCGGCATAGTCGCCACGCTTGAACGCGCGATAGCCCTTGGCGAGCAGCGCATAGGTCGGGTCGGCTGTGTTCCCTGCGGTAGAGACCATCGATGCGAACGCCCTGTCGCTGGGCACACGGTCGAGCATCAGCGCGCTGAACATGAAACGCTGCCGCAGCATCGCTTCGGCACCGGTGTTTCCCGACAAGCTCTTCCAGCGCTTCGCGAAACCGATCAGTTCGTCATCGCCGGTGGCCGCGATCCGGTGACCGGCAACGGCGGCTGCCCAGGGCCGTGTGTCCTCAAACTGCTTGGACGCCTCGTAGAACGTGCGCCACCCCTCGTCCAGATCTCCCATCAGGAACGAGGCATAGGCCGCATCGGACAGGCCTGACGCATCCCCGTGCTGCTGGTGCAGCCGACGTCCCCAGTTGCGGATCTCGGGCCAGTTGTGGTCGAGTCGAGCCAGCCACAGTCCGCTCCACAGTTGCGCGCCTGATCCGGTCTCGGATCCAGCGCCGAGCTTGAACAGGGGGCGCGCCAGCTCCGCTTCGCCGGCGCGCAGCAGCAGCATGCCGCCTTCCTGCGCCTGATTTGACAGCGCAACGCCATCAGCCTTGCCGCCGCGCCACAGCGGATAGGCTAGCAACGCGCGCTGCGCCTGATCCGGCTGACGGGCCTGCAAGTGCGTCTGCGCGAGGCGGTAGTAGAGCGCCCATTCCTCGGGTTGTTCGTGGATTTTCTGTTCGATCAGCGCGGCGTAGCCCGCGGTGTCACGCTTGCGCTCCGCGAGCTTCAGCAGGAAATCATCGCGCGCGGGATTGCCGATGAAGCGTTCCCGAGCCTGGGCGGCGACCTGCTCCGCCGCATCTTTGTTCCCAAGCTGGTCCAGCAGGCCCTGCGCGTTGCTGAGATGAGCGAAGTCGTACTGCGAGAAGCTCAGCGCTCTGAGCTCGTGCGCGACGTTGCTTTCGAGGTCGGCCCGGTTGGGCTCGCGGGCGCTCTGGGGCGCTGCCCGCCAGTTCCGGGGAGGTTCGTCCAGGTAGACGCGCTGCATCTCGCGTGGCAGCGCCCAAGCCAGGAACCGCTCGGTGTCGGTCTCCCCGCCTCCCCACGTCACCAGGTCCCGGAGCAGCAGCCGCTGCCGCTCGTCCAGCATGCGGTCAGGAGCACTCTTGCGTTCATAGCGGAGCTGGCCCAGCGCCCACGCGGCCGTCTCCTCCAACGCTGGATCACCGGCGAAGGTCTGACCCAGCGCGTTGACGAATGCGAGAAGAGCCTCTGGACGGACCTGCTGAGAGCTGATGGCCTTTGCGGAGCTGATGACGGCGGCGCGATTGGCCCCGTAGAGCGCTTCGTACATGTCCCATTGCGCCAAGCGATCGAACGCTCGCGCAGCACGCCATTGGGGCGCACGCGACCGCCACAACGGTGCGTAACTGCGCTCGATGGCCACAGGCAGGCGCACGATGTCGCGGGAAAACCACACCTGCTGGCTGAACTGCGCAGGGATCGTGCGCAGCAGCGCGATTGGCACGTCCTCGGCAATTGGAACCCCGAGCGTGCTGAGTTGCCGCCAGACCAGCTCGTGCGCCGCCGGCTGAAACCACTCGTCGCTCGACAACGGGACGTACAGGAGCGCAGCGTAGGCCGGGTGCTGGTCGAGCAACGTGCGACGCCGTTCGCGAAATCCGGCGCTGCGCGCATAACGTGTACGCATGACCTCCAGCTCTACGTCAGTGATGAGCACCGCCACCGGGTCGGCCATACGCGGCACGAGCGATTCGGCTTCGGACAGGTTGCCCTGGGCTTGCGCTAACAGGGCGCGCGCCTCGGGCCGATCCAGCCCGCGCAGCAGAGCCAGTGCATAAGGCCTGCGGTACAGGTGCAGCGCGGCGCGTGCACGCACCATGCGCGCCCCCTCGTCCCGATCGGGGAGATGTGCTGCAGCGATCAGAGACCGCTCCCACAGATTCTCGCCGTTCACGTCTGACGGCGGATAGGTGACCGCGACCAGCTGCAGCCGTTCTGCGCGCGCGAGCGCGGACCCGGGGTCGTCCGCCAGTTCGCTCGGAGCCGGCGGCAGCTCCGGCGGCCGCGGTGCCGCAGGAGCGTCCTGGGGGCGAGACTCCACCGGCAGCCCTAAGTGCTCGACTACGCTAGGCACGAGGGATTGGAACGCGACCTCGGGTGGCAGCTCGTCCGAGAACGCAACCGGCCCCCATTCGACCGCTTCGCCCTGACCCCAGCGCGGCTTATCGCCCGGCTCGCGCACGAACACCTGTACCGCCACTTCATAGGCCCGTTGCGCACTGTCGAGCTTGATGGCGCCACGCACGACCCACCGCGCGCCGGTCGCTTCGGCCAGGCGCGAGATCTGGCTCCAGTCGTGGTTGCGAGCGCGTGGGCCGAGCGCGCGGGCGACGAGCGTCGGATCCGCCACGCACAACCCCGCGTGTGCGGCGATCCCGGCGGCGACCTGACGCGTGATCAGCGAGCGCGCCGGCCGATCCAGCGAGTGCGTTGGCCGGGCGTCCGTTGCCTCGCCGGTTTCGAAGGGCACCACCAGCACTTCGCACTGGGCCCCGCTCAGCACCTGTGTGAAGAGCGACTTCTGATGTTCGAGCCAGCCCGAGGCACGCGGGCGTTCGGGAACCAAGGCGAGCACAGCGTCCCGGATCTGGCTGCGCAGCTCGATCGCGCTGTAGACGACTACGCCGCTGAGCAGCACTGCGATCGCGGCACGGGGCAGGATCGGGCGCAACGCGGTCTTGAGCTCCGCGTTGCCTCGTCGTGCGGCGAGCAAGGCCTCACCGAACGCAACCAGCGACACCCCGGCCACCATCGGCATGGCCCCCGCGGCCACGTAGAGCCCGACGCCGACGGGGTCGGTCCACAGCGCAGCGGAGCCCGCCGTAAACTCCGTGAACGGGGAAACGACCACGGCCGCGACAAAGACCGCCGCGGCCCCTGGCAGGGTTAGCCTGAGAAACGGCGACGTGTTCAGGTTGGCGGCATAGGACATGCGTTCGCTGAAAAACCAGCCGCATGCGCCCAGCAGCCCGGCACCGGCCGCCTGCATTGCGCACTGGTGATACAGCTGTCCGTGAAAGTCCTGCGCCAGCAGGTACGCCACGCCGGCGCCGAGCGCTGCGAAGCCGAGCACCGTGAGGAGCAGTTGCCAGGGAAAATGGAGGCGCAGAGCCATGTCGCTGTTGCTCGCTGGGGCCGCGGCGGAGTGCGGCGGAATCGCTGGACAAGAATCGGCACCGGCGGACCAGTCTTTAGTGGGGATGCGACCGTGGAGCCGGCCAAGGCGCGTCGACCGCCGGCCCTCGCGCGTCTGCGGGGTGCGGCCGCTCCCGGCGGGCGCAAGCTTGGGGCGGAGCGGCTGCGTTGCGACCCGGGCCGACGCCACCGAATGCGGCCTTGTGCGCCCCTGCCCGCGCGAGCGCGACCCGTCAGCCGGAGGCCCGTTTGCGGGAGCGCGAAGGTTGCCAGGCGCAACTGTGTCGAATGCGCTCGCTCTGCCCGGACTCCGCCCCCAGCCTTCGGCACGCCGGGAGCCTGGCAACTCTTCGAGGGACCGAGTCCGGGGCGCATCCCCAAAGGGGCCCCTCTTCCGCGCTACGACGCGCCATCCATCGGCCAAGGCCTACGGAACCTGCTCCGCCCTCCGCGGGCGCGGTGAGGGCTAGCCGACCTGTCCTCGTTAGAGGAGGCGTGAGAAGGCGGCCTTTACGTGCCACTCGGCTGCATGTCAGCGCGAATCGTCTACAATCCGGTGCCTATCCCGCCTCGGACTCTCGCCATGTCGCGCGCCCTGCCAACCTTGATTGCAGCCTTCTTGCTACCTATCTTCGCGCTCGCCAACGAGCCCGGAGCCGAAGTTGCCCGGACCAGCCAGTTCACGTTCGCTTGGCCGCTTGGCGAGCATGCGCCGAAGCCTCGCGGGGCCAGCACCCGGGGCGCGCCGGTGGTGCTGGACACCGCGCCGGGCGAGCCATGGAAGCGGCTGCGCGAGCCTGGGCTGAGCGCATTCGAGCGCGATCGTCGCGCGATACTCGCGATGGCCGGCCCCTATCGCGTGAGCTTCGACTTCCTGGAAGTCGTGCGCTTCGACCCGACCCTCAAACCGGACGCGCCCTATCAGAGCTGGGGCACCGAATACGTTTTCGTGAGCGAAGATCACGGCAACTTCATCGCTCTGCAGCATGTTCTGGTGATGCGTATGCAACTCGAGGACGGGACAGTGAGCGCGCCGATGGTCGTGCGCCACTGGCGGCAGGAGTGGCGTTACGAGCCGGACAGCCTGCTCGCCTATGAAGGGGCGAACACCTGGGCTAGGCGACCGCTGTCCGAAGAGCAGCGCCGCGGCGCCTGGGCGCAAAGCGTGTTTCAGGTCGACGATTCCCCACGCTACGCCGCGCGTGGACGTTGGCAGCACAGCGACGGCGTCTCCACCTGGATCAGCGACGAGACCTGGCGCCCGTTGCCCAGGCGCGAGTTCAGCGTGCGCCAGGACTACCAGGTGCTGGTGGGGACCAATCGGCACACCATCACGCCCACCGGCTGGGTACAAGAGGAAAACAACCTCAAGCTCGCGTTGGACGACGCCGGCAAAGCGCGTGACAAGCTACCCTACCTCGGCCGCGAATATGGCGTTGCACGTTACGAGCGCATCAAGGACTACGATTTCAGCGCGGGCGAAAGCTACCTCGAGCGCACGGAGCCATTCTGGTCCGAAGTGCGCGCCGCCTGGCGCGAGATCGCACAGCGCGAAACTCGCTTCACCTTGCGGGCGCCGGTGGACCAAGGTCGCCTGTTCACAGCGTTCTTCGAATACGCCCAACAGCTCGCGGAAGGCGAACCCTTCGACCGCCGCACCGCGCGCGACTTCATCGAGCGCACGCTGCGCGAGACATATCTCGTCGCGGAGGTGCGAAGCAAGTCCTGACCGGTGATGCGGCCTCAATCGATCATTTTCTTTTCCGTTCTGGCCCTCCTTCTTGTCTACACGGGCTACAAGGCGCGCCAGCTGTGGCCCACGCGTACGGTATTGGCGTGCACTCTGGCGATTCTGTTCTTTGCTCTGATCATCGGTTGGCAGTTCCTGTATCGCTCGCGTCCTGGCATGGTGGATTCTGTTTGGTTTCGAGCCTGGGCTTGGGTGGGCTCACTCGGTTTGGGGCTTTGGGCCACTTTCATTTTGCTCTCAGTCCCGCTGGATATCCTGCGTCTGGTTGCGTGGGGCATCTCGCGGATCGCACATATGGCCCAGGTCGATCCCGAGCGCCGAAGATTTCTTTCCCAGTGGATCTCACTCGGGGTTCTCGGGCTCTCCGCTGGGATCGCGGGTGTCGGATTCATCCAAGCCCTGCGCGGCCCTCGAGTTAGGGAGGTGTTGGTCTCGCTACCCGGTCTTCCCAAGGCGCTTCAAGGACTCACGATTGCACAAATCACCGATCTGCATGTAGGGCCAACCATCCAGCGCGGGTATGTGGCTGAGGTTGTCCGCCAGACCAATGCGCTGAACGCAGACTTGATCGTCGTTACGGGCGATATTACCGACGGCTCGCCCGCAACTATCGGACAGCATCTGCTACCTCTAGCGGAGTTGAAGGCGCGCCTTGGAACATACTATGTGACAGGCAATCATGAGTACTATTGGGGCGTGGAAAGATGGCTGGAGGCCTTCAGAGGCTTGGGGTTCCTGCCGCTCCTGAATGAAAATCGCGTCATTGCGATACAGGATGCGAAGGTCTTGCTTGCCGGTGTGACCGACCTCGGCGGAGAAAACTACGCAAGCGGCCACCGTTCGGATCCAACCAGGGCAATTCAATCGGGCGAGGATTGCCATCTCAAAATCTTGCTCGCGCATCGGCCGGAAAGCTGCTTCGAAGCCGAGGCCCTCGGATTTGACCTGCAGCTTTCAGGTCACACGCACGGAGGACAATTTTTCCCATGGACGCTATTGATGCCAATCGCGCACAAGTACTATCGCGGACTAAGCAAGCATGGACGGATGTGGATATTCGTCAGCACGGGGACCGGCTATTGGGGGCCGGCGCATCGGTTTGCTGTTCCTCCTGAGATCGCTTTGCTCCGACTGACCGCTGCCTAGATCCGCTTGCTCTCACCGATCGTCGCTGCACCAGATCTCATACCGAGGACTCGTCATGAAGCTCTCTGCTAGGACCCGATGCGTGGTCGCGGTCTCGCTGTTCAGCGCACTGGCCATGTCTGTGTCGGCACAAGCCGGGGCGCCGAGCGACGCATCCGTCCCCGGCCCCGTCGCGGGTACCCGCATGACTGATGAGTACGTGCGCGACATAGGCCGCTTTGCCTATCTCTGGGCGTGGCCGATGACCAACCTGCACAATCGCCGAGCCGCGTTCAAGGACGTTCCAGAGCCCGGCCTGATGGGCGGCATCGTTCCGATCGCGCCCAGCAATCAGCTCGCGATGTTGCGCGACTACATCGAGCCCCAGGAGCGCCTTGTCGCCTGCCCCAACCAGGACGTGGTCTATGGCTTTGGCATCGTGTCGCTGGAGGGGGAGCCGGTCGTAATTCAGGTGCCAGATTTCAAAGGCCGGTTCTGGGTTTATCAGATCGCAGACCAGCGCACCGACGGCTTCGCGAACCTCGGAGCGATGTATGGGAGCAAACCGGGCTTCTACCTTCTTGTTGGCCCGAACTGGAAAGGCGCGCAGCCCAAGGGCATCGTCAAGGTTTTCCGCTCTCCGACCAATCTGGGCTACGTCATCCCGCGCGTGTTCATCAGCGACGATGCTGCCGACAAGCAAGCGGTACAGCCGATGATCAATCAGATCCTGGCGTATCCATTGAGCAAATACGACGGCAAGGCGAAAACCAAGGACTGGGCCCAGGTGCCCAAGTTCCCTTCTGCCAGCCAGGGTGAGGTAGAAACAAAGTGGGTAGTGCCGGAGAAGTTTTTCGACGAGCTCCCGCAAGTGCTGAATGAGCTGCCGCCGATGCGTGGCGAAGAGGCGATCTATGCCAACCTGCGCGCGGTGCTCGACGCTGCCGCGAGGTACCCGAAGCTCAAGGAAGTGCTCAAGCAGGCGGCGGCCGATGCTGACGAAGAACTCGTCGCGCCGCTGTTCCAGTTTCGCAACTACGGGGTTCCACTGCCGAACAACTGGACCACGATAAACAACGGCGCCGCGTTCGGGGTCGACTACTTCACGCGCACGGCGGTGGCGAAATCAAACATCTTCGTCAACCAGAACGGTGAGACCAAGTACTTCTACCAGGACCTCGACTCCACCGGCGAGCGGCTCACGGGCTACGAGCGCTACACCGTGACTTTCGTCAAGGGCGAACTGCCGCCGGTCAAAGGCTTCTGGTCTGTAACACTCTACAACCAACACCACTTCTTCGCTCCCAACGAACTCAAGCGCTACTCGCTCGGCACCAAGAACAAGACGCTGCAGTACAACGCGGACGGCTCTCTCACGCTGTACGTGCAGGCCGATCCACCTCCGGAGGACAAGCGCTCCAACTGGCTGCCCGCGCCGGAGAGCGACTTTTCGCTCTATCTGCGCGCCTACTGGCCCCAGGCTCCCATCACCAACGGCACGTGGACGCCGCCGGCGGTGGTAAGGCTCGAGTGAGCGAGCGCAGGGACCCCTGCAAGCTACGAGCTGCTGAAGGGTCCCCGGGGAGCAGCCTGAAGTCGATCCCACATTGCAGCGCTATGTCGGCAACATCGTCAACGTGACGCTGAACATCGTGCTGGTATTGGCCATTCTCGGCTACTTCGGAGTGGAAACCACCTGGCGGGTTAAGGAGGCGCAGGGGAAAATCCCCAACGTTTAGAAAGATCCCGCGCCCGACGTGGAAATCGTCGACTTCAACCAGCGCGGGCCGGTGCTCGCCGTACGCCCCTACACGCACACGGACCACTACTGGCAGGTGTACTTCGATACCAACAAGGCGATCGCCGACGCCTTCGGCGCGGCGGGCTACCCGGTCAACGAGGAGCACCTTCGCATGCGCAGCGTGGCGTGAGCCTATTGTCCAGCGCGACTATGCGACGACGTGCAGCAGTTTAAGGAGCAGTTCCCACAAAGGGATCCGTGTCGCCAAAAAGACCGCGACGAGTGTCGGCACCGCAGGAATCACGAGTTCGCGCGCATGTCCTCGCCTACTGGCGCAGCCTGCGAGATGTGAAATGTAATATTATGCTTGTTGAATGCTGGCGACACGGCGCGAGTATGTAGAGGGCTCGCTTCGATGCTGGCTCGTTTCCATCCACCGCACTCGAGGGAGGAAAGCATGGACACCACGTTGCTCGGATACTTGGGCCGCAATTGGGGTTGGGTGGTGCTGCGCGGCGTTGCCGCAGTGCTGTTCGGCGTGCTCGCCTTCGCCTGGCCCGGTATCACGCTGGCGGCACTGGTTATCGTCTGGGGCGCTTATGCCCTGGCGGACGGCGTGCTGGCGTTGGTCGCGGCCTACCGTGTGCGCGATCAGGGCCAGCCGTTCTGGTCGCTGCTGATCGTGGGCCTGCTCGGCATCGCGGCCGGCATTGTGACCTTCATCTGGCCCGGGATGACAGCGCTGCTGCTGCTCATGTTCATCGCGGCATGGGCGATTGTGATGGGCGTCTTTCAGATCGTCGCCGCAATCCGACTGCGCAAGGAGATCCGCGGTGAGTGGCTGCTCGGGTTGTCGGGCGTGCTTTCGGTGCTCTTCGGCGTCGTCATGTTCGTGCAGCCCGGCACCGGCGCGCTCGCCGTGATCTGGGCTATCGGAAGCTTCGCCATCGTCTTCGGCGTCCTGCTGATCTGGCTCGGATTCAAGCTCAAGCAGCGCGCGGGAGCCGTGTCGGCGCGGGGGTGAAAGGTCATAGCGCATCCTCTTTCTCGCACCCGCTCGCGAGCCGCACGACCATGCCCGCAGCGAAGGCGCCCAGGATCAAGTCGAGGCCGAATTCGTGAGCCGCAGCACTGAACATCATGGCCACAGTCGCGATGCTAGGCTGCCGCTGAAATCTGCAATTCCGCGCTTTGGACTTCACTTCATCAGCCAGGACTTCTCCACTTCGTGGGCAGGGCCTAACGGAAACAGCTACGGCACACAGCTGCAGCACTTCTCCGTGTCCAGACCCTGGTGGGGCAGCACGACGCAGTAAGCACTCGTCGCCGGCTGGTGCGCGCAGCCATCGGGTACAAACCATCGTCCGCTGTCGATCCTCAGCCGGGGATCGCCGCGCGCCAGCAGTTCAAGTCATTGTCAACAGGAGAGCAAGGATGTGGTCTATGCCGAGAACCGTCACTGCCCTTTGCCTGAGTACCGTATTGACCGCTCCGGCTCTGGCCCAGGAATCGCGCTACGACGAGCTTGCCGACCTTCCCTTCCCCAACGGCTATCCCTCGAAGGAAGGCGTGGCCACGCTCAAGGACGAGCTGCTCTTTCAGCGCGGCGTGCAGTCCTACATCTGGGCCCTGCCGGCGCTCAGCATGTATGCCATGAAAGAGGGCTCGGAGAAGGTGTTCGGCAAAGGCTACAACATCCTGCCGATTTGGAAGGACCGGTTGAACGCCAAAACGCTGATCACTACGCCCAACTCGGACGTGATCTACGCCATGGGCTACCTGGACCTAAAGCAAGACGGTCCGATGGTGATCGAAGTGCCGCCCGGCCTGCAAGGTATCCTGGACGACTTCTTCCAGCGGCCGATCTGCTCGGAACGCAAGATCAACGGGCGCGTCTGGTGCGGCGATGTCGGCCTGCCGGGACCAGATCGTGGCAAAGGAGGCAAATACCTGATCCTTCCGCCAGACTACAAGGGCGATGTACCGAGAGAGTTTTTTACGCTCCGCTCACGCACCTATGGCGTCTTCGTCTTTTGGCGCGGCTTCTTCAAGGACCCCAAGCAGCTGGAAGCCCCGGTGAAGGTCATGGAGCGGACGCGCATCTACCCACTCGGCAACAAGAAAAGCGCCAAGCCCATGCAGTTCCCGAACGCGTCGAACGTGCCGGCCAACATGCTCTACCCCACCGATGGCAGCGCATTCGACATGCTGTCCCGCTTCATCAAGCACGAGTACGTGGACCCAGCCGACATGGAGATGCGCGGCATGCTGGCCTCTCTCGGAATCATCAAGGGCAAGCCGTTCCAGCCGGACGCTCACACCCGCGACATCCTCGACCAGGCCGCGAAGACCGCCACCCGCATCGGCCACGCGACCGCCTACGAGCCCCAGACCATCGTCCCGAACGGCCTTTGGTACAAAGACCGGCGCTGGTTGAACGTCTTCCCTGGCAACGCCACGTTCACGGCCGATACGTTCAACTTCATCGACCCGCGCACCGGCTTCTTCACCTTCGCCTATTCGGCGAGCCCGGGCATGGCGGTGAATATGGTCAACGTCGGCGCAAAGTACCCGGCCACTTACGTCGATGCCAACGGCGATTTCCTGTCGGGATCCGAGTCCTACAAGCTGCACCTGCCCAAGGGAATTCCCGCCGCCCTTTTCTGGTCGGTCACAGTCTACGACTCGATCACCGCTTCGGGTCTCGACAACGAACAGCCGTTCCCGTCGATCAACACGATGGACCAGCCGGTCAAGAACAAGGACGGCTCGATTGAGATCTACTTCGGACCCGATTCGCCGGGCGCAGGGAAGAACTGGCTGCGCACGCTCCCCGACAAAGGCTTCTTCGTCATCTTGCGGCTCTACGGCCCAACGCAGGCGTTCTTCGACAAACGCTGGAAGCCGAGCGACATCGAAAAGTTGAAGTAATCAGTCCATGATGCTCGGCGGGGAGCGGGTCCTGGGCGATCCGCTCCGCATCGTCTGGCTTCGCTACGGCGCGAGGCCGAGCTGCCACAGGATGAAGGTGTAGGTGAAGGCGATCTCGCGCAGGTAATCGTAACGCCCCGAGGCGCCGCCATGGCCCGCACCCATGTTCGTCTTGAGCAACACGGGGTTGTGATCCGTCTTGGTCGCACGTAGCTTGGCCACGTACTTGGCCGGCTCCCAGTACATCACCTGGCTGTCGTTGAGTGACGTTTCGACCAGCATGGCAGGGTAGTCCTTGGGCTCGATGTTGTCGTAGGGAGAGTAGGACAGCATGTAGTCGAAGTACTCCCGCTCCTGCGGGTTGCCCCACTCCTCGTACTCGCCGGTAGTGAGCGGCAGGCTGGCATCGAGCATGGTGTTGATCACGTCGACGAAGGGCACCTCGGCGACCACCGCTTTGAAGAGGTCTGCTCGGAGGTTGACCGCGGCTCCCATCAACAGCCCTCCCGCGCTACCGCCCTGGATCACGAACCGGTCAGACGTCGTGTAGCCTGCCGTAATCAAGTGCTCCGCTGCGGCGATGAAGTCGGTGAAGGTATTCCTTTTGTTCAGCATGCGCCCCTGGTCGTGCCAGCGCTTCCCCATCTCGCCGCCGCCGCGGACGTGGCCGATGGCGTAGATCACCCCGCGGTCGAGCAGCGACAGCCGGGCCGAGCTGAAATGCACGTCCGAGGCGAAGCCGTACGCCCCGTAGCCGGTAAGGAGCAAGGGCTGCGGCCCGCGCCGGCGCAGGTCCTTCCGGTAGACCATGGATATCGGCAGCTGCGTGCCGTCATTGGCGGTGGCATAGATCAGCTCCGAGTTGTAGCGCGCGGGATCGTAACCGCCCAGCACCTCTTCCTGCTTGAGCAGCTTGCGGCTGCGGGTGTTCATGTCGTAGTCGAACACCGAGTCAGGCGTTACCAGCGACTCGTAGGCGAAGCGAAAGGTGTCGGTGTCGAATTCGGCGTTGCCTGTGCCCCAAATGGAGTAGGCCGGCTCGGGGAGCTCGATCGGGTGCGACTCGCCGGAATCGAAGCTCACCACGCACAGCCGTGGGAACCCGCCTGTGCGCTCGTTCAGCACCCAATGGCGCGAGAACAAACCCACGTCCTCCAGCATCACGTCTTCGCGGTGCGGGAGCACTTCGGTCCAGTTCTCCCGGCGCGGGTCGGCAACTGGCGCAGTGACCAGCCGGAAGTTGCGCCCGCGATCGTTGGTCACGATGTAGAACAGCTCGCCCCGGTGGTCCACGTGGTACTCGTGCTCGGGCGTGCGCGGAGCGATCACGCGCGGCGCGGCAGCAGGCTGGTCGGCCGCGATGCAGTGCACCTCGGAGGTGGTGGCGCTGTGCGAGCCGAGGAAGATCCAGCCGCGGCTACGCGAGCGCTGCACGCCGATGCTGAAGCGCACATCGCCTTCCTCGAACACCAGCACATCCTGCGCGTTGCCCATCGTGTGACGGTACAGCCGCCAGGCGCGCTTTGCGGCATCTTCCTTGACGTAGAACAGGGTCGCGCTGTCGTTCGCCCAGGCCAGCGAGCGCGTTTTCTCGATCTGCTCGGATAGCAACTGACCGCTGCGCAAGTCCTTCACGTAGAGCGTGAACTCGCGGAAGCCGGTGACGTCTGTGGAATAGGCCAACAGGTTGCCATCGGGGCTCACCGCGAAGGCCCCCAGAGAGAAGAACTCGTGACCCTCCGCGAGCGCATTCATCTCCAGGATGATCTCCTCGGGCGCGCCCTCGATGCGACGCCGGCGGCAGTAGATCGGGTAGTCTTTGCCCGCCTGGGTACGGCTGTAGTATTCGTATTCGCCGTAGCGGTAGGGCACGCCCATGTCGGTTTCCTTGATGCGGGCGAGCATCTCCTGGTAAAGGGATTCTTGGAACGCTTCCGTCGACTGCATGACCGCTCGCGTGTAGGCATTCTCGGCCTCGAGGTAGGCGCGCACGCGCGGGTCGTCCTTGTCGCGCAGCCAGCCGTAGTCGTCCGTCAACGCGCGGCCGTGAACCGTGGTCGTGCGCGGGGCGCGCAACGCCAACGGGGCTTCGATGGGCTCGGGATCGGGTACGGAGGGGGGCATGGGAGGTCGTTGGATGCTGCGGTCCACTGTGGATGATACCCGAGGGCCCGAGCTCGGCGTCCCGTGGCCCGCGCCCATGGCAGAGATTCTCAGGCGAGCACGTTCGGGCGGCTGGGGCGATGGGTCTCGGGCTTGATCACGCTGGTCGGCACAGCGCACTGTTCTTCAAATACGTCCCGCGAGCTGCTTTTCAGTACCCTGCCGAGTGAGCTGACGTAGAATAATCAGCAGTCGGAGCTGGCACGCGGACTTGGAGGTGTGCCCCGCTCCTGGGACATGCAGGTCTGGGCCATCCCAAATCTCCTGGTTTGCAACGAGGCATATGAAGAAGACAGGTTACGAGTCTGATCTCACCAAGTTCATACGCGAGTTCCTCGACAAGAACCCCGTAGTGACTGAAAAGCAGAAGGAAGCTCGCGCCACCTGGTGGGACAAGCCGGAGGCGCTGGAGGATCTCAAGCGGGAGCAGGAATCCAAGGTGCCGCAGAAAGGGTACGTGTACTACGACAACCCGTTACGCGAGGATCCGGCTGGGTAGCGAGGTTCGTCTGCTTGATATAGGGGCGCCGTCGGTCTCCCAGCCGCATGCCTGGGAGTCAGGCGGCTACAGCGGTCTATAACCAAAGTGATAAAGCCCTGTCCCAATGTGGAATTTCCCTCTTCGTCTCCGCTTGAGATGATTCGCCCCGGAAGCCCGCCTCTTCCCGGCATCGAGAGGGGAAACAGCGATGACCGCACTTGAATACCCCGGCAGGCGGCGGTGGAACCTCAGACAGGAGAAATTTTCATGCGTGCATTAATTTCAGCGCTAGTAGTGGCCGGCGTGGTCGGTTTCTCGCTCCCGGCTTTTGCGCAGGACGTGACGGCGCCCAACAAGCCCAAGCCAGCCGGTCGCGCAATCGACGAAGGTGCGCCCGTGACGGCGCCCAACAACCCCAAGGCCGCTGGCCGCGCAATCGACGAAGGTGCGCCCGTGACGGCGCCCAACAACCCCAAGGCCGCTGGCCGCGCCATCGACGACGGCACTGTGAAGACCAAGCCGAAGCAGTACGGCCGCGCAATCGATGACGGCACGGTCAAGGCCGACAAGCCGAAGAAGTACGGCCGCGAAGTCAACGAGGATGGCACGGTCAAGGCGAAGCCGAAGAAGCACACCGATGCGGGCCGCGCAGCGGACAGCAGCGACCCGAGTGCGGTCAAGGCGAAGCCGAAGAAGCACACCGAGGCGGGCCGCGCAGCGGATGACTCAGTGAAGTCGAAGGCGAAGCCGCTCGAGGAGCCCGGACGCGCGGTGGACCAGCAGAAGGCGCCCAAGTAACAGCAGCCGCAACCCCAGAACTGAGCCACCAGCAGGCTCAGTTCTCTAAGGAAAAGAGAGAAGGCAGGGAAACCTGCCTTCTCTCTTTTTTTTTGGGTCTGACTCCGCTATCTCCGCAGCAGCCCCAAGCGTCGGGCTTCCTTTACCGTTTGCGTGCGATTGCGCGTGTTCAGACGCCTGAACAAGTCCTTCAGGTGCTGCTTGACGGTGCCCTCCTCTACGTGGAGTACGTCGGCGATCCGCTTGTTGGGCATTCCCTCAGCGAGCAGGGGCAGAATTTGCAGCTGCCTAGGGGTCAGCGGTGTCGCCTGGCCGCTCGCCGCAACCTGCGAGTCGGGGATGAACAACGCGTCCGGGAGGTAGACCTCGCCTTTCAGCACGCGCCGCAGGGCATCCATGAGTTGCTCGCTGCTGGCGAGCTTGGGGATGTAACCGCGTGCCCCGCCATCGAGGAGTGCGCGGATGGTGCGGGGGTCGTTGAGGCCGGAGACGATCACGATCGGCAGGCTCGGATAGCGCCGGTGGATGGCGAAGAATCCATCCAGCTCGCTCATCCCGGGCATTTGCAGATCGAGCACCATCAGATCGACCGGCCCCTCCAGCGCAAGCTTGTCCAGCGCCGCCTGGACGTTGCTCGCTTCCAGCACCACGACCTGCGCGTCCAGGAGCTTCAGGAAGAAGCTCAGCCCTTCTCTGAACATCGGATGGTCGTCGGCGTGCAGGATCTTCATGGTGCCGGCGGCCGCTCAGGTACCGTACGGGCTGGTCTGATGCCCACCCCGGAGAAGGGGCGGAGCCGGACGGGTCCCCGCGTCACGTCCGCGTCGAGCCCGGTGCCGCGGGTAGAGTGAAGCCGAACTCGTTGCCCCCGCCAGGCGCTGCGCCGACCCAGACTGTGCCGCCCAGTTTCGAAACGATGCGGTGAACCGTGGCCAGTCCCAAGCCGTGTCCCGTCGCGCGCTCCTGATGCAACCGGGTGAACGGGAGAAACACGCGGGTGCGCTCTTCCTCCGAGAGCGGTTGGCCATTGTCGCTGACCCAGAAGCGTGCGTGCGAGCCATCTGACGCGCCGCCCAGCTCGAGGCGCGGCGGCGAGCCGCCGTACTTGAGGGCATTGCTCAACAGGTTTACCCACACCTCTCCTACCCAGGGTGCATAGCCCGAGGCCCGCGGCCATGCTTTGGGCAGATGTACGCTGGCGTTCGTGCGCGCCTGCAGCTCGGTCAGCTGGTTCATGGCCTGCCCCACCAGGCGGCCCATGTCGAGGGGCTGCGCCTCCACACTCTGCTGCGCGACCGTCGACAGCAGCGGCAGCGCATCGACCACCTCGCCGGTCATAGCCAGCGCCTCCGACGCCTGTTGCACCAGATGCCGCTGCTCCTCGGACAGGCCATCAGACTTGAACTTGTACAGAATCTCCAGGAAGCGATTGGCCGCGGCCAGCGGCGTCTTCAGGCTATGGGCGATGGTGTGCCCGTAGGCCTCCAGCTCCGCGTTCTTCAACGCCAGATCCTGGCTCTTCGAGACCAGCTCCTCTTGCAATCGGTGCAACTGAACATGATGCTGGATGCGCGCCACTAGCTCTTCGCGCTGGATGGGCTTGGTGATGTAATCCACGGCACCGAGGAGGAACCCCTCGACCTTGTGCGCAGTGTCGTCCACCGCAGTCATGAAAATGACAGGGACATTGGCGGTGCGCGGATCGCCCTTGAGACGGCGGCAGACTTCGAAGCCATCCATCTCCGGCATGCGCACGTCGAGCAATACCAGATCGGGCGTTGCCAGGCGCACCTTGTCGAGGGCCTGCGCTCCGCTGCGGGTCAGCATCAGATCGAAGCCGTGCTCGGCCAGAAAGTCGGAGATCAAACGCAGGTTCTGCGGTTTGTCGTCGACGATCAGCAGCGTGGTGCCGCGCGGCTCACTCGGTGACGGCATCGCGCTGCGCTCCCAGGCACTCTTCCAGCAATGCCACCAGCCGGTCCTCGTCGAGGCGGCGCGCCAGGCCATACACCCGGCGGGCGAAGGGGCGCAGCGCGTCCTCTCGTTCCAACTCCAGCGCGAGCTGCTCCACGCGCACCAGCTTGCCCAGGCGCGCCAGCTCCAGCAGCGCTTCGAGCACGCTCGGCGGCGGAGGTACGAGCCGCTCGTCCGACCGCGCCTCGTCGACTGCCGCCACTGCATCCGCTTCCACGTAGCGCCACTTCAGACCAAGGCTGTGCTCGATCGCTTCGATCAAATCCGTAGTCTGGAATGGCTTGCGCAGGCACGCGGCGAATGTAGCCGGATCGGCCTCGGCATGCTCGAGGTCCGCACTGCTGGCAGAGGCGGCCACTACGGGGACGATCTCGAAACCGGACGCGTCGCGGATAGTGCGTGCCGCTTCGAAGCCGTTCATATCGGGCATGCGCAGGTCCATGAAGATCAGGTCCGGGCGGCGTTCCCGCGAGGCCGCAACCGCTTCGCGACCGCCCCCGGCAAGCGCCACGTCGAAGCCCAACGACTCGAGCATTCGCCGCAGCAGCTGACGGTTCTCCTCCTGGTCGTCGGCAACCAGGATCGACCGGCGTCTGCCCTCGTATCCCGCGATATGGGTGCGCGGGGCTGCTATGGCCTCCGGCTCGTGGACCAGCGGCAGCACCACCGTGAAGCGGAACCGGCTACCGGAGCCCGGCCGGCTGTCGACGTCGATCGCGCCGCCCATCCGGTGCGCGAGCTCCTGGCTGATGGCCAGGCCCAGGCCAACGCCGGCCTCGCGCCGGCGCCCTTGCTCGGTCTGTTCGAAGGGCGCAAAGATGCGCGTCTTGTCCTCTGCGGCGATGCCCATGCCCGTATCTTCGACGCTGACGCAAAGCTGGATACGCCCCTCTTCCATCGGAACGGTCTGCACGCTCAAGGTCACGCTTCCGGCATCGGTGAACTTGATTGCGTTGCCCAGCAAGTTCAGCAGAATCTGCCTGACGCGCTTGCCGTCTGCCTGCACCACTGGAGGCAAGTCGACGGGCAGATCGAGCGTGAAGGCCAGCCCTTTCTTTTCCGCGTCGACCCGCACCATCGCCGCGATCTCCTCCAGCAACGCGGGCAGCTGAACCGGGGTCGGATTCAGCTCGAGGTGCCCGGAGCGGATACGCGACAGATCCAGCAGATCGTTGATCACGGACAGGAGGTGACGGCCGCTGCCGGCGATCGTGGCCAGAGCATCCTCGCGGGCCGGCTCGGTCAACGCACCTTCGCGGATGAGGTCGGCGTAGCCGAGAATAGCGTGCAGGGGCGTGCGCAGCTCATGGCTCATGCTGGCCAGGAACTGGTCCTTGGCTCGGTTCGCGGCCTCCGCCTCGGCACGTGCAGCAACCAGCGCCTTGCGCTGTTTGTTGAGCACGGTGATCCATAGCACCGCCACCAGCAGAATCGCCGAGAACACGGCCAACGACGTCCAGATGGCTCGGTAATCGACCTTGCTCTCGTAGCGTACCGATAACCACTTCTGCGAGATCTCCCGTTCCTCCTCGTGGGTAATGTTGCTGAGCACCTTGTCGAGGATGCCCACCAGTTGCGGCCAGTCCTTGCGCACGGCGACGGAGAAGCCCTTGGGCTGCAGGACTTTCTCGAGCGGGGTGGCGATCTTGAGGTTGCTGATCTGGTGATACCGGATGTTGAAAACGATCGGGAAAATGTCATCCACCAGGCCGTCCGCCTTACCGGTCGACACCGCCATCAGCCCCTCGAGCAGATCCGAGTAGGCCGTTACTTTGTTGTTCGGATAAGCCCGGGAGATCAACTGTTCGGAGGAGTGGCCGGTGACGACCCCGACGCGCTCCAGGGCCAAGTCCCGTACGCCGGTCACAAAACCGAAGTCGTCGCGGGTGACGATCACGTTGACATAGTGGAGATAGGGTTTGGTGAACAGGAGATATTCCTCGCGCTCGGCGGTAGGCGCCAGGGCCAGGACGATATCCACCTCCCGTTTGCGGAGCTTGCTTTCCACAGCGGTGAAATCCGACATCTGCTGGACTTGAAAACGAACGCCGAGCCGCCGCTTGAGGATCTCCATGTAGTCGGCAACCACGCCGGCGAAGTGCCCCCTGCTGTCCTGGAATTCGTAGGGCGCATAGTTCGTCTCCGCGCCCACGCGGACGACCGGATGTGCCGCCAACCAGGCTTTCTCGGCCGGCGTGAACTCGATATTAACCGGAGCAGCCGCTTTTCCTGGGGCGTCCTGACCTTCGGCGTCCTGTGCGCGCGCTACAGGGGGTAAGGTGAGCGCGGCCAGCACCGCCACGCACACCGCCGCGGACCGAGCGGCCAAGCGGTGCCTGGGAGCCAAAGAGCGTGTCACGTTGAGCCTTTTGCCTTAAATGGTCGGCTTCGAAGCAGAGGCGCGGCTTGGGCGCCCGGCTCGAGCCCTTAGTTTAATCCCTTGGCTGGCCAGGGCGGGAGCCCGTCGCCCGGGAGCTGGCTCTCCAGGGTACACTTCCTCCCCGCGCGGACGCGGCTAGCGTCTGTGCCTCCGTGTCTCCGCGGTGAACGGCGGCGGTGTCGGGGGAGCTTGACCGCAAACCCAACTATGCACCTGTCCATCCTCGACCAGTCTCCCATCATCAGCGGCCATTCGCCTGCGCAGGCGATCCACGCCACGCTGGAGTTGGCGCGCGCTGCGGAGCGTCTGGGCTACCACCGCTATTGGCTGGCCGAGCACCATGCGATGAAAGGCTTGGCCGATCCCTGTCCCGAGATCCTCCTTGGCCAGGTTGCCGCAACCACCGCGCGCATCCGTGTGGGCACAGGCGGCGTACTGCTCCCCTACTACAGCCCCCTCAAAGTAGCCGAAGTGTTCCGCATGTACGAGGCCCTGTTCCCCGGGCGCATCGACCTGGGCATCGGGCGCGCGCCGGGAGGCAGTCTGCTCACCGCCAGGGCTTTGAACGCCGATGCCATTGCGGGCGAGGACCGCTTCCCCACGCACGTGCAGGAAACCATAGGTTACCTGGACGACGCGCTGCCGCCGGACTACCCCTTTCAGTCGGTCAAGGCCATGCCATCCGGGCCCACCTCGCCGCAGGTGTGGCTGCTGGGCTCGTCCGACTACAGCGGCTCGCTGGCGGCATATCTGGGGCTCTCCTTTTCGTTCGCCCACTTCATCAGCGCTCATGGCGGTCCGGCCGTGACGCGTGCCTATCGCGGCGATTTCCGCCCTTCCTACCGTCAACCGCAGCCCTATTGCATGGTGGCCGTGTTCGCCATCTGCGCCGCGACGCAGGCGCAGGCCGAGCGCCTGGCGGCGAGCATCGACCTGCGCCGGCTGCAGATGGCTCGAGGCCAGGAAGAGCCCGTCGCAACAACGGACGAAGCGCTGGCCCGGTCCTACAGCGAGGCCGAGCGCGCGCTCATCGCCAGGGAGCGCGCCCGCGCCGTGGTCGGCACGCCGGAGGACGTCAAAGCTCGGCTGCTTCAGCTCAAGGAGCAGTTCCAGGCCGACGAAGTGATGGTCATTACGATCACCGGGGATTACGCTAGCCGCCTGCGCTCATACGAACTGCTGGCGGAGTCGTTTAACCTCGACGCATCGCACGATCAACACGACCCGGTTTAGATCGAATCCCCCGGCTCCGCTGCGTTTCCGATTCTGCGGGTCGCGGGCCCGGCCGACACGCGTACACTCATGAGGAACGTGGATGAAAGCGCTGACTTGGATGGTGCTCTTGCCTGCTGCATCGCTGCTGGGATGCGCCGGGATGGGGGGAGACGCATTCACCATCATTACCAGCGAAAACGCAGCCAAACTCCACAACCGGCAGTGGGACCTGAAGTCGATCAGCATGGACGGCCGCCAGGTGGTGATGGATCTGCAGGCTAACATGACGCTCGTCTTCAGCGCGGATGGAAAGGCTACGGGCTACGGATCGGTGAACCGCTTCAATGGCGCCTACTCCTTCAGCCAGGACGGCAGGTTGAGCTGGCCCGGCCCCGGCTTCATCACGACGCGCAAGGCCGGCCCCCCCGAACTCATGGAGAAGGAGCGCGCCTATCTGGAGGCGCTGCCGAAGACCGACAGGGCGATCTTGCAGAAGCACTCCCTCCAGCTCCAGAACGAGGGGGAATCCACCTTGCTGCTCTTCACGGAGGCAGGGACGCCCTAATCCGACATGAACTCCACCTTCGATGCAATCATCATCGGTACCGGCCAGTCCGGTCCTCCTCTGGCGGCGCGGCTGTCCGGAGCAGGCATGAAAGTCGCGATCATCGAGCAGGGCAAGTTCGGCGGCACCTGCGTGAACAACGGCTGCATCCCCACCAAGACGTTGGTGGCGAGCGCCTACGCCGCCCACCTCGCGCGCCGCGCAGCCGAATACGGCGTGGACATCGGCGGCCAGGTGCGCGTGGACATGAGGCGCGTGAAAGCGCGCAAGGACGAAGTGTCCGGCAGATCCAATCAGGGAGTGGAAACCTGGATGCGCACGCTGGCCAACGGCACCGTGTACCAAGGCCATGCGCACTTCGTGGGACCGAAGACCGTACGCGTGAACCACGACCTGCTCAGTGCCGAGCGGATCTTCATCAATGTGGGCGGCCGCCCGCTGGTGCCAAAGATGCCCGGACTCGAGGCAGTGCCCTACCTCACCAACCTGTCCATGATGGACGTGGACTTCCTGCCCGAGCACCTGATCGTGGTCGGCGGGAGCTACATCGGACTGGAGTTCGGCCAGATGTACCGCCGGTTCGGCAGCCGCGTGACGGTCATCGAGATGGGGCCGCGGCTCATTGGGCGCGAGGACGAGGACGTCTCGCAGGCCGTGCACGAGATCCTGGACCAGGAAGGCATCGAGGTTCGCCTCAATGCCGAATGCCTGTCCGTGGGGAAGGAAGGCGGAGGCGTTGCCGTCAACGTTGGATGCACCTCGGGTGCGCCCAGGGTGATGGGCTCGCATATCCTGCTGGCGGTCGGCCGCGTGCCCAACACCGACGGCCTCGGGCTGGAGGCCGCGGGCGTTCAGACGGACAAGCCAGGTTACATCGTGGTAGACGAGCAGTTGCGCACCACGAATCCGAATGTGTGGGCGCTGGGCGACTGCAACGGCAAGGGCGCGTTCACCCATACCAGCTACAACGACTACGAGATCGTCGCGGACAACCTGTTCAACCATGCTGGCCGCAAATGGACCGACCGCGTTGCTGCTTATGCGCTATTCATCGACCCGCCGCTCGGTCGCGTGGGAATGACCGAAGCGGAGGCCAAGCGCGCGGGTACCAAGGCGCTGGCCGCCAAACGCCCGATGACGCGCGTCGCACGGGCGGTGGAAAAAGGCGAGACATCAGGGTTCATGAAGGTGGTGGTCGATGCCCACAGCCAGCGCATCCTGGGTGCCGCCATTCTCGGCACGAGCGGCGATGAGGTCGTGCACTCGCTGCTGGACGTCATTTACGCCGGGCTGCCCTACACGGCGGTCCAGCGCGGCGTGCGCATCCATCCCACCGTCAGCGAGTTGATCCCAACTCTGCTGGGCGAGCTTCAGCCGGTCTGACCCTGGGAGAGGGGTTGGGGCGTCAGCGAAGCCCTGCGGGAATCAGCCGCCGGTCCAGCAGCTCGAACAGCGCGTGCACCAGCAGCGCCAGCGCGGCCGCTGGAACGGCGCCAGCCAGCAGCATGGCGTTGTCGTTGAGCGCGAGGCCCGTGGTGATGCGTTCGCCGTAGCCGCCCGCGCCGATGAAGGCGGCGATGGTCGCCGTGCCCACGTTGATGACAGCGGAGGTCTTGATCCCTGCCAGGATCGAGCGAGCGGCGAGCGGCAGCTCGACCAGTCGCAGCCGCGCCCTCGAAGGCAGCCCTAGCGCCCGCGCCGAATCCCGCAATGCCGGAGCGATGTCGGCCAGCCCGCTGTGGGTGTTGCGCACGATCGGCAACAGCGAGTAGAGGAACAGCGCGACCAGCGCCGGCCAGATGCCGATGGTGCCCAGCAGCGGGATCAGAAACGCGAGCAGGGCCAGGGACGGGACGGTCTGAATCACGCCGACAATCGACAGGATCGGCTGGGCAGCGCGTTGCGTGCGCGCGGCCCACACGCCCAGCGGTATCCCCACGACAACCGCCACCGCCAGGGACGCGAAGACCAGCATCAGGTGCTGCCTGGTGAGCCGCCAGAAATCGTTGCCGAACAGCAGCGACAAGAAGCCCTCCTTGCTCCCGCCGCCCGCTTGCGTCGAGCCGCTGCGGCCGAGAAAGCCTGCTGCGATGTCGCCGAAGCCCGCGCCCTCCAGCTCCGCCTGCGCGTTCATCGCCACCATGGCGTCCGCGTTGATTTTCCCCTGCAGCTTCTGCAGTGCAGCCCAGGCTCCGGGAAAACGTTGCGGGGTGTCCAGGCGATAGACGATGACCGCACCGTAATCCGGGAAGAAGTGGCGGTCGTCACGCAGCACGCGCAGCTTGTACTTCGCGATCTTGGCGTCGGTAGAATAAATGTCCATGACATCGATCTGCCCGCCTGCTAAGGCCTCGTAGGCGAGACCATGGTCCAGTCCGCGCGGCGCATGCGGGAGGGCGTAGGTGCGGACCAGTCCCGGCCAGCCGTCGTTGCGGTTGAGGAACTCGTGCGACAGACCGAACCGAAGCTGCGCCTGCGCGGCCAGTTCGCTGATGGTCTGCACGCCCAGCCGCTGCGCCGCGCTGTCCAGCATCGCCAGTGCGTAGGTGTCCTCGAAGCCGAGCGGCACAGCGACGCCCAGCCCAAGCGGGCGGAGCCCGCGGTTGAGCGACTCCAGGTCCGAGGCCTCGGACTTGAGCAGCTCGCGCGCCACCGTGCCGGTATAGTCGGGATACAGATCGATGCTCCCGCTCTTGAGCGCCGCGAACACGATCCCGGTGTTGCCCAGCCCCTGCCGGTGCTCGGCCTGCGCGCCGGCCGCGCGCGCCGTCTGCACCGCGATCTCACCCAGAATGTAGGACTCGGTAAAGCGCTTCGAGCCGACCACAAGAGTCTGCTGCGCCAGCGTGCCGTTGCACGCGCACACCAAGAGGACGGCCAGCAGGATCGTTCTCATGCGACGACGAGTCTCGGGTCTGGGCGCTGGGCGTGGACGAACTCAGTCACGAAGGGTTCGGCCGGGTGAGCCAGCAGGTCTTCGAGGCTGCCGCGCTGGACGATGCGGCCGGCGCGCATGAGTACGATTTCATCGCCGAACCAGGCGGCCTCGTGCAGATCATGGGTGACCAGCATCACCGTCTTGGCGAGTCGAGCGAAAACGTCCTTGAGCTCGCTCTGCAGCTGGCGCCGGGTAATGGCGTCCAGCGCCGCCAGCGGCTCATCCAGGAGCAGCACTTCGGGATCGAGCATCAGCGCGCGCATCAGTGCCACGCGCTGGCGTTCGCCGCCGGACAGCTCGCGGGGATAGCGCTGCAGCAGCTCGCGCGGGATGCGCACCAGCGTGCAGAGCTCGCTCACGCGACTCTCCATCCATGCCCGGTCGCGACCGAGATACCCGGCAAGCAGAGTGGCGTTGCCCGCCCCGTCGAGGTGGGGAAACAGACCGCCTTCCTGGATTACGTAGCCAATGCGATGGCGTATCTGGTCGACATTGGCGGGCGCGACTTCCAGCCCGTCGAACAGCACGCGGCCGGAATCGGGGGAGATCAGCCCGACTATCAACCGCAGCAGCGTGGACTTGCCGCAGCCGCTGGGGCCCAGCAGAACGGTGGTACGCCCCTGGACGGGCACGAGCGAACTCGGCGCCAGTACCTCCTTCGCACCGAAAGCCTTCGAGACGTTCTCGAGCGCGATCAAGTTGGAAAGGCCGCGATTCGTGACGCGTGGGGGCCGCGCTGATCGGAGCGCGCTTCAGCCAGGACCACGTGCTACGTCATTCAAGGTCCTGCTTCATGTCGAACGCAGGCACCTCCGCGCGCGGCTTGCCCACCGGCTTCGCCGGCACCCCGGCCACGGTGGTGTGCGGTGGAACTGGCGCCAGCACCACGCTGCCCGCGGCGACTTTGGAGCCTTCGCCAACTTCGATGTTGCCAAAAACCCCGGCACCCGCTCCGAGCATGACACCGCGCCGGATCTTCGGGTGGCGGTCGCCGCTCTCCTTGCCGGTCCCGCCCAGGGTAACCGATTGCAGGATGGACACGTCGTCCTCGACCACGCTGGTTTCGCCGATGACGACGCCGGTCCCGTGGTCGATGAACACACCGCGCCCGATGTGCGCCGCCGGGTGAATGTCCAACGCGAAAGCATCGGCGATGCGGCTCTGAAGGAAGCGGGCGACACCGATGCGGCCTTCGGCCCACAACGCGTGCGCCACCCGGTAACCCTGCAGCGCCTTGAACCCCTTGTAGTAGAGGAACGGGATCAGCGCGGCCTCGCAGGCGGGGTCACGCGCGAGCACGGCATCCAGATCGTAGAGGCTCGCGGTGAGGATCTCGGGATGGCGCCGGATCGTGTCGCTGGTCAGCTCCGACATGGCCACGACGTTGAACACCTGGTTCGCCAAGCTGGCTGCGATGAGGTACGCAAGCGCCTCGGGGTAGCCGCGATGCCGGATGACCAAATCGTACAGGTGACCGGAGAGCACGGCTTCGCGCTCGCTTTCCTCTATCGCCGCACGCCGCAGCTCGGCCCACACCTCTTTTTCTACAACGTTCATAACGCCTCCCCAAGCTTCAAGCGATTTTGACGGCCGGCGCCCCGGCGACCACCTCGCCAATGACCGCGGCCTGCCCGAAGCCGTCTGCCCGGAACAGCTCGAGCACCTCATCGACCGCTTCGGGCGCGCAGGCGACCAGCAACCCGCCGCTGGTCTGCGGGTCGGTGAGCAGCGCATGCTCTGTGTCGCCGTGGCGACCCAAGTCGACCAGTTTGCCGTAACCCGCCCAGTTGCGCCCCGATGCCCCCGTCTTGTAGCCAGCGCGGGCCAGCTCGACAGCACCTGGCAGCAGCGGGACACGAGCCCAGTGTATGGTCGCAGCAACGTTCGACCCTTTGCACACTTCCAGCAAATGGCCCAGCAGCCCGAAGCCCGTGACGTCCGTCAGTGCATGAACGGCCTCGAGCTGCGCGAGCTTCGGGCCCGGCGTGTTGAGCTTGGTGGTGCTCGCGATCATGGCCCGGTAGCCGGCCGCGTCGAGCTTGTCTTTCTTCAAAGCCGCGCTGTAAATACCGACCCCGAGCGCTTTGCCGAGGATCAGCTTGTCGCCGGGACGAGCGTCGGCGTTGCGCTTGACGTTGTTCGGATGGACCAATCCGATCGCCACGAGCCCATAGATCGGCTCGACAGAGTCGATGCTGTGGCCGCCGGCGACGGGAATGCCGGCGCGCTTGCACACCGACTCTCCGCCTTCCAGGATCCCCCGGATCGTTCCCAGCGGCAGCGTGTTGATCGGCATCCCCACCAGAGCCAGTGCGAACAACGGCGTGCCACCCATGGCGTACACATCCGAGAGCGCGTTGGCGGCGGCGATGGCCCCGAAGTCGAAGGGGTCATCGACGATCGGCATGAAGAAATCCGTGGTCGCCACGATCGCCTGCGACTCGTTGAGCTGGTACACGGCCGCATCGTCGCTGGTTTCGATGCCCACCAGCAGCTCTTTGGGCAGGATACCGGACGCATTCTTGGCGATGATCTGCTCCAGCACGCTAGGGGCGATCTTGCAGCCGCAGCCGCCGCCGTGCGAGAGGCTGGTGAGGCGGATGGGTGCGGCGTCGGGGGCGTTCATGCCGATTTCTCCGGAAAACCTTTAGGACATTCTAGCGCCTCGGGCGCAGCCGGTCAGTACACAGCCCGGCTCGCGGGAGAATTCGACTTTCGAGCAGCTGGCTACAGGCGGTGCGGGGCCATCGGTTCCGCGTCACCCCGCTCACCGACCACCGACCCGCTCCGCGATCGCCAGGACGCGGTACATCGATCGCACCACCGGCAACTCGATCAGTTCGCCATCCAGCACCACCAGTCCGGTCTTGTTTTGTTCGAAAGCGGCGACCACTTTGCGTGCCTTGGCGATCTGCTCCTCGGTCGGGGTGAAAGCGCCGTGGATGATCGGGATTTGGTTGGGATGGATGGACGCCTTGCCGGTGAACCCCAGGCGCGCACACGCCATCGCCTCATGCCGAAGCCCATCCGAGTCGTCGAGGTTGAGGTACGGCACGTCGAGCAGATCGATGCCGGCACCTGCGGCCGCGTGCACCAGCCGCGAGCGCGTGTACAGCAGCGGCTCCCACGCCTTCTGGCAGCGCAGGTCGGCGGACATGTCCACCGCACCCAGGATCAGCGAGTCGATCCGGTCGGACGCGCGCGCGATCTCGTGCGCCCGCTCCAGTCCCTGGTTGGTTTCGATGATCACGCAGAAGCGGATGTGCGTGGTGAGCGAGGTGGACAGGAGCGTATCGACGAGCTGGACTTCCTCCGCCGACTTGACCTTGGGAAGCATGATCGTGGGCGGCGGCGCGAGGCACTCCAGGATCGCCTGGAGGTCCTTGAGCCCATGCAACGTGGACAAGCCGTTGATCCGCACCATCCGCTCCACCTGGGGATGCGTGTCCTGCGCGAACAGCGGCAGGGTCAGCCTGCGGCCTTCGTCCTTGCGGTCGAGCGCCACCGCGTCTTCCATGTCCACGCAGACGATGTCTGCGCCGACCTCGAGCGCCTTGGCATAACGGTCAGGCCGCAGCCCAGGCACGAACAGCAGGCTGCGACGCGGGCGGATGGGACGGTCTAAAGCGGTCATCGCAGCTCCATGCGGACGCAAGGCGCATGCTACATGCGCTATTCCCCGATCACCAGCTTCTCCTGATGGTCGAGGCTCGCGCGGCTTGCGGCCTTGCTTGGGCGCCCGATCAGCAGCACCAGAGGCAGCGCCGCGAGCGCCGCCACGGCGAGTGAAAGGAAAACCGCGTTGTACCCCATCATCGCGGCCTGCAGCTCGACCTCGCGCTCGAGCACGGCGAGCCCGTGCGCGGTGCCTGCGTTGAAGCCGCTGGGATAGTGCAGCCCTTGGGCGTAGGGAGAGACGTACTCCACAAGGCGTGCGCGGCCCGTGGTGCTCGTGACGACGAAGAGCGTGAGCGCGAGCGAAACACCGATGCTGCTGAACAAGCTGCGGACGAGGTTGAAGACGGCCGCGGCCTCGGTGCGATGATGCGGCGCCAGGGGCGGGAATGCGATCACCTGGATCGGCACCAGCAGCACGCCCGCGCCGACCCCCTGCAGCCAGCCGGTCCACACGATCGGCCACTCTCCCACCTCAGCCGTCCAGCCGGACATCTCCCAGCTCGATACGGCGAGACACCCCAGCCCGAAGGCGATCAGGGTGCGTGGATCGATCTTGCCCGTGATGCGACCGCCGATGAGAAGCGCCACCAGCAGCCCGGCGCCGCGGGGCGATTGCAGCAGGCCGACGGTATCGATCGAGAAACCGCGCAGGTGCTCCAGAAAGGTGGGCATGAGCACCATGGGGGGCAGGCTGACCAGCCCGTAAACAGAGATCAGCAGCAGGCTCACGAAGAAGCTGCGTTGCGCGATGAGACGTGGGTCGAGAAACGGATCGGCGGCGGTGAGGCTGTGCATGGCGAACAGATAGAACCCGAGCACGGCCAGGCAGGCCAGCACGAGGATCTCCTCGGATTCGAACCAGTCCAGGCGCTGGCCGCGGTCCAGCATCATCTGCAAGGCGCCGATGCCCACCGCCAGCGTCAGGAACCCGAACCAGTCCAGCCGCCGGCGGGGGTCGCGCAGGGTTTCGGGCACGAAGGCCAGCACGCCCACCAGGCCAAGCAGCCCGAAGGGCACGTTGATGTAGAAGATATAGCGCCAAGAGAAGTATTCGGTGAGGTAGCCGCCGAGAGTCGGTCCCATCACCGAACCGAACACCCAGCCAATCCCCAACACGGCCATGGCTCTCCCTTGCCGCTCCGGCGGGTAGGTGTCGAGGATGATGGCGTAGGAGAGCGAAACGAGGAACGCACCGCTCAGGCCCTGGACAATGCGCGCCAGGACCTCCATCGTCAGCGAGTTGGCCGCCCCGCACAGCACGGAGGCCGCTGTAAACCCGGCCACCGCACAGACGAACACACGCTTGCGCCCGAAGCGCGAGCTCATCCAGCCGGCCGAGGGGATCATGATGGCCGAGGACACGATGTAGGACGTGATCACCCAGGAGGCCTGGTCCTGCGTGGCCGAGAACGTGCCCTGCATGTGGGGCAGCGCGACCACCGCGATGGTCCAGTCTATGGAGTACAGCAGCGAGGCCAGCATCACCGAGCCGGTGATGAGTGCCGGGTGTCGGGCCTGGGCCTGGACTGCGACGGTCATCTTCGGCGCACCTGTCTCGCGCAGACCTCGTGTCTCAGTTCCGCGCGACCGCGTCGGCAGGCTCGAGAAAGCGGGGCAGGTATCCTTTGTCGATGAGGCCTTGCACGACGCGCGGCAGGCCGCGGCTGCGCCCGGTATCCACCACCACCGTCACGGTCATCCCGGCGCGCAGCACAGGCTGTCCTGCCGGTTGCTCGACGCGTATGCGCACCGGCACGCGCTGCACCACCTTGACCCAGTTGCCCGTGGCATTCTGCGGCGGCAGCACCGCGAACTCCGCGCCGGTGGCCGGCGCGATCGCCGCCACCACGGCCGGCCATTCCACATCCGGATAGGCATCGACCACCACCCGTGCTTTCTGGCCCACGCGCATATGGGTCAGTTGCGTTTCCTTGAAATTGGCCTCGATCCAGACCGGCCCACTTTGGATCAGGCTGAAGATCGGCACCCCCTTCTCCACGTGCTCTCCAGGCTGCAGCTTCATGTTGCTGACCACTCCCGCCGCGGGCGCTTTCACCTGAGTGCGCGCGAGATCCATGGCCGCCGCCTCGTAGGCGGCCTTCGCCTCGGCGAAGCGCGGGTGCCGCTCCACGACCAGACGCGGATCGCCGGCCGAGGCGGCGAGAACGCGGTTGATCCGCTCCTCCACTGTCGCCAGGTGAGCGCGAGCCACGTCGAGGTTGTGGCGCGCTTCGTCGTAGACGTCGGCGCGGCTCATGCCTTTCTCTTTGAGACGCTCCTGCCGATCGAGCTGGCGCGCGAGGAAGTCGATGCGCTCCTGCGCCTCGCCCCGCTCGAGCAACGTCTCCCGATACTCTGCGCGCAGCGATTGAAGCTCGGTGCGCACGACGTCCATTCGCGCCCGCGCCCGATTGAGCGCGATCTCGAAGGGCTCAGGATCGATACCAAACAGCGGCGCGCCAGCGGCGACCGGTTCGTTGTCTCGCGCGGCGACCTCGATCACTCGTCCGGATACCTCCGCGCTCACAGCGAGGATGTCGGCCTTGACGTACGCATTCTCTGTGTCCATTTCACGCCCGCCACGCGCGTACATCCACAGCCCGGCTAGGACGAGAGCCAGCGGCAAGACCAGGAGCAGCACCCAGCGCGTGGCGCGTCCGACTGCCAGGACAGCGGTTCTGGCGGCAGCCATCCTCAAGCCCTCCGTCCTCGCGTCCCGTTGCGCAGCGCGCCGTTACCGGCGGCGCTCGTGAGATTGGCTTTGACGGCGAGCAGCGCGTCCACGAAGCGCTCCTGCTGCTCCACTGACAGCCCTGCAAGCGCCTCGCGACGCAGCTCCGCCGCAGCCGCGCGCATCGCCTTGAGGGCCGGCTCCACCTCCTCGGTCAGGAACACGCGCTTGGCGCGTCGATCGTTCGCGTCGCCTTCGCGCCGCACCCAACCGTTGGCCTCGAGCCGGTCGAGCAGCCGGCCCAGCGTTGCCTTCTCGATGTCCAGCATGTCGGCGAGATCGGACTGCGTAATCCCGTTGCTGCGGAACAGGTGATTGAGCACCCACCATTGCGAGCGCGTGAAGCCGAGAGAT
>JBGPOV010000020.1:0-44371 GCA_041488255.1 Gammaproteobacteria bacterium | reverse complement strand
GAAGGAGGACATGGCCCGCTTCGTCCTGGACGTCAACCAGCAATGGGGTACCACGGTCATCCTGATCGAGCACGACATGGGCGTGGTGATGGACCTCTCCAACTACGTGGTCGTGCTGGACCACGGCCAGAAGATCGCGGAAGGGACGCCGGCCGAGGTCCGAGCGGATCCGGTGGTCATCCGCGCGTATCTCGGCGAGGGTTGAGCGGTTGCCTCGGGCGGCACATTCGACAAGGGGCGGGTGATCGGCCATGCAGTTCTTCTTCGAAGTGATGCTCGGCGGTCTTCTGGCCGGGGTCATGTACGCGCTCGTGGCGTTGGGCTTTGTCCTGATCTACAAGGCCTCCGGCGTGTTCAACTTCGCGCAGGGAGCGATGGTGTTCTTCGCCGCGCTCACGTTGGTGAGCCTGCTCGAGCGCGGCGTGAACTTCTGGTTCGCAATCGCGATCACGCTGGCGGTGATGGTGCTGCTCGCGATCGCGACCGAGCGCCTGGTGCTGCGGCCGCTGGTGAACCAGCCGCCGATCGCGCTGTTCATGGCCACGATCGGCCTCACGTTCGTGCTCGAAGGCCTGTCGCAGCTGCTGTGGGGCTCGCAGCCGCACGGGCTCGAGATCGGCGTCGCCGACGTGCCGCTCGAATGGCTGTCCCAGTCGACGGGCATGAGCCTCAGCCAGTTCGACCTGTTCGCGGCGGGCGTGGCCGGCGTGCTCGTCGCGGTGGTGGCGGTGTTCTTTCAGAAGACGCGGATCGGCCGCGCGCTGCGTGCGGTCGCCGACGACCACCAGGCGGCGCTCGCCGTCGGCATTCCGCTGAAGCAGATCTGGGTGATCGTCTGGGCCGTCGCTGGGTTCGTCGCGCTAGTGGCCGGGATGATGTGGGGGGTCCGCAACGGCGTCCAATACGCGCTCACGTTCATCGCGCTCAAGGCTCTCCCGGTGCTGATCCTCGGCGGGTTCGAGTCGATCGCGGGTGCGATTGTGGGCGGGCTCATCATCGGCGGCTCGGAGAAGCTCGCCGAGGTCTATCTCGGGCCCTACGTCGGCGGCGGGATCGAGAGCTGGTTCGCCTATGTCGTCGCGCTACTCTTCCTGCTCGTGCGCCCGCAGGGATTGTTCGGCGAGAAGATAATCGAGAGGCTGTAGCGATGCGTCAGCGCACCTTTCGTCCCTTACCCTTGACCCTTCCCTGAGCGATGTTCTACCGCGAAGCCGGGCAGTTCAAATCCTCCTACGCCGCGGACCTGCAGATCTTCCCGATCCTGCAGGACAGGATCGGCGTGGCGATCGTCGTCCTCGCGGCATTCCTCGTCGTGCCGCTGGTCGCGAACCAATACTGGCTCTCGGCGATCCTGACCCCTTTCCTCGTCTACGCGCTCGCGGCGCTCGGTCTCAACATCCTCACCGGGTACGCCGGCCAGCTTTCGCTCGGCACGGCGGCGTTCATGGCGGTGGGCGCGTTCATGGCCTACAACTTCGAGCTGCGCATCCCGGGGATGCCGATCCTGGTGTCGTTTGTCCTCGGCGGCGTGTGCGCCGCCGCGGTCGGCGTCGTGTTCGGGCTGCCGAGCCTGCGCATCAAGGGCTTTTACCTCGCGGTGGCCACCCTCGCCTGCCAATTCTTCGTGCTCTGGGCGCTGCAGCGGTTCGGCTGGTTCTCGAACCATAGCTCCTCCGGCGTGATCAGCGCTCAGAAGATCGTGATCTTCGGCTACACGCTCGAGAGCCCCGCGGCCAAATACCTCGTGACGCTCACCATCGTCTCGGTGCTCGCGCTGCTCGCGAAGAACTTGGCCCGCACCGAGACCGGGCGCGCGTTCATGGCGGTCCGGGACATGGACGTCGCTGCCGGCGTGATCGGCATCCGGTTGATGCACACGAAGCTGCTCGCGTTCGCGATCAGCTCGTTCTACTGCGGCGTTGCCGGCGCGCTGTATGCGTTCTGCTACCTCGGCACCGTCGAGCCCGAGGCGTTCAACCTCGACCTCTCGTTCCGGATCCTGTTCATGATCATCATCGGCGGGCTCGGCAGCATCCTCGGCTCGTTCCTGGGGGCGGCCTTCATCACGCTATTTCCGATCTTCCTCAACCTCGTCACGGAGGGGATTTCGCACGCGTTGAACGTCGAGATCTCGCACGCCGTGGTCTCCAACCTCGAGCTGATGATCTTCGGCGCGCTGATCATTTTTTTCCTGATCGTCGAGCCGCACGGGCTCGCGCGGCTGTGGCAGATCGGAAAGGAGAAGCTGCGGCTATGGCCCTTCCCGCATTAGCGCGGAACTCGCGCCGCCCCGCCGCCCTTCAGGCTTTGATCCCGCGCGGGTTTGGCGTATAGTTCGCCGCTCAGAACACAGAATCGCAACAACCTGGGAAACAGGGAGCACCACCAGCTTGAGGAGACCAGCGATGTTGAGCTTACTCGGGCGAGGCGTCGGCCGGCCGGCCGCGGCCTTGCTTGCTGTTGCGGGGCTCGCGGTCACCGCGACCGCCGCCCACGCGCAGAACGAGCAGTTCGTCCCCGCCAACTTCTATTGGGTCGGGCCCTACGCCCCGGGCGGCTCCGGCTTCGGCGGCGGCATCATCGACTACTTCGCCATGCTGAACGCGCGCGACGGCGGCATCAACGGCGTAAAGTTCACCTGGGAGAAGTGCGAGACCGAATACAACAACGCCCGCGGCGTCGAGTGCTACGAGCGCAGCAAAAACAAGGGCCCGACGGGGGCGACCGTGATCCATCCGCTGTCCACCGGGATCACGTACTCGCTGATCGAGAGGGCGACCGCCGACCACATCCCCATCATCTCGATGGGCTACGGCCGTACCGACGCGAGCGATGGGCGCATCTTTCCGTTCATCTTCCCGCTGATCACGAACTACTGGTCGCAGAACACCGCGAAGATCAAGTTCATCGGGATGAAGGAAGGCGGGATGGACAACCTGAAGGGCAAGAAGATCGTGAACCTGTATCACGACTCCGCCTACGGCAAGGAGACGATCCCGATCCTCGACCTGCAGGCGAAGAAGTACGGCTTCGAGGTCACCCACATGGCGGTCGCGCACCCGGGCAACGAGCAGCAGGCGCAGTGGCTGCAGATCCGCCAGATCCGGCCCGACTGGGTGATCCTGCGCGGCTGGGGCGTGATGAACCCGACCGCGCTCAAGGCGGCGGCGAAGGTCGGCTTCCCGCGCGACAAGATCGTCGGCGTGTGGTGGTCGGGCGCGGAAGAGGACGTGATCCCGGCCGGCGACGCCGCGAAGGGTTACATCGCCGCGGGGTTCAACCTGCCCGGCACCAGCTTCCCGGTGATGCAGGACGTCCTCAAGTACGTCTACGCGAATGGCAAGGGCGAGATGGACGACAAGGCGCGGATCGGGTCCATCTACCACACGCGCGGCGTCGTGGCCGGGATCCTGACCGCCGAGGCGATCCGCAACGCGCAGGACAAGTTCGGCAAGGGCAAGCCGGTCACGCCCGAGCAGATGCGCTGGGGCATCGAGCACCTCGACATCACCGAGGCGCGCCTGAAGCAGCTCGGTGCGGTGGGCCTGATGCAGCCGCTCAAGGTCTCGTGCATGGACCACGAGGGCGGCGGCGCGGTCAAGTTCCTGCAGTGGGATGGCAGCAAGTGGAATCCGATCACCGACTGGATCAGCTCCGACCAGTCGCTCGTGCGTCCCATGGTCGAGGAGTCGGCGGCGAAGTACGCCAAGGAGAAGGGCATCACGCCGCGCGACTGCAGCAAGGAGAGCTGAAGCTCTGTCGAGGGAAACGGGAAGGGGGAAGGCGAAGCGCAAACCGCTGTCCCGTTTTCATTTTCGTTTGCCTCTTCCCTTTTCTCCCGAAGCACGTGTCCGCCGTCCCGAAGCCCGAAGCGCAGGGCCGCGCCTACCTCAACGTCAACAACGTCGAGGTCATCTACGACCACGTCATCCTCGTCCTGAAAGGCGTGTCACTCCAGGTGCGAAAGGGGCAGATCGTCGCGCTGCTCGGGGCAAACGGCGCCGGCAAGACCACCACGCTCAAGGCGATCTCGAACTTGCTGCGCGCCGAGCGCGGCGAGGTGACCAAGGGGTCGATCGAGTTCGACGCCAAGCGCGTCGACCGGCTGACGCCGAACGAGCTGGTGCGCCTGGGCGTGTGCCAGGTGATGGAGGGGCGCCACTGTTTCCAGCACCTCACGGTCGAGGAGAACCTGCTCACCGGCGCGTTCACGCGCAGCGCGAGGCGCGTCGAGCTCGCTCGAGACCTCGAGCTGGTGTACCGGTACTTTCCGCGGCTCAAGGAACGGCGCCACTCGCTCGCCGGCTACACCTCGGGCGGCGAGCAACAGATGACGGCGATCGGCCGAGCGCTCATGGCGCAGCCGAAGATGATCCTGCTCGACGAGCCGTCGATGGGGCTGGCGCCGCAGCTGGTCGAGGAGATCTTCAAGATCGTGAAGGACCTGAACCAGGAGCAGGGCGTCTCGTTCCTCCTCGCCGAGCAGAACACCAACATGGCGCTGCGCTACGCGGACTACGGCCACATCCTCGAGAACGGCCGCGTGGTGATGGACGGCGAGGCGGCGAAGCTGCGCGAGAACGACGACGTGAAGGAGTTCTACCTCGGGCTCTCGGCCTCCGGGCGCAAGAGCTACCGCGATACCAAGCACTATCGCCGGCGCAAGCGCTGGCTGGCGTGAATTCAGTGAACGAGTGAAGGCGTGAAGAGTATGCGCTTCGCGGGCGCGGAGGGGCTGCTCACGCATTCACCCTTCAAGCATTCACCGGCAAACCGATGACGCCCAAATTCTTCGATGACTTAGAAACGCGCAGCCCGGAAGTGCGTGAACGCCACCTTTTCAACGCGCTCGCAGATCAGCTCGCCAACGCCAAGAAGCACGCGCCCTACTTTGGGAAGCTGTTGAAAGGCGTCCATCCGCACGAAGTTGCTGACCGCGCTGCGCTCGCCAAGCTGCCGGTGACGCGCAAGTCGGACCTCATGGAGCTGCAGAAGGCGGGCCTTCCGTTCGGTGGAATGACTGCGGTGCCGGTCTCGCGGCTCGCACATATCTTCGCATCGCCCGGCCCGATCTACGATCCCCAGGGCGACAAGAAGGACTTCTGGGGGTTCGCCCGCGCCCTGTATGCCGCCGGCTTCCGCGAGGGCGAGCTGGTTCACAACACCTTCTCCTACCACTTCACCCCGGCCGGGTTCATGATGGATCTGGCGGCGCAGGCGCTCGGTTGCCCGGTGATCCCCGCCGGAGTGGGTCAGACGGAGCTGCAGATCAGCACCATCGCTGAGCTCAAGCCGGTGTGTTACGCCGGGACGCCCTCGTTCCTGAAGATCATCCTGGAAAAGGCCGACGAGATGGGCAAGGACGTGAGCAGCTTGAAGAAGGCAGCCGTCGGCGGCGAGGCGTTCCTGCCCAGCGTGCGCCAGATGCTGGTTGAGCGCGGAATCCAGGGTTATCAGAGCTACGGCACCGCGGATCTGGGGCTGATCGCCTACGAGACCCAGGCGCGCGAGGGACTCGTGGTGGACGAGGCGGTGATCGTGGAGATCGTGCGCCCCGGCACGGGGGACCTGGTGCTGGAGGAGGAAGTGGGCGAGGTGGTGGTGACCACGCTCACGCCCGAATATCCGCTGATCCGGTTCGCGACCGGCGATCTGTCGGCGGTGTTGCCGGGCATCAGCCCTTGCGGCCGCACCAACATGCGCATCAAAGGGTGGATGGGGCGGGCGGATCAAACAACCAAGGTCAAGGGCATGTTCGTGCACCCGTCGCAGGTCAGCGAGGTGGTCAAGCGCCATCGCGAGATCCTGCGAGCGCGGCTCACGGTGACGCACGCCGCCGACAGCAACGACCTCATGACGCTGCAGGTCGAGATCGACGGACCTGCACCCGAGGGGCTAGCAGCACGCATCGCCGATAGCGTGCGCGAAGTGTGCAAGCTGCGCGGCGACATCGCGTTCAAGCTCCCCGGCACTCTGCCCAACGATGGCAAGGTGATCGAGGATTTGCGCAAATACGACTAAGATATTTCACGAGAGAGACACAGAGGTACAGAGAAACGCCTTTCTGGATCGGTGACGAATCACGAACTGGGTCGTTCTCTGTGTCTCTGCGCCTCTGTGGTTAATCAGGATTCCGCGTGAGCCAGCCCATCAGCCGCTACCCCGTGCCGAAGCTCGAAGACCTGCCCCTGGACATCCGCGACAGGATGCTGCAGGTGCAAGAGAGGGCGGGGTTCATCCCGAACGTGTTTCTCACCTTGGCTCATCGGCCCGACGAGTTCCGCGCCTTCTTCGCATACCACGAGGCGCTGATGCTGCGCGACTCCAGCCTCACCAAGGCCGAGAAGGAGATGATCGTGGTGGCTACCAGTGGAGTGAACCACTGTCCGTACTGCGTCATCGCGCATGGCGCCATTCTGCGCATCTATGCGAAGAACCCCCAGATCGCCGACCAGGTGGCGGTCGACCATCGCAAGGCCGACATCACGCCGCGTCAAAGCGCCATGCTCGACTTCGCGCTGAAGCTGGCCCGAACGCCCGAGGCGGTGACGGAGGAAGACTCCCAACGCCTGCGCGCCCAGGGGTTCGGGGACGAGGACATTTGGGACATCGGCGGGATCACGGCCCTGTTCGCCCTGTCCAACCGCATGGCGCACCTGACCGGCATGCGCGCCAACGACGAATTCTATCTGCTAGGCCGCATCCCGCCGGCTTCGAAATAACGCGCAGCGACACCGCCGCCGGAAGACACCTCACGCCGCAGGGAACGGGGTGCCCGGCTCGGGGTCGAGGCAGGGGCGTTCGCTGGTATACTTTTTCGCTCGCACCGGTTCAGTCCGCGCGTGCATCACGAAGGCATAGCGCGGTCGCCAGGATGGCCCTCACCAGGGCCGAACCTTACCAGGGGCTAGATCATGGACATGTCTCCGCTTCCAGATACCGATCCACAAGAGACGCAGGAGTGGCTGGACGCCTTGGACGGGGTGCTCGAGTACGAAGGCACCCAGCGTGCGCACTATCTCCTCGAAAAGCTGATCGATAAGTCGCGGCGCTCTGGCGCCAACCTGCCCTACAGCGCCAACACCGCCTACATCAATACCATCCCGCCGGGCCACGAGGAGCGCTCGCCCGGCAACCACGAGCTCGAGCACCGCATCCGCTCCTACGTGCGCTGGAACGCCATGGCCATGGTAGTGCGCGCAAACAAGGTCTCGTCCGAGCTGGGTGGCCACATCGCCAGCTTCGCTTCCGCCGCCACCTTGTACGACGTGGGCTTCGATCACTTCTGGCACGCGCCCAACGAAACCCACGGCGGGGACCTGGTACTCATGCAGGGCCACTCGGCACCTGGCATCTACGCGCGCGCCTTCCTGGAAGGCCGCATCAGCGAGGAACAGATGGACAACTTCCGCCAGGAAGTGGAAGGCCAAGGCCTGTCTTCCTATCCGCACCCCTGGCTGATGCCGGATTTCTGGCAGTTTCCCACGGTGTCCATGGGCCTGGGACCGATCATGGCCATCTATCAGGCGCGCTTCATGAAGTACCTGCGCGACCGCGGCGTTCTCGACACGGACGGTCGCAAGGTATGGGCCTTCATGGGCGACGGCGAGATGGACGAGCCCGAGTCGCTCGGGGCCATCTCACTCGCGGCGCGCGAACGGCTGGACAACCTGATCTTCGTGGTGAACTGCAACCTGCAGCGGCTCGACGGACCGGTGCGCGGAAACGGCAAGATCATCCAGGAGCTGGAGGCGGACTTCCGCGGCGCCGGCTGGAACGTAATCAAGGTGATCTGGGGCAGCTACTGGGACCCGCTGCTGGCGAAGGACAAGAACGGCCTGCTGCTCAAACGCATGGAAGAGGCGGTGGACGGCGAGTATCAGACCTTCAAGTCGAAGGACGGCGCGTACGTGCGCAAGCACTTCTTCGGCAAGTATCCGGAACTGTTGGAGATGGTGGCCAACATGTCCGACGACGACATCTGGCGCCTGAACCGCGGCGGCCACGACCCCCACAAGGTATACGCCGCCTACGCGGCGGCCGTGAAGCATCAGGGGCAACCCACCGTGATCCTGGCTAAGACCATCAAGGGCTACGGCATGGGCGAAGCGGGCGAAGGCCAGAACATCACCCATCAGCAGAAGAAGATGGGCACCACCTCCATCAAGGCCTTCCGCGACCGCTTCAACATCCCGATCCCGGACGACAAGCTGGAGCAAGTGCCTTTGTACAAGCCGGCCGAAGACAGCCCCGAGATGCTGTACCTTCGGGAGCGCGTCCAGGCCATGGGCGGCTCGCTGCCCCAGCGCCGGCGCAAGGCCGAGCCGCTCGAAGTGCCGGAGCTCTCCGCGTTCGATGCGCTGCTCAAGAGCAGCGAGGAGCGCGAGATGTCCACCACCATGGCCTTCGTGCGCATCCTCAACACCATCATCCGCGACAAGAAGATCGGCAAGTATGTCGTTCCGATCGTGCCGGACGAGTCGCGCACCTTCGGCATGGAGGGTATGTTCCGCCAACTCGGCATCTATTCCTCGGTGGGTCAGCTGTACAAGCCCGAGGACGCCGACCAACTGATGTACTACAAGGAAGACAAGCACGGCCAGATCCTGCAGGAAGGCATCAACGAGGCCGGCGGGCTGTGCTCCTGGATCGCGGCGGGCACCGCTTATAGCACGCACGGGATCTCGATGATCCCGTTCTACATCTTCTACTCCATGTTCGGCTTCCAGCGCGCGGGCGATCTGATCTGGGCCGCCGGCGACAGCCGCACGCGCGGGTTCCTGTTGGGTGGCACCGCCGGCCGCACGACGCTCAATGGCGAAGGGCTACAACACGAGGACGGCCACAGCCACTTGCTGTCTTCCACCGTCCCCAACTGCATCTCCTACGATCCCACCTTCGCCTATGAACTGGCGGTGATCATCCAGGACGGAATGCGCCGGATGTACAAGGAGCAGCAGGATATCTTCTACTACATCACGGTGATGAACGAAAACTACGCCCACCCGGCGATGCCGGCGGGCGTGGAGCCGGGCATCCTCAAGGGTATGTACCTGTTCTCGGAGACCGCCGCGGACAAGAAGGCACCACGCGTGCAGCTGATGGGCAGCGGCACCATCCTGCGCGAGGTGATTGCCGCTGCTGATCTGCTCAAGAACGACTTCGGCGTGCTCGCGGACATCTGGAGCTGTCCGAGCTTCACCGAGCTGCGCCGTGAAGGCATGCAGGCGGAGCGCTGGAACCTGCTCCATCCCGAGCAGCCGCAGCGCAAGTCCTACGTGGAGCTGTGCCTTGAAAGGCGGCAGGGACCGGCGGTCGCGGCCACCGACTACATGGAAGCCTTCGCCGATCAGATCCGGCCGTTCGTCAAGCGCACCTATCGCGTGCTCGGGACAGACGGATTCGGGCGCTCGGATTTTCGCAAGCAGCTGCGCAAGTTCTTCGAGGTAGACCGTCGCTACGTTGCGGCGGCGGCGCTCAAGGCGCTGGCCGACGAGGGGAGCGTGCCGGCCGCCAACGTCACGCGGGCTATCGCGAAGTACGGCATCGATCCGAACAAGCCGTACCCACCGTCGGTGTGACGAGGCACAGCCGAGCGCGTCATGACAATGAGGAGATAAGACCTTGGGAGCCATCAAGGAAGTCGTCGTCCCAGACATCGGTGACTTCAAGGACGTGCCCGTCATCGAGGTGCTGGTGAAGCCGGGCGACAGCGTGAAGGCCGAGGACTCGCTGGTCACGCTCGAGAGCGACAAGGCCACCATGGAGGTGCCTGCGCCGTTCGGCGGCGTGGTCAAGGAGATGAAGGTCAGGGTCGGCGACAAGGTGTCGGAGGGGGTACTGATCCTCACCCTCGAAGCACAGGACGGGGCACAGCAGTCGGCCACCAAGCCTGCCGCGCCGACCGCGTCTGCCCCAACCCCAGCTGCGCAGGCCCCCGCCCCACTTGCGGCGCCGCAGGCTCAATCCGCGGCGGCGGCCGTGGCGCCAACGCCAGCCGCGGTCTTCACGGCGTTGGCCGTGGTGGACGAGGCGGGCTTCGCGCATACCCATGCCAGCCCTGGCGTGCGTCGCTTCGCCCGCGAGCTGGGAGTAGACCTGACCAAGGTCAAGGGTTCGGGCCCCAAGGGGCGCATCCTCAAGGAAGACGTGCAGGGCTACGTCAAGAGCACCTTGGCCCGCCCCGCCGCAGCCGCGCCTGCCGGCAGCGGTTTCAGCGTGCTCCCGCTCCCGGCGGTCGACTTCACCAAGTTCGGCCCGACCGAGGTCAAGCCGCTGTCGCGCATCAAGAAGATCTCGGGCGCCAACCTGCACCGCAACTGGGTGACGGTTCCGCACGTCACCCAGAACGATGAGGCGGACATCACTGAGCTGGAGGCTTTCCGCAAGCAGATGTCCGATGAGGTGCAAACGCAGGGGATTCGCGTCACCCTGCTCGCCTTCCTCATCAAGGCAGCGGTCGCGGCGCTCAAGCGCTATCCGCAGTTCAACGCCTCGTTGTCTCCCGATGGCGAGAGCCTGGTGCTGAAACAGTATTTCAACGTCGGTGTGGCGGTCGACACCCCCAGCGGCCTGGTGGTGCCTGTGATCCGCGACTGCGACAAGAAAGGCGTGTTGCAACTCGCCAAGGAGCTGGGTGAGGTGAGCGCCAAGGCCCGCGAGGGCAAGCTCTCGCCCGCCGACATGCAGGGCGGGTGCTTCTCGATCTCCAGCCTGGGGGGTATCGGCGGCCTCAACTTCACCCCCATCATCAACGCGCCCGAAGTGGCGATCCTCGGCGTGTCGCGCTCGGTCATGAAGCCGGTATGGAAGGACGGGCAATTCGTGCCGCGGCTGATGCTGCCGCTCTCGCTGTCCTACGACCATCGTGTGATCGACGGCGCCGAGGGCGCGCGTTTCATCACTTACTTGAACGGCGTGCTCGCCGACGTTCGTCGGCTCGTGCTGTGAGGCGCGAGGCGAAATCCCCCCAACACCCCTGTTCCAAAGGGGGGCGGCGCGAAGCGCGGGGCGATTTGCTGTTTCGAGCAAAGCCTGCGCGCTCACCCCGCGTACTCCACTCGCCCCTTGCTTCCGTCTTCGGCCTTTTAGCCGCTCTCGCGAGCATGGCGACGACGCTCCTTCGCCTCACGCCTCACGCCTCACGCCTCACCTGAGCGCTCTTGTCGCCTGCACTCGCCCCCGTCGGCATCCTCGGCGGCACCTTCGACCCGATTCACTACGCGCACCTGCGCTTGGCGGAGGAGCTCGCCGACGCGTTGGGGCTGGCGCAGGTCCGCTTCGTCCCCGCCAACATCCCGCCACACCGGGCCACGCCCCGGGTGACCGCGGCTCACCGCCTGGAAATGGTGCGGCTGGCTTGCGCGGACAATGCGCGGTTCCTGCTCGACGACCGGGAGTGCCGCCGCTCGGGCCCCAGTTACACGGTCGATACGCTCCTGGAGCTGCGCGCGGAGCTCGGCGCCGGTCGTTCGCTGTGCCTGTTGATGGGCGTGGACGCTTTCCTGGGCTTGACCACCTGGTCGCGCTGGGAGCAGCTGTTCGACCTGGCCCATGTGGTCATCGCGCACCGCCCGGGGTTCGCGCTCGGGCCGGCCGCGATGCCGGGCCCTCTGGCGCGTCATTTGGAAACCCGCAGCGCATCGGCGGTGTCCCAGCTGCACCAGTCGTCCGCCGGCCTGGTGTGGCTGCAGGCCATCACGCCGCTCGACATCTCGGCCACCGCGATCCGCGCGGCAATCCGGGAGCAGCGCAGCCCACGCTATTTGCTTCCCGACTCCGTTCTCGATTATATTCACCGCAGTTCACTGTATAAGGACCTGGATGCAGGCTGAGCAAATGAAGCAGTTGGCCGTGGAGGCGCTGGAAGCGATCAAGGCGCGCGACGTGGTGGTGCTGGATACGCGCAAGTTGACGTCGATGTTCGACTACATGATCGTCGCGAGCGCAGAGTCGACACGGCAGACCAAGGCCCTGGCCCGCAACGTCGAGGACCAGATCAAAAGCGGCGGCGGTCAGGTTCTGGGCATTGAGGGAGAACAAGCCGGAGAGTGGGTACTCGTGGACTTGGGCAGTGTGATCGTCCACATCATGCAGCCCGCCATCCGCGACTATTACAGGTTGGAGCAGCTTTGGGGCGGCGAGGCTCCGCGCCGCATCTCGCAGCTGCGCCGCAGCACGGGGTTCCTCGCCGCCGAGGCGGGCGGCTCAGCGCGTCTTTAGCCTCGCAGACGCGGGGCCTCCCACCCACGCCGCGCGGGCACCACCCGGACCGGGCATGAGGTTCGTCTTGTGCGGCGTCGGGCATCGCATGCCGGCGTGGGTGAGCGCAGGCTTCGATGATTACGCCCGGCGCATGCCGCGTGAGATGTCCATCGAGCTGATCGAAATACGCCCCGAGCGGCGCCCGGCGAAAACCGGGAGCCCGGCGCAGTTAGGGAGGATCATGGCTGCCGAGGGCGCACGAATCCGGGCGGCCTTGCCCCTTGGTTGCGCCGTGGTGGCGCTGGACGAGAAGGGCAAATCCTTCACTACGAGCGAGTTCGCGCGCCGGCTCGAACAATGGAAGCGCGGGGGGCGGGACGTGGTCTTCGTGATCGGCGGCGCCGACGGCCTGGACCCAGGGCTCAAGCACAGCGCTTCACTGCTGCTGTCGCTGTCCTCCTTGACCCTGCCGCACCAGCTGGTGCGCGTGTTGCTTGCCGAGCAGCTGTACCGCGGCGTTTCACTCCTGCACAATCATCCTTACCATAGAGAATAGCCGTGCATCCGCTGGCTCGTCACATCTACCTGGCTTCGCGCAGCTCGCGCCGACGCGAGCTGCTGAAGCAGATCGGCGTGAGCTTCGAGGTGCTGCTGCTGCGCGAAGGTCCACAGCGCGCGGCGGATTTGGACGAGACGCCCGTCGCGGGCGAACTACCTGGCAGCTACGTGGTGCGCATTGCACAGGCCAAAGCCGAGGCCGGTTGGGCCCGGCTCGGGCAGCGCCGGCTGATGCGGTTTCCGGTCCTGTCGGCGGACACCATGGTGGCGCTCGACGCGCAGATCCTGACCAAGCCGGCGGATCGCGAGGAGGCGATGGCCTTCCTGCGCCAGCTTTCCGGCAAGACCCACCAGGTGCACAGTGCGGTCGCAGTCAAGTTCGACCATCGACTCGAGGTCGCCCTGTCCACCACCGATGTCCTGTTCCGCGATCTGGAGGAGCAGGAGATACGCCAATATGTCGTGAGCGGCGAGCCTCAGGACAAGGCCGGCGCCTACGCCATCCAGGGTCGCGCGGCCGTCTTCGTGCGTACCATCTCGGGCAGCTACTCGGGAGTCATGGGTCTGCCGCTGTACGAAACCAGCCAGCTGCTAGCCAAGTTCGGCCATCCCGCCCTGTGACCAGCCTGCGCGGCGATGAACGAAGAGATCTTGATCAACGTCACGCCGCAGGAAACCCGGGTCGCGGTCATCCAGCAGGGCGTCGCGCAGGAGCTGCACGTGGAGCGCACCACCGGGCGCGGCCTAGTAGGAAACATCTACCTGGGCGTGGTCGGCCGCGTGCTGCCCGGCATGCAGTCGGCGTTCATCCAGATCGGGCTGGACCGCGCCGCGTTCCTGCACGTAGCCGACATCTGGGAGCACCGGCAGAACGGGGAGCAGGCCAAGCCAATCGAGAAGGTCCTGCACGAGGGCGAGAGGCTGCTGGTGCAGGTGATCAAGGACCCCATCGGCACCAAAGGCGCACGGCTGTCCACCCAGATCAGCATCGCCGGGCGTCTGCTGGTTTATCTGCCTCAGGAATTCCACATCGGCATCTCGCAGCGCATCGAGGACGAGGCCGAACGCGCTCACCTGCGCGAGCGCCTGCAGCAGCTGCTCCCGGCAGACGCCAAGGGCGGTTTCATCATCCGCACCATGGCCGAGACCGCGACCGACAAGGAGATGCTATCCGACATCGAGTACCTGCGCCGGATTTGGGGCGGGATCCAAGAGAAAGCCAAGGGCGCGAGCGCGCCCGCGCTGCTGTACCAGGACCTGAACCTGAGCCTGCGTGCGTTGCGCGATATCGCCAACGACGAGACCGACCGCATCCTGGTCGACTCGGGGCAGACCTGCCAGAAGCTGCACGCCTTCGCCCAGGACTACACGCTGACCTTTCTGGAACGCATCCAACAGTATTCGGGCGAGCGCCCGCTGTTCGACCTCTATGGCATCGAGGACGAAATCGAGCGTGCGCTGGCTCGGAGAGTCCCGTTGAAGTCCGGCGGCTACTTGATCATCGACCAGACCGAGGCGCTGACCACCATAGACGTGAACACCGGTGGATTCGTAGGCGGGCGCAGCTTCGATGACACCATCTTCAAGACCAACCTGGAAGCGGCCCACGTCATCGCCCGGCAGTTACGGCTGCGCAACCTCGGCGGCATCATCATCGTCGACTTCATCGACATGGAGAACGACGCACACCGCGAGTCGGTGCTGACCGAGTTCAAGAAGGCGCTGTCGCTCGATCGCACCCGCGTCACCGTCAGCGGTTTCACCTCGCTGGGGCTGGTGGAGATGACGCGCAAGCGCACGCGGGAAAGCCTGGCCCACACCCTGTGCGAGCCATGCCCCATGTGCCAGGGGCGCGGCGAGGTCAAGACCGCGCAGACGGTGTGCTACGAGATCCTGCGCGAGATCCTGCGCGAAGCGCGCCAGTTCGATGCGCGCGAGTTCCGCGTCCTCGCGTCGCAGAACGTGATCGATCTGTTCCTCGACGAGGAATCGCAGTCGCTCGCCATGCTCGGCGACTTCATCGGCAAGCCCATCTCGCTGCAGGTGGAGAACATCTACAACCAGGAGCAGTACGACATCGTGCTGATGTAGCTCAATCGAACCACGGAGACACCTGGGTGGAGTTTTTCAAGTCCTCTGCGCTCTCCGTGTTTACGCAGCCTTGGCGCGCACGGCGCGCTGGCGCTCGGCGCTGCCAAGCACCTTATACTTGATGCGCAGCAGATCTTCGACCTGCTTGCCCAGCGCCATCTTCTGCGTCTCCAGCTGATGCAGGCGCTCCTGCAGGCTGGACAGATCGCCAGACAGCTTCCTGAGGTTCTCGACGCGCCGCTCGAGCAGAGTCTGGTGCTCTTTGAGCTGGCTCGAGATCGGGGTCAGCGCATTCTTGAGCCAGCCATCCAGGTCCTTGCGCACGAACTGGAACACAGCGCGCGCCTCGGTGACCAAACCGTTGTAGAAGCGTTTCACTAGGAAGTGCTTCTCGGTCATGACGTTGACCGGGTCGCGGCAGAAGCGTTCGGTGTTTTGCTTCAGCCCCTTCATCGTGAGAATGTGCTTCTCCAAATTGAGCGGAGGCGGCGTGAGGTTGACGAAGCCGTACTGCTCCTGGAATTCCTGGTAAACCTTGTCCACGAAGCTGCGCGTCTCGGAGGCGAAGCTCAGGATCTTGTCTGCCTGGCGCGAGAAAGACTCGAACAGCGAGTTCATGCTGCGCCACAAGCCGGCCGTGGTCCAACTACCCTCGATGTCCTTGGCGCTCTTCGCGAAGATCTCGTCGATGTGCTCCTCGTCCAGGTTGGACATCAACGCGTGACCTTGCTTGAGCACGACACCGTACGAGTTCTTGAAGCTCTCCGTGTGCTGGAGGTAGACGGCGCGGTCCCTTTCCAGTCGCGCCAGCATGGTCTTGGCCAGCTCCCGGTTCTTCCCGGACAGCTTGGACAGCTCCTGCAGCTCGGCCTGAGTCGCGGTGAGCTGCGCCATCACGCTCTGCAGGGAGCCCTCGACCATGGCGCCCATCTCTTTTACCACCGCAGCACGCAAAATCTCCTGCTTGGCCGGCACGATCTCATTGGCCAAGAGCTCCTCGAGCTCGCGGATGCCGCTGCGCTCGAGCATGGCCTGGTCGGAGCGGATGCGCGAGAGCAGCGCCTTTTGGGCGGAAAGCGCGATGACGTGGTCGCGGGGCAGCTCCAGCAGCCGGCAGGTCTCGTCGATTTGCCGGTTCACCGAGACGTCTATCTCGCTGGCGCTCTTGAGGTCGTCCCACAGCAGATCGATCTTGTTCAGCACCGCGATGCGGCGGGTCTGGTAGGTCTGCACGTAGCGCTGCCAGATCTCCAGGTCCGATTTGGTCACGCCGGTGTCGGTGGCCAGCAAAAACAGGATGGCGTGAGCGCTCGGGATCATCTTGAGCGTCAGTTCCGGCTCGGTGCCCAGCGCATTCAGGCCCGGTGTGTCGAGAATCACCAATCCGCTGCGCAGCCACGGGTGTGGGTAGTTGATCATGGCGTGGCGCCAGGCAGGGATTTCGACCCTGCTGCCTTTGGTCACCACGGTGGTCGTGACGAAATCCTTTTGGTCCAGCAGCCCGAGCGCGGAGGCTTCCTCCACCCGCACGGTCTTGGTCTCGGCCAGGCTAGCCATGGCCTTGGCCATCTCCTCCTGGGACTGGAGGTTCAACTTGATCTTGACCCATTCGATGGGGTGCTGCTTGAGCGAGGCGATGCTGTCCTCGCGCTTGCGCGTCTCGATCGGCAGCAGGCGGATATAGGGCTCTTCGGCTGCGTCGTAGAAAATTTCGGTCGGACACATGGTGGTGCGGCCCACGTCCGAGGGCAGCAGGCGCTGCTTGAAGTCCGCGAAGAACATCGCGTTGATCAGCTCGGTCTTGCCACGCGAGTACTCGGCCAGGAATGCGAGCACCAGCCGGTCGTTGCGTAGACCTTCTAGCAAGTCATAGATGCGCAGGCTGCGCTGGATGTCGACGTGGCCATGCTGGTCCAGCCATTGCTGGTAGGCTTCGATGCCGCCGCGGATGTCCTCCCGCCAGCGCTGGTAGCCGACGATCTGACTTTCCAGCTGGTTGCTCATGTCTTGTCCCAGTCCTGTATGGCCCGCAGAGCTGTCTCCCCCGGGGCGTAGATTTCGACGGTTTTGTTCCGCCCCCGGATCCCCCGCGCAATGATAACCCGGTTGGCCGGGACCTCTAGTTTTTCTCTCAGAAATTCAACGAGAAGCGTGTTTGCCCGGCCTTCGAGAGCGGGCGCCGCGACGCGCACTTTCAGGCTCTCGCCGTGTCTTCCTGCTAGCTCGGTGGTGCGGGCGTTGGGCTGAACGTGAAGCGTGATGCAAAGAACGTTCCTATCGGCGTCGAAGCGATGCCAGGCCGACACGCGGGGCCCGTCAGGCGACGGCGTGGACAGCTGCCGATTCGAGCCAGGCAATGACCATCAGCAGGAGCTGACACACGACCAGAACAAACAGCGGGGACAAGTCGACGTTCCCAACGGGCGGGACGCGCTTCTGGAACACGCGCAGAAACGGGCGCACCAGGCTGTTGAGCATTGGCATGGCCGGGCTGAAAGGGCTCACCCAGCTCAGCACCGCCTGCACGATAACCGCGATCATCAGGATCCACAGAGACAGCTTCACCAGCTGCACCAGCGCCAGGAGGCCGATCAGCACCACGCTGGCCCCGACCGCTGGCCCCAGACCGGACCCTTTCAGCCAATAGGTCGCCAGGATCAGCGCTATCTCCGTAACCCAGGCCAGCAGCAGGGTGGAGAGGTCCAGGCCCCAAAGCCCCGGGACGAAGCGCCGAGCCGGCAGCACGATCCAGTCGGTCAGGGCCACGAGGAAGGACGACAGCGGATTGCGCACCGGTGCACGCAGCCACTGCAAGAAGAACCGCAGCAGCAGGGCGAGGGCGAACAGCCCGAGGAAGGTCTCCAGGAGAAATTGCAGTGCCTGGCCGAACATGCCGAGCGACTATCCCCGCCCCAGCTCGTCGCCGAGCTCCCGAGAGCGCTCGGCGGCCTGCCGGACCGCGTCCACGATCAGCGGCTTCAACCCGCGGTCCTCCATGCTCCGCAACGCGCGCTCGGTAGTGCCGCCCTTGGAGGTTACCCGCATGCGCAGGGTTGTCGGGTCGTCGCCGCTTTCGAGCGCGAGCCGGGCGGCCCCGAAGAAGGTGTCGAGGCTCAACCGGCGCGCCTGTGCGGGCGTTAGACCCAGTTCGCGCCCCGCCTGCTCCAGCGCTTCGATGAAATAGAACACGTAAGCCGGTCCGCTGCCGGAGACTGCGGTCACCGCATCCATCAGTTCCTCGCGCTCGACCCACAGCGTGGAACCGACTGCGCCGAGAATGCCTTCGGCCATACGGCGCTCCTCGGGCGTTACCGAGGGCCTGGCATACAGGGCGGAAACCCCCGCCAGCACCAGCGCAGGCGTATTAGGCATGACTCGCACGATGCGGGCATAGCCGCCGAGCCAGCGCGACAGGTCTGCAGTACGGATACCCGCGGCGATGGTCACCACGAGCTGCGATTCAAGCAGCGGCCGCAGGCCTTCGGCAACCGCGCGCAGCTGTTGGGGCTTGACCGCCAACAGGGTCACGTCGCTGCCTGCGATTTCGGCGCCGGGCGCCGCGTGGCTCAGCACACCGAATCGAGCCAGCAGGCGCTCGCGGGCCGTGGGTTCGACTTCCACCACGCTGATGTCCCCCGCGGCATAGCCCTTGTGCAGCAGTCCGCCGATCAGCGCGCTGGCCATGTTTCCGCCGCCGACGAAAGCGATCTTCATGAAGCCGCAGAGTTCAGCAGCAAGGGACCCGGGGATGCGGCGCTCCACGCGCCGAGCGACACATCAGCTGTGACCCGACTCTATCAGCTGCTTGACGTTGTCGAGCCCGGTCCGGTAGGCGCCGTTGATCATCTCGACGACCTCCTCGTCGGTCTTCTCGTTGCCAGGCTTGTTCAGGAACTTCCCCTGCCAGATCACCTTCGTCATCCCGCCCTTTGCCTTCTTGACGCTCATCGTCGCGACGTAGTGGGTGATCGGGAACGGCGAATCGCCCACGATGCGGTAGCGGAAGAACATCTTCTGGTCGTCGAACTTGAGCAGTTCCTCGTCGAAGCTCTCCCCGCTGCCCAGCGTCAACGTGCGCATGGCGCCCTTGGTGTTGTTCTTGCCGGACTTGATCACGTCGCCTTTGAACGCGGGGTGCCACTTGGACAATCCATCAAAGTTCTTGACCACGTCCCACACCGTCTTCGGGCTGGCTTTGATCTCGATCGATTGCTGCGCGAGGAGGTGTTTGTCGGCGCGCAAGACGAGGGGCAATGCCAACACGACAGCCAGACCCAGGGCCAGGATTTTGTTCATGGGGTTCTCTCCTAGAGTGGTTGGGAGCCGCGGCAGGCACACGATGGCTGGGAAGCCGGAGTATAAGCAGTTCGCCAGGCTAGAGGCTAGACCTGGGGTGACGACGGGGCAGACATCCTCTGGGACTCAGGGCGATGCAGCCGCTGTTCAACCGCGCGGGTTGGTCGCCGTCGGTGACCCCCAGACACGCTTGCTCTAGCGTCTTGCGCCTCGCCGCTCGCCCCGCACCGGACGATCGCCGAAGATCGCCCGGCCCACGCGCACCATAGTGGCCCCTTCCGCGATTGCCACCTCCAGATCGTCCGACATCCCCATGGACAAGGTGTCGAGCGCGAAGCCACGGGCCGCCAAGTCGTCCTTCAACTCCCGCAGCAGGCGGAACTGGCGGCGCAACGCATCAGCGTCCGGGGTCGGCTCGGGGACTGTCATTAACCCCCGCAGCCGCAGACTCGGCAGGAGCGCGAGCTGCTGCGCCAGCTGCGCCACGGCGTACGGTTCCACACCGCTCTTGGTGGTCTCCCCGCTCACGTTTACTTGGATGCAGACCTGGAGTGGCGCAAGTTGGGGTGGGCGCTGGTCGGCGAGGCGCTGGCCCACCTTCAGGCGGTCCACGCTCTGCACCCAGTGGAAGTGTTCGGCCAGAAGCTTGGTCTTGTTGCTCTGGACCGGCCCGATAAAGTGCCACTCCAAGGGAAAGATCAGGCGCTGCTGCGCTGGTGCCAGCCCGGCGCAGCCGCCTGGCGATCCGCGCTGGGTGCTCACCCGGCGCTGCGCCTCACGCAGCAGCGCCTCGACGGAGGCGATCTTGTCGACGCCCTCCTGCGCATAGTTCTCGCCGAAGGCACGCTGGTCGCACGCCGCGGCCTCACCGACGGCCTGCGGCGGAAACGTTTTGCTGACAGCGATCAATCGGACATCTTCGGGGTCCCGACCAACGGACTCAGCGGCGCGAGCGATGCGATCGCGGACCGTTTCCAGCCCTGTGCGTATGGTGAACATAATATTTGGCGGGCGGCGGCGATAGGAAACGCGTCGCTTCGACCGGAGGGCTGCCCGAGCGCCTTGGCCGGGGGAGCGCCACGGAGCCAGCTGTCCCGCGTGGGCGACGGGAGGAAATAGGCATAAGATTTGCCTGTCAGTTAGATCCGCCGCGCTCGCGGCCCTGCCGCTCGTCACCGTCGAGAATTATATATGGACATCTCCGAACTGCTCGCCTTCGTGGTCAAGAACAAGGCCTCCGACCTGCACCTGTCCTCGGGTCTGCCGCCGATGATCCGCGTAAACGGCGACGTCCGGCGCATCAACCTGCCGCCTATGGAACACAAGGACGTGCACGCCATGGTGTACGACATCATGAGCGACGCACAGCGCAAACACTACGAAGAGAGCCTCGAGTGCGACTTCTCGTTTGCCATCCCGAACCTGGCACGCTTCCGCGTCAACGCCTTCGTCCAGAACCGCGGCGCGGGCGCGGTGATGCGGACCATTCCATCCAAGGTGATCAACCTCGAGGAGCTCAAGGCGCCCGTGATCTTCAAGGAGATCGCCGACCAGCCGCGCGGGATCGTGCTTGTGACCGGGCCCACCGGCTCGGGCAAGTCCACCACGCTGGCGGCGATGGTCAACCACATCAACGAGAACGAATTCGGGCATATCCTCACGGTCGAGGACCCGATCGAGTTCGTGCACGAGAGCAAGAAGTGCCTCATCAACCAGCGCGAGGTGGGGCCGCACACGTTGAGTTTCGCCAACGCGCTGCGTTCCGCGCTGCGCGAAGACCCGGACATCATCTTGGTGGGCGAGATGCGCGATCTGGAAACGATCCGGCTCGCGCTGACCGCTGCCGAAACCGGTCACTTGGTGTTCGGTACCCTGCATACGAGCTCCGCAGCTAAGACCATCGACCGTATCATCGACGTGTTCCCGGCCGCGGAGAAGGAAATGACGCGCGCCATGCTGTCGGAGTCGCTGCGCGCAGTGATCTCTCAGACCCTGCTCAAGACCAAGGACGGCACGGGCCGCGTGGCGGCGCACGAGATCATGATCGGCACACCGGCCATCCGCAACCTGATCCGCGAGAACAAAGTGGCGCAGATGTACTCGGCCATCCAGACCGGCCAGCAGTACGGCATGCAGACGCTCGACCAGAACCTGCAGGAGATGGTCCGCCGCAACGCGGTCGCGCCATCCGAGGCACGCGTGAAGGCCGCAAACAAGGACCTGTTCCCCGGCTGACGGGCCACGAACCGCCGGATCGACCGATACGCTTGAGAGGAGGGGGATATGGAACGGGACCAGGCAATCAAGTTCGTCCACGAGCTGCTGCGCGTGATGGTGGCCAAGAAAGCATCCGATCTGTTCATCACCGCCGGCTTCCCTCCCGCCTTCAAGGTGGACGGCAAGATGACCCCGGTGTCCAACCAGAGCCTGACGCCGACCCACACGATGGAGCTCGCCCGCGCCATCATGAACGACAAGCAGGCGCAGGAGTTCGAAGCTACCAAGGAGTGTAACTTCGCCATCAGCCCGCCGAGCATCGGCCGGTTTCGCGTAAACGCCTTCGTGCAGCAGGCGCGCGTGGGGATCGTGCTGCGTACCATCACGACCACCATCCCGCGCATCGAGGATCTCGGGCTGCCTGAGGTGCTGAAGGATGTGTGCATGACCAAGCGTGGCCTGGTGATCGTGGTGGGCGCGACCGGCTCCGGCAAGTCCACTTCGCTGGCGGCTATGCTGGGCTACCGCAACGAGAACAGCCACGGCCACATCATCACCATCGAGGATCCCATCGAGTACGTGCACGAGCACAAGAACTGCCTGCTCACCCAGCGCGAAGTGGGCGTGGATACGGAGTCCTGGGAAATGGCCCTGAAGAATACGCTGCGGCAGGCCCCAGACGTGATCCTGATCGGCGAGATCCGCGAACGCAGCACGATGGACCACGCCATCGCCTTTTCAGAGACCGGCCACCTGTGCCTGAGCACACTGCACGCGAACAGCTCCAACCAGGCGCTGGACCGCATCATCAACTTCTTCCCCGAGGAGCGCCGGGCCCAGCTGCTGATGGACCTGTCCCTGAACCTGAAGGCGATGATCTCGCAGCGCCTGATTCCGAAGCGCGACGGCCCCGGACGCGTGGCCGCGATCGAGGTCATGCTCAACACGCCGCTGGTCTCCGACCTCATCTTCAAGGGCGAAGTGCACGAGCTGAAGGAGATCATGCGCAAATCGCGCGAGCTCGGCATGCAGACTTTCGACCAGGCGCTGTTCGATCTGTACGAGGCCGGGATGATCAGCTATGAGGACGCCATGCGCAACGCCGACTCCATGAACGAGCTGCGCCTGGCGATCAAGCTGCACGGACACGAGGCCAAGGAGAGGGACGTCATGTCCGGGCTGGATCATCTCAACATCGTGTGAATCCGTTCACTCCTGCACTTTCCGCCGCATCGATCCCTCGACGACGTCGAAGCGGTACAGCCGGCACTCCAACGCCCCGTTGTGCAGCGGGATGCGCCGCGAGGGCTTGAGCCCGATCAGTTTCGGAAGACGCAGATCAGCGGTGAAGATCCAGGCGTTCCAGCCCGTGTACTTCGCCTTCAGCGCATCGCCCAGCTTAGGATAGAACGTAGCCAGGTCTTGTTCCTCTCCCAGCCGCACGCCATAGGGCGGATTGGTCACGATCAGGCCCGACTCCGCCGGGGCCGGCAGCTCGAGCACGTTGGCTTGCTTGAGCGACACCGCCTGGGCCAGCCCGCCTGCGGTCAGGTTGCCGCGTGCGAGCTTGACCTGTTCGCCGGACAGATCGGCCCCGAAGATCGCCAGCGTATGGGCGCCAGCCTGTTTGTTGTACGCCTCCGCCCTGACAGACTCCCACAGCCGCGCATCGAAGCCGCTCAGCTGTTGGAACCCGAAGCCGCGCGAGCCGCCGGGCGGCACGCGTAGCGTCATCATCGCCGCTTCCGTCAGCAAGGTGCCGCTGCCGCACATGGGGTCGAGCAACGGCGTGCCGGGCTGCCAGCCGGTCAGTGCAAGGATGCCGGCCGCCAAGTTCTCCCGCAGCGGCGCCTCGCCCCGGTGTCTGCGCCATCCCCGCTTGAACAGCGGCTCGCCCGAAGTGTCGAGGTAGAGGGCAAAGCGCGCGGCGTCGAGGAAAGCGTGGATACGCACGTCAGGCTTGGCCGTGTCCACGCTGGGACGCGCCCCGGTGTCCGCCCGGAACCGATCGCACACCGCGTCCTTGATGCGCAGCGTGATGAACTCGAGGCTCCTGAGCGGACTCCTGATGGCCGACACGTTGACGCGGATGGTGAGGCGCGGATCGAACAGCTCGCGCCAGGGCAGGTCCACGGCCCGCTGGTAAACGTCCTGCTCGCGCTGATAGTCCCACTCTCCCAGCCGCCACAGGACGCGGCTGGCGATGCGGCTCTCCAGGTTGGCGCGGTAGCACACGCGGCAGTCGCCAGAAAACCCCACACCTGCCTCGACGGCTTCGACCTCCACCGCCCCGAGCCCGGTCATCTCGGCAGCCAGCACCGGTTCCAGCCCTCGGGGGCAGGGGGCAAAGAACCGGGTCAGGGATGGTGCGCGGTGCACGGATGCGGCGAGCGGCCGCGGCGAATGTAGCCGGGGCACCTGTGATTATCGCGCAGTGAGGGGCAGGAACACCTCGAACTCCAACTTCCTGCGATGGTTGCGGTATTTGGTGAGCTTCGTGATACGCGCCTCCAACTTGTTGCCCCGGTCCATCTGGCGCGCGACGGCTCCATTCTCCGCGCGTGGGATGTACCCTAGCTGGTGGCCGTTCCAGTCTACGCGCACGGCGTTGCTGTCGTAGGGATTTGCGGGCTCGCGCACCAGGGTCAACGCGTCGTCCACCTTCATCTGGTCCCACACCGCCTTGGCTTCGTGATAGCCCAGGCCGGCCGTGAGCGAGACCTGCACCACGATTTCGGTGGAGCTGCGGTCCTGCGCCAGCGCGGCGGGCGCCCAGGCCAGCAGCGTGCCCACCACCACGCGCCTCAGAACGGCGCTATGCCAGGCCATCGGCTCAGAACGGCTTGAGCACCACCAGCAGTACGGCGCCGAGCAGGATCAGCACAGGGAACTCGTTAAACCAGCGGTACCACACTTGGCCGTGGCGGTTGCGGTCGAGCCTGAAGTCTTGCAACAGCTTGCCGCAGTAGAGGTGGTAGGCGATGAGCACCGCCACCAGGGCCAGCTTGGCATGCAGCCACGCGCCCCAGGGCCCGTACCCCAGCCACAACCACAGGCCCAAGGCAACGGTCAACACCGCACCCGGCGTCATGATGCCGTAGTAGAGCTTGCGCTCCATGACCTTGAAGCGTTCGATGCCGATCGCGTCGGTGGCCTGAGCGTGATAGACGAACAGGCGCGGCAGATAGAACAATCCGGCAAACCACGTGACCATGAAGATGATGTGCAGCGCCTTGACCCAGAGCTTGAGCATGATTCCTATCTCAAGTGAGCAGCCGCCGACGCATGAGCACCAGTGCAAGATAGAATCCGCCGGCGGCATAGGCTGCCAGAACAGCGACGTGCAGACCGACCCACGGCGGCGTGCGGCCGTTAACCAGCGGACGTGCCAGGTCGATAGCATGCGTCAGGGGCAACGCGGCGGAGACCATCTGCAGCGGCGCTGGAAGCTGAGTCACGGGGAAGAACACGCCGCATAACAACACCATGGGCGTGATCACCAACGTGAAGTAATACAGGAAAAAATCGTAGCTCGGCGCCAGCGCGGTCATCACCAGGCCGAGCGAGCCAAAAGTGAGCCCCATGAGCACCGTCAGCAGGATGATCCACAGGGTGAGTGGCGAGTGCGACAACCCCAACACCCAGATGATGACCAGGATCGCGATCCCGGACAGGAAGCTCTTGCTCGCTGCCCACAGCGCCTCCGCTAGCACGATATCGTCCAGGTTCATGGGCGTGTTGAGGATCGCGTCCCAGGTCTTCTGCACGTGCAGGCGCGAGAACGCCGAATACAGCGCCTCGAATGTGGCGCTGTTCATGGTGCTGTAGCATATCGTCCCGGCCGCCAAGAACGTGATGTAGGGGGTGCCGTTGACCTCGGGCAGCAAGCTGCCCAGCCCGAAGCCCAGCCCCAGCATGTACAGCATCGGATCGGCCAGGTTGGCCAGCATAGAGGGGATGGCGAGCTTGCGCCACACCAGAAAATTGCGCTTCCAAACTTGAACGAAGCGCTTGCTGATGCGCGGTGGAGCGAAGTCCTTGGCGCGCATGTCCGGGCTAGTCCCGCAAATCGCGCCCGGTCAGCTTGAGGAACACGTCCTCGAGGTTGGCGCGCCGGTGCAGATAGCGCAGCTCTTCCCGGCCATTGAGGGTAGCCAGGACGCGGTCGCCGTCGCGGGTGTAGCAGAACACCGTCTCGCCGGCCTGCTCGCAGCGCTCGCACACCACCCCGCCGTGCTCCTGTGCCCACGAGCGAGCGCCATCGCCGTAGACTTCGACCACCTGCGGCTCGATGTGGCGCACGATCAGTTGCTGCGGCGTGCCTTCGGCAATGATGCGCCCATGGTCCATCACGGCGAGCCGCCGGCACAGGCGCTCGGCCTCGTCCATGAAGTGCGTGGTGAGCAGGATGGTCTTGCCTTCCGCCACCAGCCGCTTGAGCCGCTCCCAGATCAGGTGCCGCGCCTGCGGGTCGAGGCCGGTCGAAGGCTCGTCCAGGAACATCAAGTCGGGATCGTTGATCAGCGCGCGCGCCAGCGACAGCCGCCGCTTCATCCCCCCCGATAGGGCGTGGATGCGCGCGCCTGTCCTCGCCTCGAGGCCGGCGAACTCCAACAGTCGCGGTATGCGCGCTGCAATATCGCGGTCGCGCAGGCCGAAGTAACGACCGTAGACCAGCAGGTTCTCGAACACGGTGAAGTCCGGGTCGAGGTTGTCCGTTTGCGGCACAACGCCAACGCGCAGCCGCGCTTCGCGCGCCTGGCCCGGCACCGCGCGCCCCAGCAGGCGGATCTCGCCGGCGTCCGGATCGGTCAGCCCGAGCGCCAGTCGCAGCGTGGTCGTCTTGCCCGCACCGTTGGGTCCAAGCAGCCCGAAGCACTCCCCGCTGGTCAACTCGAGATCGATCCCGCACACGACCTCGTTGCTGCCGTAGGACTTGCGCACCCCGCGCAGGGACAGCATCGCGTTGCTCATGCCGCTCCGGGGCAAGGACAGGAGTGCTGAAGGATGCGCTGGAGCGCGACCAGGCTGCCGTGGAAGAAGTGGCCCGCACCCGGCAGCACGACCACCGGCAGCCGCTGCGGTCGTGCCCAGGCCAAGACCTCGGGCAGCGGCACCACGTCGTCTTCCTCGCCGTGGATCACAAGCGTGCCCTCCGGTACCGCCTCCTCGTGGAAACGCCCGACAGCGGGCGCGACCAGCACCAGCCGCGCGGCCGGCGCGCCTTGTTCGCCGAGCCGCCTAGCCAGGCGCGACTGCACATAGGCGCCAAACGAGAAGCCCGCCAACAGCAGCGGCAACGCGCCGTAGCGCGCGCGCATTTCGTGCGCGACCACCAGCCAATCCTCGGTCTCTCCCATGCCCTCGTCGTGCGCGCCCTGGCTTGCGCCCACGCCGCGGAAGTTCAGCCTGACCGCGACATAGCCTTGGGCGAAGAAGGTCTTCGCCAGCGTTTGAACCACTTTGTTGTCGAGCGTCCCGCCAAACAACGGGTGGGGGTGCGCGATGAGGGCAAGCCCTCGGCGGCGTGCGCCTGCGTTCTCCGCGCCCGAGGCGCCAGGGTCGTCTACGACGGTCTCCAGCGCGCCTGCGGGGCCGTCGATGAGGAGGCGTTGCCGACCGGCCGGGTTCAAATCCGCAGCCGTTCGACCACGCGGCCGTGGACGAGGTGCTCCTGGATAATCTCGTCGACGTCGTCCTGGTCTACGTACGTGTACCAAATCTCCTCAGGGTACACCACGATAACCGGGCCTTCTTCGCAGCGGTCCAAGCAACCGGCCTGGTTGATGCGCACCTTGCCCACCCCGGCCAGGCCCAGCTGCTTGACCCTGGCTTTGGCGTAGTCGCGCATCTTCTGGGAGCCATGGTTGTTGCAACAGGCTTCGCCATTCTCGCGCTGGTTGCAGCAGAAGAAGACGTGCCGTTGATAGTAGCTCATGAAAGTCGCAGCGGGAGAGGACGCGTCGCATTATAGCGTGTCGTGCAGCCGCGCCCGTCTTTCGGCACAGCAAAAAAAAGCGGCCCGGCGTGAAGCCGGGCCGCGGTGAGGCGGGACGGACTTGAGTCCGGATCAGCGCTCGCTGTTGCGCGGGTTGCGCGGGGAGGCCGGGTCCAGCTGCTCGAGGCGATAGCCGTAGCGATACACGGCCGCCAGGCGCCAGCCGTTCTCGGGCGTGAGCCCGAGCTTGTTGCGGATGCGGCTGACGTGGGTATCCAGCGTGCGCGAGGTGACCACTGCGTTCGGCCCCCACACGCTCTCGCGGATGTGGCCGCGCGAGAGCAGCCGGCCGACGTTGCGCAAGAACAGCACCGAGAGGTCGAAGTCCTTGGCGGTCAGCTCCACCGGTCGCTCTTCGCGCGTTACCGTGCGCGTCTGGCAGTCGACGCGGTAGACATCCAGCTCCAGCACCTCGGGTTGCTCGTTATGGTGCTTGCCGCGCCGGGCGATGGCCTCCAGCCGGGCGACCAGCTCTAGCCGGCGCACCGGTTTGACCATGTAGTCGTCGGCCCCTTGCCGCAGCGCCGTCACTACGTCGTCCTCGCGGTTGCGGGCGGTGACGAACAGGATGGGTAGCGAGGACTGCTGGCTAGCCCGGATGCGCTTGAGCACGTCCACCCCGCTGATGTCGGGAAGGTTCCAGTCCAATACTAGGACGTCGAAGCTCTCCTGGTCGAGCGCGCGGATCAGCGCCTCGCCGCGGTCGTAGTGATGGCAATGGTGTCCCGCCAGCTCGAGCCAGTGAGTGAGCAGTTCCGCCTGGGACAGGTCGTCCTCGACGACCGCCACGCGCAGGGTAGATGCAGGCGCAGCCGCTGCGGGTTGAAGGGAGGTCGCGGTCTTCACTTCCGGGTCTTTAAGGGTGGCCGAGTTCATTTATCGAAAGGTCACGCGCAAGCGCGAGAGGAACTGCTCGACGGCGGCGAGCTGCTCCCCCAGCGCACGTTCGTTGCGGACGATCGCGGCACGCTCGAGCGCCGCACCGAAGGCGGATAGCTCGGGAAAGCCGAATCCCTCCCCGGCGCCCTTAAGATCGTGGCCGATGCGCCGGATGGTCTCGTAATCCCCGGCGGCGAGCGCGATACGCACGCTGTCGAGGTCCTCGCGCTTGCGCACGAGAAATCGCTGCACCAGGGCCTCAAGGTCCTTTTCGATCGACACGGTGAGGGCGGGTAGTGCACCGGCGCGCGCGGCCTGGTCCGGACCGACGCCGATTAGGCTGCTCATTGCACACCACCGTCGGCGGCGCGAGCGAGCGCCTGCGTGACGTGGCTGCGCAGCCGCTCGCTGGTGATGGGTTTGCCGAGTAGGGCATCGCACCCGCTCGACAGCGCGCGCTCAGCCTCCGGGCCGTCCTGGTATGCGGTCAACGCGAAGATCGGTCCGCGATAGCCGTTTGCGCGCAGCGCCGCGACCGCATCGAACCCGCTCATCACCGGCATGTCCATATCCATGAGGACCAAGGCTGGGCGCTGGGCGAGTGCAAGGTCGAGCGCACGCCGCCCGTCCTCGGCGAGGAGCACCAGCACACCCATCCGGCGCAGCTGATGCGAAACCAGCTCACGGATGTCCTCGTTATCTTCGGCGACGAGGACCGATGGCGGAGAGGGAACCATACTGCTGAATTCTCCATGAAAACCTATGCACCGCACACCCACCGGTGGCAATACGCAGTGCCTTTGGCAGGGGGTGTGCAAGAGCCATGCCACGCGTCGGAACGTGTCTGCAGCAGGCCGAGCAGGCAGCTCGGCGCTGAAGAACTTGAAAGCAAAGGCAGCGCCAGATGCAGGCGCGCCGTATTGTTACGCTGCGCGCCCGCCTGGCAGAGTTTGACAATGCTTTGACAGACAAACAGGCCGAGCAGCGCTGTCTGGTGCAGCCGCGTGACCGCACCGGCTGACCACTGGCTCTCGACCTCATCGCCAGCTGGGATTGACACCCGCCCCACCAGGCATCGGCCGCGGTGTAATAGGACGGCCAGGGTGAAAACGGATACAGGCTGGCGTAGGCTTCCAGCAGCGTGTAGGCTACGGCCAGGTATCTCGCCGGCCGGGAGCGGCGAGCGAAGTTGTGTGGGGTCGGGCAGGAACCGGTTCTTCGTGGCTCGCCGAAATACGCGCGGCGTCCGGCGCCGCACCTGGCGTTGGCAGCGTAACGGCCGTGGCATTCTATGACATCTTCAACGGCGACGCGGATGGAATCTGCGCGCTGCATCAGCTGCGGCTCGCCCGGCCGCACGATAGTCTGCTCGTTACCGGCGTCAAGCGCGACATCGCTCTGGTCGCACGGGTTAGAGCGGTATCTGGCGACGAGCTGACGGTTCTCGACATCTCGCTCGCAGAAAACCGCGGTGCCGTGCTGGCCGCCCTGGAGGCTGGTGCGCGCTGCCTATACTTCGATCATCATTTCCCAGGCGACATTCCCGACCATCCGCGCTTCGAAGCGCACATCCGGCATCGCCCCGGCGTTTGCACGAGCCTGATCGTAGACGACTACCTCGGTGGCCGCTTTCGGGCGTGGGCGGTGGTGGCCGCGTTCGGCGATAACCTGCCGGGGCAGGCAGGTCAGGCTGCCGCGCCGCTAGGCCTGACCATCGACGAACTAGCCCTGTTGCGCGAGTTGGGCGAGTGCATCAACTACAACGCCTATGGCGATGCGCCCGAGGACCTGTATTTCCACCCTGCCGAGCTGTACCGACGCCTGCGACCTTATTCCGACCCGCGCGAGTTCGCCAAGCGCGATCCCGCATTCGAAACGCTGCGGGAGGGTTACCACGAGGATCTCGCGCAGGCCACCCGGGTCGCGCCCGCGCTCGCTACGCGAACCCACTACCTGGTGATCCTGCCAGACACGCGCTGGGCTCGGCGCGTGCACGGCGCGGCTGCGAACCGGCTCGCCGCCTCTCACCCGCACCGCGCTCACGCGGTGCTCATAGAGCGCGGCACGACCTATCGCCTCAGCGTGCGCGCTCCTGCGGCGCGGCCCGTGGGAGCCGCAGAATTGTGCAGCCGTTTCGCATCGGGCGGGGGCAGAGCGGAGGCAGCAGGGATCAACGCTTTGCCCGTCACACAGCTCCCCGAGTTCCAGCGTGCATTCGAGACGGCCTTCGCGCCACCGGCTACTCGGCCTTGATCTCGGTCCAGATCCGGTTCATCAGACGCCGCTGCTGCGGGGTCATGTCCTTCAGCATCTCCAACGTCTTCGCCGCCTGCGCGTCCGGGAAGATGGCGCTGATCTGCTTGATCTCCGGCTTGATGTACTGCTGTGCGTCGGCGTTCGGATTGCCCGAACCGATCATGTTGGTCAGGTCGGCCGAGTTACGTCCATCGAGCATGAAGTTGATAAACATGTGGGCTAGATCCGGCCGCGAAGCGCTCTTCGCGATGACCATGCAATCGAGCGCCAAGACGGCGCCTTCCTTGGGCAAGCTGTGGCGGATGCGGAACTTCTGGCCGGCTTTCTGCGCATCCTGGTCGGCCTGGTAGATGTCGTTCGAGTAGCCGTGCACCAGCCAGATGTTGCCCGACGACAGCTCCTTGATATAGCTCGAGGCGTTGAACGCGGCCCAGTAGGGCTTGGCTTTGAGGATGACGTCTTTGGCCTGCTGCCAGTGCTTGGGGTCGCGGTCGTTCACCGAGTAGCCGAGATACTTTAGCGCCGCGGCCATCAGTTCGCTCTGACTGTCGAGGACGGTCACCCGGCCTTTGATCTTCTCCAGGATCTTGGGTTCGAAGATGGTGGCCCAGGACCCGAGCGGGACGCCCAGCTCCTTGATCTTCTGTTCGTTGTACCCGATGAGCGTAATTGACATGGCATACGGCGCCGAGTACTTGTTGGCTGGATCGAACTCGGTGTTCAAGTACTGCGGCATCACGTTCTTCAGGTTCGGCACTTTGGAGTGATCGAGCGGCTGCAGCCAACCCGCCTTGGCCATTCCGGCCACGTAGTTGGAGGTGGGCACGTACACGTCGTAGCCTTTGGCCCCAGCGGCAAGCTTGGCCAGCAGTTCCTCGTTGTCCGAGAAGTAGCTCTGCTTGACCTTGCAATGGCACAGCTTCTCGAAGCGCGCCACCGTCTCCGGCGCGATGTAATCGTTCCAGTTGTAGACGTTCAGCACGTCTTCCTTGGCGAGCGCTGGAACAGCGGCAAGCAGCAGAAGGCACAACAGCCTCTTCATCGATCGTCCTCCGGTCGGGGATCCAAGATAGAACAAGCGTAGGGCAAAACGCGCGGCCGAGCTACTGGCTCGGATGCAGCTTGGGGGCCGGCGCCACGGCGGGAATACATAACCGACCGCTGCGGGCGCGCCCGTCAGCCGCCTGCACGCAGCGCTCCCGGCGAAAGCCGCGATGCGATGACGATCAGGGCCAGCGTCAGCAGCATGAGGAGCGTAGAGACGGCATTCACCTCGGGGGTGACGGAGATCTTCACCATGGTGTAGATCTCGAGTGGGAGCGTGAGCGCCCCGGCCCCTGCGGTGAAATAGGTGATCACGAAATCGTCGATCGAAAGCGTGAACGCCATCAGCGCCCCGGCGATGACCCCCGGCATGATGAGCGGCAGCGTCACCAGCCGGAACGCCTGGGTCGGGGTAGCACCCAGGTCCCGCGCCGCTTCCACCAGGCTCTCGTCCATGCCGGCCAGCCGCGCCCGCACCACGATTGCCACGAAGCCGATGCAGAAAGCGATATGCGCGAGAATGATCGACGTGAGCCCCAAGGTCAGATCGATGGCGACGAAGAAGATCAGCAGGCTCACGCCCGTCAGGATCTCGGGGATGGCGATGGGCGCCACCACCAGGACCGGCAGCAAGCGCAGCCTGAAACGATACATCGCGTATCCGGCCATGGTGCCGAGCACGGTCGAGACGGCGCTGGCGGTCAGGCCGATGACCAGGGAGTTCCAGGCCGCGCCCAGCATCTCCTCGTTGTGGAACAGCTTCCGGTACCAGTCCAATGTAAACCCCACCCACTGGGCGTTGAGACGCGAATCGTTGAAGGAGTACACCACGACAATCGCTAGCGGCGCGTACAAGAACGAGTAACCGAGGATCCCAACCAGCCACAGCCACTTCGAGCGTCGGCTCATGCCATCGCCCTCGCGCGTCGCGCATACGAGGCGGCCAGGCCGGCGAGCCCGACCGCGACCACAGTGAGCACCATGGACAGTACACTCCCGAACGGCCAATCGCGCGTGTCCAGGAACTGCTGCTTGATCACGTTTCCGATCATGATCCCGCTGGTGCCGCCCAGGATGTCGGGTATGGCGAAGATCCCGAAGGCGGGAATGAAGACCAGCGCAGCGCCGGCGAACACTCCGGGCAGAGACAGCGGAAAGGTCACACGCCAGAACCGCTGCCAGGCATTGGCGCCCAGGTCCTGCGCGGCGTCCAGCAACGCCGGGTCGTGCTTCTCCAGGTTCGCATACAGAGGAAGAACCATGAACGGCAGGTGCACGTAGACCAGCCCGATGACCACGGCGAAGGGCGTGAACAGCAGCCGCACCGGCCCTAACCCGAACACGTGAAGAAAGGCGTTGAGGCCGCCCGCAAACACCGACTGCGGTCCGAGGATGATCATCCAGGCATACACCCGAATCAAGAAGTTGCTCCAGAAGGGCAGGATTACCAGCAGCACCAGGAGGTCGCGGCGGCTCTTGGGGCTGCGCGCAATGAGCAGCGCCAGCGGATATGCAGTCACCAGGCACAGCACGGTGGTGATCACCGCGTACCAGAAGGACTTGAGAAACAGCTCCGCGTACAGGGCGTCGGAGAAGAAGCGCTGGTAGTTCTCTAGGGTGAGATTGAGGACGCGCTGGCCATCTTCGCCCCGCTGCACCAGCGGCGCCAGCCCGCCAAACTCGCCCGGGTAGCGAAACGAGGCCACTACCATGATCAGAGTCGGGATCGCGAAAAACGCGACGAGGTAGAGCAGCGGCGGGCCGCTGATCAGCCAGGTGTTGAAGCGCCGGCTAGCCATGCAACCTGGTCAATCGGTGAGGAAGCGACCGGCGTCGATGCGCCAGCTGATCTCGACCGCATCGCCGGCCTCGAAGAATTTGGCACGCCCGGGCGCCGAGTTGGGCAACATGGCCTCTACACGGCTGCCGTTGGGTAGCTCCACGACGTACACGGTGACATCGCCCAGGTAGAGAAAGTCGAACACCGTGCCGGCGAAGTGGTTCTCGTCCACTTTGGGCGTGAGCTGCTGGGCGATGGCGACCTGCTCCGGGCGCAGCGCCAGCACGCCCTTGGTGCCGGTGGCGACGCTGTGTGTCTGAAGCGCAGCCACTTCACCGAGACCATGGATGCTCAGTTGCATCCGTCCACCGCCTGCGCGCGTCACCTCGGCGTCCAGGATGTTGCAGGTGCCGATAAAGTCCGCGACGAAGCGGTTTTTCGGGAAGCTATAGATTTTGGACGGTTCGTCCGTCTGCTCTACCCGGCCGTGATTCATGACCGCGATGCGGTGGGCCAGCGCCAGCGCCTCCTGCTGGTCATGCGTCACGTAGATGAACGCGATGCCGACTTCCTTCTGGAGCGCGATCAGCTCCAGCTGCATTCTCTCCTTCAGCTTGGCATCCAGCGCTGCCAGCGGCTCGTCCAGAAGCAGGAGTTTCGGCCGGCTGATCAGGGCTCGCGCGACAGCGACGCGCTGGCGCTGGCCGCCCGACAACTCGTTCGGGTAGCGCCCGGCCAGTCCAGTGAGGGAGACGTCCTCGAGCGCCTCATCCACTCGCGTCTTGACCTCGGCCGGGGAGGCCCGGGCCATCTTGAGCGGAAAGCCGACGTTGTCACCCACGCTCATGTGCGGGAACAGAGCGTAGCTTTGAAATACAGTGTGGACGTTGCGCTTCTCGGGCGGCACGCCGGCCATGTCCCTGCCGTCCAGCCAGATGCTGCCGCCGTTGGGCAGATCGAACCCCGCGATCATGCGCAGCAGCGTCGTCTTGCCGCAGCCGGAGGGGCCCAGCAGGCAGAAGAATTCACCCGCCTCGATGCTCAGACTGACGTTGTCTACAGCGACGAAATCGCCGAAACGTCGGGTGACGTTGCGGATCTCCAGAAGCGCCATCGGCGGGTTTGAGACAAAGCCCGCATTCTAACTCGGTTGGTCTGCGCGGGACTGTAGGCAACCCCGCCAAGAGATGCGGGCTGGCGTCGCGCGAGTGACGCGATGCCAGCCCGTCAAGTGACTAGAACTTCCAGGTGAGGTCGAACTGCAGCAGGCGATAGCTGGTAAGCGGCTGAACGTTCGGGATGTCAGGGTTGCTGCCTGGCGTCGGGCCGTTGGCGTTGAGGCGATGGGCTTCCCCGAAGCGAACGGTGGTGATGATCGCGTCGGTGGGGCTGTAGGCAAACGCCAGGAAGATGCCCTGCAGGTTGGTGCGGCCTTCGAAGAAGTCGGAGTCGATGAGGTTTGAGTCCAAGGCGTTCAGATCGATTTGCTGCCAGTAGGCGCGCGCCTCCCAGGCGTTCTTCTTGGCGGCCACCTGGTTCATGGTCAGGCCTATGCTGGTACCCACTGCCAAACCCACCTGCCAGGCGAGGCCCTGGCTGCCCAGGGAAGCGTAGCTGCCCTTCGCGGCGCGCTGGTCGGCCTGGGTGTTGTAGGCGAGATCTCCGAAAGCGCGCCCAAGGATCCCCCCGCTTCCGATGGGGAAGTTGACTTCCCACGGAATCTCAAAATAGCTCAGATTGTTGACCCCGTTGTTGAACGTCAAGCCGTTGGGCACGGTGCCAGGAACCGTGTTCTGCGCACCAAAGGCGTAGGGGCCGAAGAAGCCGTTGGGGTTCTGGTTCGAGTAAAAGGGCTCGGGCGAGGCGAAACCGGTGTAGTTGTAATAGCTCAGCGCCACTTTGGCCGAGGTGGCCTCGGCGAACTTGTAGCCCACCCCGCCTTGCCAGGCGAACTGGTAGCCGTCGTGGTTGGCGAAGCCCAGGTTGCCACCGGTGGAATTGGGCGAGAAGCTCTGGTAGACGTACTGCCCGAAGTTGCCGAATAGAGTCAGCTGGTCGTTGACCGCATAATTGATCCGCTCGGCTATGCCCTCCGGGTTGATGTCCGGGTCCCACACCATGGGCGTGGTGTAAACGGGGTTGGGCATCTTGCCCGCCTGCAGGGTCAGCCAGGGCGTAGCCCGCCAGCCCAGGTAGGCCTGGCCGAAGGTGATACCATCTTGGCCTTTGCCGTAGGGCGCCACCCCTCCCGCGTTGGTACTCGTGTTGTTCCCGAACGTCACCCACGAGGACCGGGGGTTGGTGCTGGTGTCTAAGCGCAGCCCGTAGAACCAATCCTCCACCAGGTCACCGCGGATGCCGATGCGTACGGCGTAGCGCCAGCGGTCCAGTGTCTCCGCCGTATGGCCGCCGGGAACACCGGCGATCGGGAAGGTGGAGGTTCCCTCGCGGCTCTCATAGCGCAGCCGCACGTCCCCGAACAGCTGGATGCTCCTGATCCCGGGGCTGGCGTCGAACTTGGTCTTCTTGGCCGCCGCCTCCTCCTTCGCCGTATCCTGGGCCGCCTTCTGCGCCTGGCGCCGGCGTTCGTTGCGCAACTCGAGCAGCTCCTCTTCACGCGCCTTCTTGAGCACCTGGTACTCGTCCTCAGACAGCACGCCCTTGTCCTTGAGCTTCTCCAGCAGTTCATCCATCGGATCGCTCTGCTGGGCATAAGCCGGGCCCAAGAAGAAGCCAAGCAGAGCCGCCGCAGCGAGGGTACCAGCGAGCCCATTCGGGCGATTGGCTTTGGATCGGAACGCCATTTCGTTCTCCCCTGGTGAGTGAGATCAGGCTGTTTTTTTCGCGCTGCAGAAGACACCGGGACATGGCGCGCAGGCAGATCCTGCGCACACCGTGCAGAGGACTGACCGGTGCATCCAACGAGCGATTCTGCGTAACGAGTATGACAATTTGATGAACGGCCAGAGCTCCAGGCCCACGACAACCCAGCCCGGTGGGCAGGTCCGCCTTCGGCGTAGAGACCTCGGCCCGACCATGATGCGAACGCGCCAGCACTGGCACGCCGTGTCCGGAAGGCCTATCCAAGATGCAGATGAGTTACGGGGCGCCCAACCGCCTTGTTCCGGGCGAAGCGGGCGCCCGCGGTCAGATGAGGAGGCGCAGGAGCTCGACTGCGAGCAGCGCGGTAAGGAAAACGAGGAGCGCTATGAGCCATCGCCCTTGCCGCTTCTGCTGCGCGCTGACTGCTACAAGCTGCTGGGCGAGCGTATCGGATTCGTCATGTGCAAGGCGCCTGTGCAGCAGCCGCGGGAGCAGAGGCAGCATCACGCCCCAATAGGGAGCCTCTTCGCGCACATGCCGCGTTAAGGCGCGCCACCCTACTTGCTCTGACATCCAGCGCTCGAGGTAGGGTTTGGCCGTTTTCCACAGGTCCAAGTCAGGGTCGAGGTCCCGGCCCATGCCTTCGATGTTGAGCAGCGTCTTCTGCAGCAGCACGAGCTGCGGCTGGACCTCCACGTTGAACCGGCGCGCGGTTTGAAACAGCCGCAGCAGGACGCGTCCAAAGGAAATATCTTTGAGGGGCTTGTCGAAGATCGGCTCGCACACCGCGCGGATCGCGTTCTCGAACTCGTCCACGCGCGTGTGCTTAGGGACCCAGCCCGCCTCCAAGTGGGCCTGCGCGACTCGCCGGTAGTCCCTGCGGAAGAAGGCCAGGAAGTTCTGCGCCAGGTAGTTCTTGTCCGCTTCGGTGAGCGTGCCCATGATCCCGAAGTCCAGCGCGATGTAGCTGCCCTGGGGGTCGACGAAGATATTGCCCGGGTGCATGTCGGCGTGGAAGAAGCCGTCCCGGAAGACCTGCATGAAGAAGATCTCCACCCCGCTGCGTGCCAGCCGCGGGATGTCCACGCCCTGCGCGCGCAGCGCCTCGACCTGACTGATCGGCGTGCCGACCATGGACTCCATAACCATCACCTCGCTCGAGCACCAATCCCAGTACACCTCGGGCACGCGCAGGATAGGGGAGCCGGCGAAATTGCGCCGCAGCTGGCTGGCATTGGCGGCCTCGAGCATGAGATCCAGCTCGTCCCGCAGATGGCGCTCGAACTCGGCCACCACCTCGCGCGGCTTGAGCCGCTTGCCCTCCTTCCACAGCAGTTCCACCAAGCTGGCCGCGCTGTACATCAACGCCACATCGTTGGCGATTACGCGACCGATCCTGGGCCGCAGGATCTTGACCGCGGCCTCGGTCCCGTCGGGCAGCCGTGCCAGGTGAACCTGCGCCACCGAAGCACTGGCCACGGGCTTGAGGTCGAAGCTGGCAAACACCTCGAGCAGCGGCTTGCCATAGACGCGTTCCAGAGTCCCCACCACCAGCTCCGAGTCGAATGGCGGCACGCGGTCCTGCAGCTTGGCGAGCTCGTCCGCGATGTCGGCCGGCAGCAGGTCGCGACGCGTGGAAAGCACCTGCCCGAACTTGACGAAGATCGGGCCCAGGTTTTCCAGGGCCAGCCGCAGGCGAATGGCGCGCGGTTGATCGAGCCTGCGCCAGAAGGACAGCCTGCGCACCAGCACACGTAGCGCACGCACCCGCTCGTGGCCGAGCAGGAACTCGTCCAGGCCGAAGCGGTAGACGACCAGCAGGATCTTCAGCAACCGGAACAGGCGCATCGCCAGTGCTTCAGGCGCCTGCGCGCTTCAGGCGTTCGATGCGCTTCTCCAGGCGCTCGGTGGCGTCGCGCAACACGTCCACAGCGTGCACGAACCCGCGCAGCGCCTCACCTTGCGCGAGAAGTGGCTGCTCCTCGGTCCAATACTCGGCTAGCGCATGCGCCAGGTTGGACGCCGCCTTAGCCTGCCAGGCAAGCAAGGCCGCTCCGGCTTGAGTGAGCCGGTGGGCGGCGACGTCGCCGACAATTTGGCTGAGATCCTCCTCCACGTCCCAACGCAAACCGCTCAACACGCCGGTCAGGGCGGAGGCGAGCGCTGTGTCTCCCTCGACTTGCACCTCCTGGCGCGCGGACTCATCGTGCAGCCACGCCAGGCGGATAAGCGTCGACCCGGCCACGCGCACGACGGCAGCGGGCTCGGCCTGAGACGACGCCGACGCCAGACGGCCGCCGGCTTCGACCGTGAAGGCGGCGGACAGCGGGGGAACCTCGAATCGAACGCTGCACCCGGCAAACGGGCGCAGGCGCTCATGCGCCCAGCCGGCGTCGCGCATGATGTGGTTGATGGCGGCCGCCGCCGGCCCGGAGAGCATCTTTAAGCGGCGCGCTACAGACGATAGCCGGTGTGAAGCGCGACCACCCCGGCGCTCAGGTTCCAGTAGTCCACGCGCTCCAGCCCGGCCGCCTCCATCATCGCCTTCATTTGCTCCTGGGACGGGTGTACGCGTATGGACTCGGCGAGGTAACGATAGCTGGCCTCGTCGCCGGCCACCAAAGCGCCAAGCCGAGGCAGCACGGCGAAGGTGTAGGCATTGAAGAGCGGCTTGAGCGGTGCCCATACATGCGAGAACTCCAGGACCAGAAGACGGCCACCGGGCCGCAGTACACGGGCCATTTCCCGCAGCGCGTCGACTTTTCGAGTCGCATTGCGCAGCCCGAAGCCGATGCACACGCAGTCGAAGTAACCGCCGGCAAAAGGCAGCCCCTCCGCGTCGCACTGAACCACCGGAACCACGAGCCCGGCGTCGACCAGCCGGTCGCGCCCGCGCGAGAGCATTTTGGCGTTGATGTCGGTGAGCACGACCTGGCCGCGAGCGCCTACGCGTTGCGCGAACAGGCGGGCCAGATCGCCGGTCCCGCCGGCCACGTCCAGCACCCGTTGCCCAGGGCGCACACCGCTGTGCTCGACCGCAAACCGCTTCCACAGCCGATGCAGCCCGCCGGACATGAGGTCGTTCATTAAATCATAGCGCGCGGACACCGCATCGAAGACGCCGGCCACCCGTCGCGCCTTCTCGCCCTCAGGCACGGTCTCGAAGCCGAAGTCGGTTGTCTTGTGGCGCGGACCTGTCACGGTTCACCCTTCGCTAGCCACGACGCCGATCACAGCTTCTTCCAGCTCGCGCCGGGACCGGACTGACGCACTACGCGCTCGGACACCGCGCTGTTCGGCTCCCGGCTGGCGCCGGCCTGGGCGAGCCGATCGAGATATTCCCGCCACAGCCGGTCCTGGCTCTTGCCCAGGTGATACAGGTAGTCCCAGGAGTACAGCCCGGTGTCGTGACCATCCGAAAACACCAAGCGAACCGCGTAGCTCCCGACCGGTTCGATCGACCTGATCTCGACCTCGCGCTTTCCGGCCTGAAGCACCTCCTGACCGGGCCCGTGACCGCGAACCTCGGCCGACGGCGAGTGCACGCGCAGGAACTCGCAGGGCAGCCGGAAGGCGTTGCCGTCAGAAAAGGCGATTTCCAGCACCCGGGAGCCTTGGTGCAGTACGATCTCGGTGGGTTGGAGCGTGCTCATGGCTTCCAGGAACGCTCTGACGGGAGCAGGATGACCGGTCGAGCCGGGGAGCAGCGATGATAACCGACCCCGGCTGCGCGCGGAAAACCCAGACCCGCCCATCGGGTTGTCACGGCACTGTAACAATGCTTTCATATGCTTGCACGCGCGCAGTTCACTACCTGGGAGAAATGCATGCCGGCGACGGTGCTGGTGGTCGAGGACGAGCCTGCAATCCAGGAGCTGATCGCCTATAACCTCAAGCAGGCCGGCCACCAGGCTCTGCGCGCAGACAACGCGGAACAGGCCATCCGTCTGGTGCAAGACGCCCTCCCGGACCTCGTTCTCCTGGACTGGATGCTGCCGGGGCTGTCCGGCCTCGAGCTGGCGCGGCGTCTACGCGCGGATAAGCGCACGAAGTCCGTCCCCATCATCATGCTCACGGCGCGCGCCGACGAGCAGGACAAGCTGACCGGCCTGGATACGGGCGCCGACGACTACATCACCAAGCCGTTCTCGCCGCGCGAGCTGAACGCGCGGGTGAAGGCGCTCTTGCGCCGACGCTCGCCGCAGATGACCGATGACATGGTGCAGCTAGGCACGCTCAGGCTCGACCCCGCCACCCACCGGGTGACCGCCAACGGCGAGCAGGTGCACCTGGGGCCCACCGAGTTTCGCCTACTGCATTTCCTGATGACGCACCCTGAGCGCGTGCATTCGCGCACCCAGCTGCTGGACCAGGTGTGGGGCGACCACGTGTTCGTCGAGGAGCGCACCGTGGACGTCCACATCCGCAGACTGCGCAAGGCACTCGAACCCTCGGAGCACGATGGCCTGATCCAGACGGTTCGCGGCGCAGGCTACCGGCTGTCGGCCAGTTGACCCGCACCTGCCTGTGATCTGAGCCGCAAGAGCAGGCGCGCGGCGATGGGCCAATGCGTCCTCGGCCGCGCAATCGCAGAGCTGCATAGCGCAAGCGCAGGCCAAATTTCTGAGATAATTCCGCCGGGTCGACGCGGGCGGTTTTGGCCCATCGGGGAGTAGCGCAGTGCTCAAGCTCTGGGGACGGCCGATGGTAGCGGCGGGGGTGGCGTGCGTCTCCGCCCTGATGCTGTGGCCGATCCTGGGCGCGCCCACGGCAATCGCTGCATGGGCGGTCGCGCTCCTGCTTCTGCTCCTGCACCACATCTTCAACCTTTCTCGGCTGTACAGCTGGCTGAAGGACCCGGGTTCCGCTGCTTTGCCCGAAGGCCGCGGCGAGTGGGAGGAGATCTTCGCTGGGCTTGCGCGGCTGCTGCGCCGGCGCACGCAAATCGAATCGCGTTTATCCGCGGCGCTCGACCGCTTCCAACAGGCCGGCGCGGCGCTGCCCGAAGGTGTGATCGTTCTCGACGACAGCGACCGTATCGAGTGGTGCAACCCGCGGGCCGAGACCTACTTCGGGTTGTCCAGCCAGCGCGACCGCGGCCAGCAGATCACTTATCTAGTGCGCATGCCCCAGTTCCTGGAGTACCTCGCAACGCGCAACTACCGAGAGCCGCTGGTGCTGCGGCTGTCGCGCAACGACCAGGAGCTGACCCTGTCGGTTCAACTCGTGCCCTACGGAGACCGTGACAAGCTGTTGCTGTCTCGGGACATCACGCGCTGGGAGCGCATGGAAACCACCCGCCGCGACTTCGTCGCCAACGTCTCGCACGAGCTGCGCACACCGCTTACGGTCCTGGGCGGGTTCCTGGAGACGCTCTCGGATATGCCGGAGCCGGATCCCGACATGCTGCGGCGCTCGCTGCAGCTGATGAGCGAACAGACCACCCGGATGCAACGCCTGGTGGAAGATCTGCTCGCCCTGTCCAAGCTGGAAAGCGCACAGAATCCGCTGCGCGAGGAGTTCGCGGACTTGCCGGAGATCGTGCGCTCGCTGTTCCGCGAGGCGCAGGCCCTCAGCGGCGGCAGGCATCGGTTCAGCCTGCGGGTCGAGCACCACGATGGCCTGAAGGGCAGCGCGGATGAGCTGCGCAGCGCGTTGTCGAACCTTATCAGCAATGCCGTACGCTACACCCCTGAAGGCGGTGAAATCGAAGTGAGTTGGTCGAAGCGCGACGGCGAGCCGGTATTCGCGGTGCGTGACACCGGCATCGGCATCGAGCCGCACCACATCCCGCGCTTGACCGAGCGGTTCTACCGGATCGACCGCAGCCGCTCGCGCGCCACCGGCGGAACCGGGCTGGGGCTCGCCATCGTCAAGCATGTCCTGTCCCGCCATCAGGCCCGCTTGGAAGTCGAAAGCGAGCCCGGCAAGGGCAGCACGTTCTCGGTCGTGTTCCCCTCGGCGCGCTCCGCGCGTCCCATGCCGCCGGTGCGCGAACCGGCGGAACAAGTTGACTCCGCTTAGATCAAGCCGCGCTTGACGCTGAGCAGTTGGTCCAGCGCGCGTCGCACGTTCATGGCGAAGTCGGACGGCAGCGGGTGCCCACTCTCGCGCACCTGCCTGCCCCAGATCGCAAACGGCCAGTGCGGGTCGTCCTTGAAGCGCGGAACCACGTGCCAATGCAGGTGCGGGACCTGATTGCCCAGGCTGGCCAGGTTCATCTTGTCCGGCTGCAGCACCTGGATGAGCGCCTGCTCGAGGGCGAACACAACCCGCATGATCTGATTCCTGCCGCCGGCATCCAGCTCGGCCATCTCCGTGACGTGCCGGTCCCAGATCACGCGACACAAGCCAGGGTAATCGACTTCATAGGCCCAGACGGCGCGGCAGTAGTCATCTTCCCACAGAACCTCGCCCCCGGCCCCTTCGCAGAACACGCAGCCCATGTCCTTCTCCTACGAGCCTCTGCTCCAGGGAACTGGCGCGCCCAGCGGGATTCGAACCCACGACCCTTGGCTTCGGAGGCCAATACTCTATCCACTGAGCTATGGGCGCATGCGGAGCAGCGAAGCGGCCGCCAAGGATAGCCGCAATCGCCTCGAGCGTCCACGCCCGTGGCTAGGAGGCCGCCTCCCGATCCCCTATACTCAACGTTTTTTTCGCGGATCTCCGGGCGAGGGGTTTGCATGAGCGAGGTGCATGTCGAGGATCATTCCACTGCGATCCGAACACCTCAGCAGCTCATCGTGGTTGTATTGCTGGCCTTCCTGGTCCCGATCTTGTCAATCGTCATGATCGTGCAGATGGTGACGGGCGGCCTCAGGGTGGACAGCGGTAGCTCGTCCATGTCCGAGGACGCCGTGGCTCGGCGCCTCAAACCGGTGGGCGATGTCGCGCTGGCGGATGCCACGCCGGCCACAGGGTCAGCAAACCAGAGCGGCGCGAGCTTCGCGCAGCCCGCCGTATCCGCGACCCGACCCGCTGTGGCCGCGTCTCCTGCAGCACCGGGTCCAGCGGCGGTCGTGTCTTCCACGCCGGCAGCGAAAACGGCGCTGTCGGCCGGCAAGCCAGATGGAAACAAGGTCTACCAAACCGTGTGTGCCGCGTGCCACGGCGCCGGCCTCATGGGCGCGCCGAAGCCAGGCGACAAGGCGGGGTGGAAGCAGCGGCTGGCCCAAGGCCTGAGCACGCTCCACGAACACGCGATCAAAGGCATCCGAGCCATGCCCGCGAAGGGAGGCAATCCGTCCCTGTCGGACCCCGAGGTGAGTGCCGCCGTCGATTACATGCTCAGCCAGTCAAAGTAACCCAGCATCGAAAGCACGGAGCGCGCCGTCACCGCGCGCCCTTTTTCGCAGGGCCTCTCGGCTCGCACTTCTCGCCTCAGCTGCCCGGTCATGGCTACCTATGCAATCGGCGATGTGCAAGGCTGTTTCAAGGCGCTCATGGGTCTGCTCGAGCGCGTCGCGTTCGACCCACAACACGATCGCCTATGGTTTGTGGGCGATCTGGTCAACCGCGGCCCGGATTCGCTGGCCACGCTGCGCTTCGTGAAGAGCCTGGGCCCAAGCGCCGTGTGCGTACTCGGCAACCACGATCTGCATCTGGTGGCGGTCGCTGAAGGGTATGGCAGGCTGCGCAAAGAGGACACGCTGGAGCAGACGCTGGACGCTCCCGATCGTGTAGAACTCATCGCGTGGTTGCGCGCGCGGCCGCTGATGCATGCTGAAAGCGGCTACGCTATGGTGCACGCTGGGCTGCTGCCGTCTTGGACGGTGTCGCGAGCGTTGGAACTGGCGCGGGAGGTGGAGCAGAAGCTGCGAGCGCCCGACTACGCCTCGGTATTGGCGCACATGTACGGCAACCAGCCGGATCGCTGGAGCGAACACCTCGCCGGCTACGCGCGATTGCGGGTGATCATCAACGCCATGACCCGCATGCGCGTGTGCACGCGCGAAGGCGTCATAGAGCTGGGCTACAAAGGCGACAGCGCCGCGCTACCCGCCGGGGTTCTACCTTGGTTCGCCGTCCCAGGGCGTGCGAGCAGCGCAACGACTGTCATCTTCGGCCACTGGTCAGCGCTCGACCTGGTGCTGGAGCCGGACGTGATCGGACTGGATACGGGATGTCTGTGGGGCCGGAAGTTGTCGGCGCTGCGCCTCGAGGACCGCCGCCTGTTCCAGTTTTCCTGCCGGGACGCGGCAACTGCAACGCGGCGGCGGTAG
>JBGPOV010000019.1:0-50089 GCA_041488255.1 Gammaproteobacteria bacterium | reverse complement strand
GTGAAGTGTCTGGTCGCACCAGCCATCCCGAACAATGCCGGCTCGCTCGCGCCGATTACGGTCAGCGCGCCGGAGGGATCGATCTTGAACGCGCCGCGGCCCTGCGCAGTGGCGATTCGACATGTAATCGGGCACGTGCTGCCCGATGTGGTCTTCGGCTGCCTGCACCAGGCGCTCCCGGACGGTGCGCCGGCGGAGGGCGCCTCTGCGCTTTGGATACCGCAGCTGCGTGGCGGGCACGGCGTGAGCGACACGGTGGCCGGCGGCACACCCTTCAACGTGCTCTCGTTCCATTCCGGTGGGACCGGGGCGCGGCCGACCAAGGACGGCCTTTCCGCGACCGCGTTTCCGAGCGGCGTGCGCAGCGTGCCGGTCGAGATCGTCGAATCGATCGCGCCGATCGTCGTCTGGCGTAAAGAATATCGCACCGACTCCGGCGGACCCGGCCGCATGCGCGGCGGGCTCGGTCAGGTGATGGAGATCGGCAGCGCCGAGAACGCACCGTTCTCGGTGTATGCCATGTTCGAGCGCATCGAGCATCCAGCGCGCGGACGCAATGGAGGCCATGACGGTGCCCCGGGGCGCGTGTCGCTGGTCTCGGGCAAGACGCTGCGCGGCAAGGGCCAGCAGACGATTCCACCCGGGGAACGGCTGCGGCTGGAGCTCCCCGGCGGCGGCGGCTTCGGCGATCCGCGCGAGCGGGATCCCGAAAAGATCAGGGCCGACGTACGAAACGGGCTGGTGTCAGCGGCGGCGGCGAAGAAAGCTTACGGGGGAAGCGGGGCGGCGGGAGATTAGCACGCCGGCTCTGTCCAGTACGGCCACCGCGGCCGCTGCTCCGGTAAACTCTGCACCTCTCTCGCTTCTGCGCATCCCCCGTGATCAACATGCTCAATCCGGCACCAGCGACGGTCTATCTCAAAGACTACGCTCCGCCTCCGTTCCTCATTTCCACAGTCGACCTCGACGTGGACATCCAGGACGAGTTCGTGCGCGTCACCGCCACGCTCGCCATCCGCCGCAACCCGAAATCCGCCGACCCCAAGGGCCCGCTCGTCCTGGACGCCGATGAGCTGGGGCTGGAGTCGGTCGCGTTGGACGGTATGCCGTTGTCGAAGCCGGCCTACGTAGTGGACGCGAAGCGGCTGACTGTCGCCGCCGTACCCGATCAGTTCGCGTTGCAGACGGTATGCAGGATCCGCCCCAAGCAGAACACCAAGCTCATGGGCCTGTACGCCTCCGAGGACGGCTATTTCACCCAGTGCGAGGCGGAGGGCTTTCGGCGCATCACCTACTTCATCGACCGGCCCGACGTGATGGCGCGCTACACCGTCACGATCCACGCGGACAAGGCGAGCTACCCGGTGCTGCTGTCCAACGGGAACTTAGTGGCGAGCGGCGATGAGGCCGCAGCCCCCTCACCCGGCCCTCACCCCCGGATCAAGTCCGGGGCAGGCTCTACCCTCTCCCAAAATGGGAGAGGGACCTCTTTGTCCGTTGCCTCTCCCGCAGGGGGAGAGGGGGCCAGGCACTGGGCGCGCTGGGAAGACCCGTTTCCCAAGCCCTCCTACCTGTTCGCCATGGTTGCGGCGAAGCTGGACAAGCTGGAGGACAGCATCATCACAAAGTCGGGGCGCAGAGTCACCCTGCAGATCTACGTCGAGCCCGGCAAGCTAGACCAATGCGGCTTCGCCATGCAGGCGCTCAGGAAGGCCATGAAGTGGGACGAGGACGTGTTCGGGCTCGAGCTGGACTTGAACCAGTACATGATCGTGGCGGTGGGCGACTTCAACATGGGCGCCATGGAAAACAAGGGCCTCAACGTCTTCAACACCAAGTACGTGCTGGCCCGCCCCGACATCGCCACCGATTCCGACTTCATGTCCATCGACCGCGTGGTAGCGCATGAATACTTCCACAACTGGACTGGCAACCGCGTCACCTGCCGAGACTGGTTCCAGCTCTCGCTCAAGGAGGGGCTCACGGTGTTCCGCGACCAGGAGTTCGGCGCGGACATGTACTCCCGGGGGGTCGCGCGCATCCATCAGGTGCGCGGCCTGCGCGCAGCCCAGTTCCCCGAGGATGCGGGCCCGATGGCGCACCCGGTGCGCCCGCAGTCCTACATGGAGATCAGCAATTTCTACACCGCCACGGTCTACGAGAAGGGCGCCGAGGTGGTGCGCATGATCCACACTGTGATCGGGCGCGAGAACTTCCGCAAGGGCATGGATCTGTATTTCCAGCGCTTCGACGGCCAGGCTGTCACCATAGATGATTTCGTCCAGGCCATGCAGGACGCCAGCGGCGTGGACCTCGGCCAGTTCGGGCGTTGGTACGACCAGGCCGGCACGCCGCTGATAGAAGTCAGCAGCGCCTACGATAGGGACGCCAAACGTTACACCTTGACCCTGAAGCAGTCCTGCCCGCCGACGCGCGGGCAACCCGAGAAGCTACCGTTCCACATCCCGTTTGAAGTAGCGCTGGTTGAGTCGGACGGCAAAGATACCCCGCTGCAGCTCGAAGGCGAGTCGCAGGCCGGCGGCACCACGCGCGTGCTGTCGTTCAAATCGCAGGAGGAGCGCTTCGCCTTCGTCAACGTGCAGGCCTTGCCGGTACCCTCGCTGCTGCGAGGCTTCTCCGCACCGGTGCTGCTCAAGTACGCCTACACCAGCGACGAGCTGACGCATCTGCTGGCGCACGACAGCGACGCCTTCAACCGCTGGGAGGCAGGGCAGAGGCTGGCGCTGGAGATCCTGCTACGCGGTATCGCAGCCCGGCAGGCGGGGAATGAACCGGCGATCCCGGACAGCTTCGTGGCCGCCTTCGCGCGCGTGCTGGCCGACGGCCCAAGGGATCCCGCCTTCGCCGCCGACGCGCTCACTTTGCCCTCCGAAGGGTACATCGCCGAGCAGATGGAAGTCGTCGATCCCGATGCCATCCACGCGGTGCGCGTGGAGCTGCGCCGGCACCTTGCGCGCTCGCTACACGAGGAGCTGCTCGCGACCTACGCCACGCAGAACGTGAGCGGGCCGTACAGTCCGGACGCCAGGTCGGCGGCGCGGCGGGCACTGCGCAATCTGTGCCTCGGCTATCTCATGGAACTCGACGACGCGCAGGTGCGCTCGCTGGCAATGCAACAGTTCGACCGCGCCGACAACATGACCGACGCGACGGCGGCGCTCTCGGCTCTGGCCAACTACGACTGCCCGGAGCGCCGCGATGCGCTCGATCGCTTCTATGCCAAGTGGAAAGCGGAACCGCTGGTGGTGGACAAGTGGCTCGGGGTGCAGGCAACCTCCCGCCTGCCGGGAACGCTTGGCGAGGTGATCCGGCTCATGTCGCATGAGGCGTTCAACAGCAAGAACCCGAACAAGGTGTACGCGCTGATCGGCGGCTTGCGCAGCAACCAGGTCCGCTTCCACGCCGCGGACGGTGCCGGTTACCGTTTTTTGGCGGAGCAGGTCATCGCACTCGACGTGCTCAACCCGACGGTAGCGGCGCGCATGGCACGCGGGTTCGACCGCTGGAGGAAATTCGACGCGGGACGGCAAGCGCATGCCAAGGCCGCGCTCGAGCGCATCCGCGACACGCAGGGGCTGTCCAAGGACGCTTTCGAGGTCGTGAGCCGAGCGCTGGCGTGAGCGCAGCGTCCGATCCGGATCGATGAGCCCGAACGTGTCACAACTCGGATCGTTGTTGGACGTCCTACCCGACGCTGCCATCGTGGTCGATGACACCGGTCGAATAGTATTCGCCAGCAGCGCCGTGACCTCGCTGCTGGGCTACGAGAGCCACGAGCTGACGGGTCAGCCCCTTTCTCTGCTGGTGCCCCAACGCTTCCGCGAGGCCCACGAGCGGCATGTGAGCGAGTATGCGGCGCACGGGAAACCCATGCCGATGGGAAGCCGGCCCGTGCTGTTCGCCATTCACAAGTCCGGCGCCGAAGTCCCAGTGTCCATCTCGCTCTCACGCCTCGAGGCCGAGGGCCGACCCTGTTCGGTGGCGCTGCTGCGCGATGCGTCGCGCTTTCAGGAGAAAATCGGCCAGATGCTGGAGCAGGCCGAGCTCGATATGCTCACCGGCCTGGGCAACCGGCTCCACCTCGCGCGCAAGCTGACGTCCTCACGCTCCGCCGGTTTCGCGCTGTTGTACCTGGACCTCGCGCAGTTCAAGCCGTTCAACGACCGGCATGGCCATCGCGTCGGAGACGAAGTGCTGCGCGTCGTCGCTCGGCGCATCCAGGCCACCATACGAACAACGGACACGGCGGTACGCGTGGGCGGGGACGAGTTCGTGGTCGTGCTCGAAGATCTCACCGACACCGAGCAGATCGAAGCTCGCGCGATGGCGATCGCCGGCAGTATCGTCAAACCAGTGCAGGTTGGCCCCATCGTCGGAGAGATCGGCGTCAACATCGGCGGCGCGATCTACCCGCTGCACGCCGCCTCGGTGAATGAGCTGCTGGAGCGCGCCGACGAGGCCATGTATCGGGCAAAGCAATCGAGGCAGACGTACTGCCTGTTCGGCAGCTGGCCGCGCTCGAGCGGGCCGTCTGACTCAGTCGGACCGTGAGCCTACCGGCGGATGCGCAGCATCGACCGAAGCGGCCGCGGGTCCATGGGGAAGGACCGGATCCTGTTCCACCAGCGAGCGCAGCCAGCGTCCCCAGACCCAGACCGCCAACAGGCTCATCGACGCAGCCGCGATACCGAACACGACGCGGCCTGTCAACTCGCTGCTGGAGCCAGAGGTCGACAGCGGGCCGATCGAGAAGCCCCCGCTGAAGTGCCGTTCACCGGGCCCGAAGCCGATCCAGTCGAAGACCGCTGCGAAGCCGGTCAACAGCACGCCCCCGAGGAAGCCGCGGGTTTTCACCCAGCGTTCTGGCAGCAGGATCAACCAGCCGAACAGGAAAAATGTGCACCCAGCCAGGAACACGACCCACTCCGGGGCTCTCATGCTGCCGGGCCTAGGTGTGATAACCCCTATCGCCAGCGCCATGGGCGCGAGGCCCGCGGCGATGGCGACGACGCCGAAGGCAAGTCGGGCACGCGGGGTCAGCTCTGCGGTCGTAGCCATCGCGCGATAAGTCGAGTCGCGATGACGTATGCAACATTCATGCGCGCGTCCAGGCGACTGCTATCGACCACCATGGACGACCGCATGGCGCTGACGCTGGCCGCCGGCGCGGTGGTCTTCACCGTCCCCTTCGCCATGCTCGCCATGCAGCGCTGGTGCTCGCGCTGCGGTGAGAGGCCGTCCAGCTTAGTCAGCGGGGCGCTTCGCCTTGCGCGACGCAGCGCTTGCCTCCAGCGCCTCCTCGTCGGCGCTCGTGGCATCGGGCAGCAACGGGTTGGTCTCTTCCTTCGACCCGAGCGCAGCCATCAGCAGCCGGTAGCGCAAATCCGATGCGCTGCCGCGGCAGGGCGGCCGGGCCGGCACTATTCTGATGATGCTATTGCGTGACATTGATATCACCTTCTCGGGTGCGGGCAGCGAAGGAGCTGCCCAGCCCCAACCCGCATGCGAACGGCGTGCCCGCGCCATCTGCCGCCGCTGAGCGGGGGTGTGACAAGGACCAGCGGATGAGCGGATAGCGCGGGCCGACAGGCGGCGGGCCGGGCGGGCTGCGGCGCGCCTTTGAGCGCCCGCCGGCGTCAGGTCCACGACGGCGCTGACGATTGCCCGTCGAAGATATCGCTTCGCGTTTACGGCGTCCGATGCTGCACGCCGTACCTGGCGTAGATCCGGTCGACCGTGCCGTCGCTGAGCATCTGGATCAGCACCGGATTGATGGCGTCCACCAGGGCCTTGTCGGCTTTGCGCATCCCCACGGACACTGTCCAGCCCAGCTCGGGTTCGTGGTCGTAGGCATAGGCCAGTCCCAGCGGCCGCTCGGGGTGGGTATGGTTGTAATAGGCGACCTTCGCCGGACTGATGGCAGCTGCCTGGATCTGCCCGCCGATCAGATCATCGATCATGTCCCCCTCGAAAGCGTAGGGTGAGATACGCAGTCCCTTCTTGCCCAGCACTACGCTGGCCAGCGAGCTGATCATGACGCCAATCTTCTGCGGAGGACGTACCTCGTCGAACGTCTGCACCAGCGGGATTCCGGGGGCCAGCGCGAGGGCAACCCCCGACTTCTGGTATGGGATCGACAGCTTCAGCTTGCCCTCATGCACCTCCGGATCGCTGAAGGCGTCCATCACGATATCGCAGTTCACCCGGTTCGCGCGGTTATGCGGATAGATCCAGTCCACACGCAGTTCGACGCCCAGCCCCTGCGCCAGGGCACGCGCCAGCTCGACCTGGAAGCCGGGCAGGTCGGCCTTGTCGCTGGCGTACGGTAGCGCGTCGGGGTTGGCACACAGCTCTATCGTACCGCGGCCCTTTATCTCCGCGAGCGTCCGGGCTTGAGTCTCGCTGGCCAACAGCGCGGCGAACGCCAGGCCCACCACGCCCAAACACGCGCACGTCCTTGCCATTGCATGGCGAATAGTCATTGAATCCCCTTTGGGTGAAGCCGGGTCTTTCGGACGGAGATATTGCGGTCCGACCCCGCAGCGATCGAAGCGGGACACAGCAAAGCCAGCGACGCGGGGATCACTCCTCGCCTCGGGTTCCAGCATTCAAATTATATCAGGGCAGAGCAATCACCTTCGGCACGCCCGGGCGCCGGTGTTTCGGGGATGCGAGGTCACCATCGCGGTTAAAGCCGCGTGCATGGCCTTCAGCCCGTCTGCGCTTCGATGCCGGCCGCCGCACGCCGCTGGTTCAGGCTGCTGGCCATGCGCTCCGCCCGGATGAGCTCCGCCGCCCTCTCAGCGATCATAACGGTCGGCGCATTCGTGTTGCCCGAAGTGATGCGCGGCATGACCGAGGCGTCCACCACTCTAAGCCCCATCAAGCCATGCACGCGCAGGCAGTCGTCCACCACCGCATCGTCATCGTGCCCCATCTTGCATGTGCCCACTGGGTGGAAGATCGTAGTGCCCAGATCGCCGGCGGCGCGCCCCAGCGCCGCATCGGATTCGACGCCGGCGCCCGGCTTCAGCTCGTAGGGCTCGTACTTAGCCAGCGCCTTGGCCGCCATGATGCGGCGCGTAAAGCGCATGGCGTCCACGGCGACCCTGCAGTCTTGTTCGGTGGACAGATAGTTCAGTTTGATCGCCGGGTACGCCTGCGGGTCCGGGCTCTTGATGCGCACGTAACCTCGGCTGGTGGGCCGCAGGTTGCACACTGAGGGTGTGATGGCCGGGAACGGATGCAGCGGCTCGCCGAACTTGTCCAGCGACAGCGGCTGCACGTGCCACTCGATGTTGGCCGAGGGCTGCGAGGGATCGCTGCGGGCGAAGGCCCCGAGCTGCGAGGGCGGCATGGTGAGCGGCCCGGTCCTGAACAGCAGGTATTCCAAGCCCATCGCTGCCTTGCCGCGCACAGTACGGGCGCGCTCGTTGAGCGTCAACACGTTGCTTACCTTGTAGACCATGCGGATCTGCAGATGGTCGTGCAGGTTTTCGCCCACGCCGGGCAGATCGTGGTTGACCGCAAGACCGAGCTCGCGCAGCAGCGCGGTCGGACCGATCCCGGATAGCTGCAGGATCTGGGGCGAGCCGATCGCGCCGGCCGACAGGATGACCTCGCGTCGCGCCTCGACCACTCCTGCCCCGGTCTGCGGCGAGCGCAGCTCGACGCCGGTCGCGCGCTTGATGCCCTCGCGCGTCTCGATGCGGATGCGCTGCGCGTTCGCGTGCGTCATGACTTTGAGATTGCGTCGGTGCCGCGCCGGACGCAGGAAGGCCCGGGTGGCGCTCCAGCGCACGCCCCGGCGCTGGTTCACCTGGAAATACGCGTTACCGAAATTATCGCCCCGGTTGAACTCTACGATCTTCGGGATGCCGCACTCCGCGGCGGCCTCGCGCCAGGCGTCCAGGATCTCCCAGCTCACGCGCCGTTCCTCGATGCGCAGCTCGCCGCCCGCGCCGTGCAGCGCGTCGGCGCCGTGGACATAGTCCTCGGTGCGCTTGAAGTAGGGCAGCACCTCGTCCCAGGACCAGCCACGGTTGCCCAGCGCAGCCCAGTGATCGTAGTCGCTCCTCTGGCCGCGCATGTGGACCATGGCGTTGATGGACGAGCAGCCGCCCAGCACCTTGCCGCGGGCGTAACCGATGGAGCGGCCGTTGAGGCCTTCTTCGGCTTCGGTCTCGTAGCACCAGTCGGTGCGCGGGTTGCCGATGGTATACAGGTATCCGACCGGGATGTGGATCCAGAAGTAATTGTCCTTCCCGCCCGCTTCCAGCAGCAGGACGTTGACGTCCGGGTCGGCCGACAGCCGGTTCGCGAGCACGCAGCCGGCCGTACCCGCACCCACGATCACATAGTCGTAGGTACCCAGCGACCTGGGAGCCATGTCTCCTCCTGCTTATCGTTGTGCGAAGCCTCGCACCTCCGCACGTCTTCGCGCCTCCGACGCGAAGCCGCCGGTGTGGAGCGAATGGTACCCGCATCAGGGCGGCTGCGGACCGCTACCGCGCTCAAGCGTCAACTCAACGACTGGCTTGCCCCGAAGCGGTAGCACCCCGTCCAGGCAAGGAAAATGCATGAGAAAGCCGTCGCAATGCCATAAAGCCAACAAATCATGCCGCCACCCACCCACCAGAACGCTCTGCCCCTGGCCTCCATGCTGATGGAGTACAGGCTCGAGTCCGTACTCGGCGCGGGTGGGTTCGGCATCACGTACCTGGGTCACGACACGAACCTCCAAAAGGACGTGGCGATCAAAGAGTACCTCCCGGGTGCGGTCGCCGTCCGCGGATCGGGCGGCACCGTGCTCCCGACCAGCTCCGGCCTGGAGAAAGAGTATCGCTGGGGCCTGGACCGCTTCATCCAGGAGGCGCGCACGCTGGCCAAGTTCAGCCATCCGCACATCGTGCGCGTGAACCGCTTTTTCGAGGCCAACGGCACCGGCTATATGGTGATGGATTACGAGGCCGGCGAGCCGCTCAAAGCGTGGCTCCAGCGCAACCCGTTCCCGCCCGAGCCAGCGCTGAGGGCCATGCTCGCGCCGCTTTTGGACGGCCTGGAAAAGGTCCACGCTGCGGGCTTCCTGCACCGGGACATCAAGCCCGACAACATCTTTATCCGCAAAGATGGCGGGCCGGTGTTGATCGACTTCGGGTCTGCGCGCCAAGCCATCGGCGGTGCAACGCAGACTTTGACCACCATCGTATCCCCGGGATATGCGCCTTTCGAGCAGTACACGACCTCCGCCGAGCAGGGGCCGTGGTCCGACATCTATTCGCTCAGCGGCGTGCTCTACTTCGCAGTCACGGGCCAGAGCCCGCCCGACGCCATCACGCGCATGAAGTCGGACGCGTTGAGCCAAGGGCTGGGAGGAGCCCGCCTGCGCTACAGCGGACCTTTTGTCGACGCCGTCGGCTGGGGCCTCGCGCTGGAGGAAGGATCGCGTCCGCGCAACATCGCGCAGTGGCGCGAGGTGCTGTTCGGCCAGCGCACCATGGTCCCGCAGACCGCGGCCGTGAGCACCCAGCCTTCACAAAAGGTCGCGAAGACCGGCCCAGGTTCCCGTGCAGGACCGCCGGGCAGACCGGCTACGAATCCCGTAGCGGAGCGGATCGAACGCACACGGGCCGCGGACGCGGCAGCGCAGCGCAGCGTACCCCGGTTCGAAGACAGGGGCACATTTCCCTGGAAAAGCGTCGCGTTGGCGGTCACCGCGATAGCGATGGTGGGGGTTGGTCTACGCACGATGCGGCCGGACCCGAAGGCACATGCTGCCCGCCCCGCGACGGCGGTTGTGGTGAGTGCGCGCCAACTCGTTGGCCCGGGTGCCGACACGCCTTCCTCCGCTGCGACGGTGCAGCCGTCACAGCAGTCGCCTTCCGTCGAGGCGAACGTTGCCCCCGCCCGCGAGCCACAGCCTACGAGCGCACAGCCCTCTCCCGCCCTCCTCTCCTCGCAGACCAGCGCGGCTGCGCCGCCCTCCAGGCCGTCCACCGAGGCGCCTGGCGTGGATGCCCCGGCCCACGCAGTCCCGCCGGTAGTGGAGCGCCGGGAGGAAGCCCGGTTTCGCGCGGCTGACCCGGATAACATCGGCCTCACCCGCGAGGAGATGGCCAGGAACTTTCCTCACCTCGCTACCCGCTTCGACCAGATCGACACCGATCACAACGGACGCATCGACGCGTCCGAGCTCAGCCGCGCGCTCCAGCACATATCCCCCCAGGCGCGCGAAGCGCAGTAGCCTCGCCGCCAGACGCGTTCGGGCGGTACTCAGCCCTTTCCAGCCGCTCTTCGCACATCCGTGCGACACGGGCTTGCCCTGCGCGAGCCCAGCCCTGAAAATGCCTCAGCGCCCCCGACTGAAGCTCGCTGCCGTGGGCGGCGCGATTCTTCGAGACATCGACATGGGCGCAACCGCAATATTCGAGAAACTGGCCCGCATGCGGGTGATCCCGGTGCTGCGCCTCGCAACGCGCGATGCTGCCGCGACGGCCATCGAATGTCTGGTCGAGGCCGGGTACGGGACTGTGGAGTTGACGCTCACCACACCCGATGCGCTCAAGCTGATAGCCGGGCTGCGGCAGCGCATGGACAGCGCGTTCCTGGTCGGCGCCGGTACCGTGCTCGATCTCGACACCGCAAGGCGCTGTCTGGATGAGGGGGTGGACTATCTGGTGTCGCCCTGCCTGGTCGCGGGAATGGCAAGGCTCGCGCGGGATGCCGGCCGTGCTGCGCTGAGCGGGGGGTTCTCGCCGGGCGAAGTGTTGGCGGCCTGGCGCGACGGTGCGCAGATCGTGAAAGTATTCCCCGCCTCCACCGGCGGCCCAGCCCACCTGCAGGCGATCCACGCCGTGTTTCCCGAAATCCCGCTGTGCCCCACGGGCGGGGTGTCTGCGGCCAACATGCTCGACTACTTCAAAGCGGGCGCGGCGGTGGTGGGCATAGGCAACAACATCATCGATCAGGGGGCGCTGGCGGCCGGCGACAGAGCACAGGTGATCCGTCACGCGCGCCAGTTTCTCGACCTGGCGCACGGCCCTTCGCAGTGACGATGGGCGCCGGCATCGACGTCGTCTCGCTCGGCGAACCGCTGTACGAGTTCAGCGAGATCCGGGGCGAGGACAAGAAATATCTGCAGGGCTTCGGCGGCGACACCATGAATGCGGCCATCGCGGCGGCACGCCAGGGGGCGCGCGCGGGCTATATCACGCGTCTGGGCGATGACGAGTTCGGCCGCCAGTTCCTCGAGCTGTGGCGTAGCGAGGGGCTCGATACCTCCGGCGTGGGCCTCGATCGCGAAGCGCACACCGCGGTCTACTTCATCCACTACGGGCCGCAAGGCCACGTGTTCAGCTACTTGCGAGCCGGCTCTGCGGCGAGCCGCATGCAGCCCGAGCACCTTCCGCTCGACCTGATCCGGGGCGCCAAGTTCTTTCACACTTCGGCCATCTCGCAGGCCATCAGCGCGAGCGCCTGCGACACCGTTTTCGCCGCCATCGACGTGGCCCAGTCCGCGGGTGTGAAGTTCGCCTACGATTCCAATCTGCGGCTGCGGTTGTGGCCGCTGTCGCGTGCGAAAGCAGTGATCACCGCTACCATCCCCCTGGCCGATTACTTCCTGCCCAGCCTCGACGACGTGCAGGCTCTGTCTGGGCTGGAGCAGCCCGAAGCCATCGTGGACTGGAGCCATCGCCTGGGCGCGAAGCACGTGGCGCTCAAGCTGGGCGCCGACGGTGCGCTGGCCAGCGACGGCAAACGCCGGGAACGGATCTCACCACACCAGGTCGACTGCGTGGATGCGACCGGTGCGGGCGACTGCTTCGCGGGTTCATTGCTTGCACGGCTGTCGCTCGGGGATGATTTCTGGCGCGCGGTGCGCTACGCCAATGCCGCGGCCGCCCTCGCGACCACCGGCTACGGCGCGGTGGCGCCGCTGCCGAGGCCAGAGGCGGTCAGCGGGCTCCTGGCCTCATAGCCGCAGCGCTAGAGCGTAACCGGTCAGCTCCAGATAGCCGCGCCCGATTTCCTGGCCGTCGCGCATCGCCCGCACCGCACCTTCCCAGTAGATCGTGTCGGTGCTGGCGCGCGCGTCCAACTCCTGGTCGTCCATGAGAGGATCGAGGTGGAGCGTGATCGGCCCCGCGCTTAAGCGCATGGCAACCGGGTATTCGACGTTGGTGCGCGGTGAGCGCCAGCGGCGTACGGGCGTGAACTCGATCTCGCCCGGCGCGAAGGTCTTGGTCCTGCCCGTCGCGTCGCGCCAGGTGCCACCCGTCCAGAAATCGCGCCCGTCCCTGCCGCGGATGCGGAAGGCCATGAGCGCGCCGCCGTCCGCGAGATTGATCCCGGTCCAGTCCCAGCCGGCGGCTTCCGGCGCCAGGTACTCGCTCGACCATTCGTGATCGAGCCAGGCCTGGCCCGCTACCGGGAAGGTCTTGCGTTCGATGGCGATGGTACCGCTCACTGTGAGATGCGGCCGGCTGTAGTAATAACTGGCCTGCCCGGGCATCGGTCCCTTGCGGCTGAAGCCCTCTTGTCCCTCGAGCAGGATGGGCTGTGTCGGCCCGAAGGTGAGCTCCATGTCGAAGTCACGTGCCGGGATGCGCGCGACGTAGCCTTGGGGCATAAGCTGCAGCGACCACTCTTCTACCCACACGCGCGTGTCGCCCGTTTCGGCCTCGGCCAGCCCTAAGCCTGCGCGCGCTGCGCGTTGGTCGTGGCGCAGCCTGCCGAGCTGCGGGTCAGCCACCGCGGCGTGAGCGAACACCAGCTGCTTCGGAGCGAACGCGCTGGGGTTGTCTTCCTGCACCCCAGGCCGGTGGCGGAAGAAAGTGACCTGCACGCCGAAGTCGCCGCCTCTCGCCTCCTTCACCCATCCGGTGATATACCACCACTCGGTGCGGTACTGCAGATGCGCGCCGTGATCGCGCGGGAAGACCAACACGTGGGAGCGCCTGACTGCCGGATAAGCCGCCCACGCTCGCGCAGCGCACGCAAGCGTGGGCAAAGCCAGCAGGAACCGTCTACGCCCGCCGCCATCGCCCTTCACTCATTCACCCATTCAGTCATTCACTCATTCACCCATCCACTCTAGGCTAAACTTATCCGCAACTCGAACACGATGCACCGAGTTCCGCAACAGTTGCCCTGGGAGGATAACGCCATGATCAAACCCTATACCGCCGTCGGCCTCATCCCCACCGTGCGCGGCATCCGCAAGCGCAAGGACATCATGCTCAACCTCGAGCACCTGTCGCACCTGGTGAAAGCGGCTGCCTGGCTGTCCAGCCTGGACCTGCCGGTGCGCCTGATCGCTTTCCCCGAGGGGGCACTGCAGGGTTTCAACGACGAGGTGCTCGACCTGGATCACGTACAGTTTGCGCGTGAGGGCGCTATCGACATCCCGGGCGAGGAAACCGAATATCTGGGAAAGATCGCCGGCGAGTACGACGCTTTCGTGATGGCACAGGCCAAAGCGCGCCATCCCGACCTCAAGGACCGTTTCTTCAACGTCGGGTTCATTCTCGATCCCAAGGGCGAGGTGATCCTGCAGCACTACAAGGTCTCGCCGTTGTTTCCCGTCGAACACTCGGTCTGCCCACACGACGTCTACGACTGGTGGGTGGAGAAGTACGGGCGCAACCTGCAGGCGTTCTGGCCGGTGGTGGACACGGAGATCGGACGGCTTGGCATCATGATGGCCAACGAGGGCTCCTATCCCGAGAACGCGCGGGCGTTGGCCATGAACGGCGCCGAGGTAGTCTATCGCGCCTCGTACCCGCACCCGGGCACCGGCAACGAGTTGTTCGAGATCCAGAGCCGCGCCCGCGCATTGGATAACAACATGTACGTGGTCGCACCCAACATGGGAACCTACTACTTGTTCCCCGAGGAAACCACGCCCATCGACACCTTCGGCGGCCGCTCCTTCATCATCAACTACAAGGGCCAGATCGTCGGGCGCCAGGATTACGGGGGAGGGTCAAGCTACGTGGGCGGGGTGATCGACATCGAGGCGCTGCGCGATCACCGGGCACGCGCGCAATGGGACAACTGGATGAAAGACCTGCGCACCGAGCTGTACCAGATCCTGTACGAGCAGCCCATCTACCCGAAAAACCTGTACCTGAACCGCGCGCCGATGAAGCACGCAGAGTACCGCGAGAAGGTGATCAACAAGCAGATCCAGCTGATGCACAGCCGCGGCATCTGGAAGAAGCCGCAGCGGTAGGACGCGCATTCGGGGTCGCCTGCACCCCGCGGCGCACCGGCGCCTTGCGCTACCGGAGCGCGAGCGTACTGCGGACGCGGACCCCATTCAGACGTGCAGGCTGGCGTTCACGCCGTTGCGGTCGTGCGGGCTCAGCGCCTGGGGGTTAAAGCGTACAGGCTCGGCGCCCCGGAACGGAAACAGCAGTTGCCCCAGGAAGGTGTCGGGGACCTTCGTGCTGCTGGTTCCAAAGCGGCTCGGTTGTAGGCCCTTGGGCATATAGAACGTTCCGAACGCCAGGTCCAGGAAAGGGAATAGCGGCGCGTAGTTTTTGTCGAGCCCCTGCTCTTCGGTCGTGTGATGCCAGCGATGAAACAGCGGGCTCGCGATGACGTAGCGCAGCGGCCCGAACGACCAGCTCACGTTGGCATGCAGCAAGATGGCGTAGAAAGTCAAGAACGGCACATACGCTGCAAGCGCCTTCAGAGGAAACCCGAGACAGGCCAGGGACACCGCCTGCACGAGCTTGGAGGCCACGTCGTTCGCCGGATGGACCCTCAGCGCAGAGAGCCAATCCAGTTGCGTCGAGCTGTGGTGCACGGCGTGGAACTTCCACAGGCGCCGACCGTGAAACCAGCGGTGAGTCCAGTAGCCGAACAGGTCTCCCAGCAACAGCAGCTCGAGCAGCATCAGCCAGTGGGGCTGCCTCACTACTGGACCGAACCCGTCGGCGAGCCGCGGCCCGAGTTGCCGGCCGAGCGCGGCCAGCACGATGATGACACCGGCCACGCTGACCGTCTTGGAAATCGCTCGAGTCACCAGCGGCGTAAACAACCAGTACAGCAGATCGACTTTGCTGTCCCGGCGCCATAGCGGCTGCGCTCGCACCGATGGGAACAGCCGCTCCGAGGCGTATAGCAAGGCGCCCAAGCCAGCGAGCGCAATCAGAATCCCGAGAGTTTGCACCATGGTCGGCATCTCCTTGGGGAAGCTCCGACAAGCCCTCTACGAAGCAGGAAGTGCTCCCGAAAGACCGATGGAAGCGCGCGCCGGCGCACGCGTTCCCGCTGCGCGATCTGCAGGTATTCGGGCCTCCCTCCGACGTCGCCGTGACGATGGTTTCTGCGGCGAGAAAATCTCGCCTAGACAGGGCGTTGTCCACAAGTGTTGCAATGGCCTTCTTCTTGCTTCGACAGCGCTGAATCCCGCGCCGCATCAGCAAGTTGATCGAGGCAGCGGAATCTCGACACCGGCACGAAGGGCGTCCCGCCGACGAGATACTCGCTCTTCCCACTGGCGCCTCCGCCATAGAGCGGCAAGGCGGGACGCCCCCGACTTTTTCCTTAAGGTAGAAGCGGTCCAAATGAAATGGGATGCGATGAAGGTTCGCAGTCTCAGCAGCCGGCTGGCGCTCGTATTCGCGTTGCTGTTCACGGTCGTGCAGGCCAGTGTGCTGCTGCTCGTCGACCGATTCAGCGCCGGCATCGCGCGGGAAAGAAACGCCGAGGAGCTGCATGTCGGCGAACGCGTGTTCCTGCGCCTCCTGGAACAGAACCAGCAGCGCTTGCTGCAGGCAGCGGAGGTTCTGTCCAAGGACTTCGCCTTCCGGCAGGCCGTTGCGACGGGTGACTCACCCACCATCCCCTCCGTGCTCCACAACCATGGCGCCCGCGTCCAAGCCAGCGTCATGATGCTGGTGTCACTCGAGAACGTGCTCATCGCCGATTCGCTCCATCCGGGAGCGGCGCGCCGGCCGTTTCCTCGGCCCGCTCTCATCCGCTCCGCCCAGCAGCGTGGCAAAGCCTCGGCCCTGCTGATGATCGACAACCGCCTGTATCAGGTCGTCGTCGTCCCGGTGCTGGCCCCCGACCCGATCGCGTGGGTCGCAATGGGCTTCCTCATCGACGCTGGGTTCCTCAGCGATCTGCGCGCCATCACGTCGCTGCACGTCTCCTTCCTGGGACAGGATTCGAGCAATGCCTGGCAAGTGCTCGCCACCACGCGGGCCAAGAAGGAGTTGGAAGCATCGCTGTTCGCGGTTTCGGCGCAAGACACCCTGAGCGGTGCACCTTTGCAGTTGGGCGGGTTCGACACGATCGTAGCTACGCTGGCGAAGCAAGGCAGCGACCCGCTCAAGATCGTCCTCCAGCGTTCGGTCTCGGAAGGCATGGAGCCTCTCGAACGCTTGAAGTCGCTGCTCTTGCTGCTGACCCTCGCCAGCATCGGCGCCTCGATCATCGGCAGCGTTGTACTGGCGCGCCGCATCACTCACCCGCTGGCCGCGTTGACCCAGTTCGCAAAGCGGGTTCGAGATGGAGACTACAGCGGGCGCATCGAGCTCAAACGCGGCGACGAGGTCGGCGCGGTGGCGACCAGCTTCAACCACATGCTGGAGGGTATCGCCGCGCGCGAGGCCGAGGTCATGCGGCTAGCTTACGAGGATACTCTCACCGGCCTTCCGAACCGCGCGATGTTCAACGACCGGCTGACCCAGGCCGTGAAGCTGTACCGCCGCGCCGGGGCTCAGGTGTCCGTTCTGGTCATGGACCTGGACCGCTTCAAGTACATCAACGACACGCTGGGCCACGGCGCGGGCGATGTCGTTCTCCAGGAGGTCGCCAAGCGACTGCGCAACGCGGTCAGGGAGTCCGACACCGTGGCGCGGCTCGGCGGAGACGAGTTCGGGATCCTGCTGGCCACCGGCAGCTCGGATCGGGCGCTGGTGGTGGCGCGCATGATAGACGCGGTCCTCGAGGAGCCGATCGAGATCGATGGCCAGCCCGTCGATGTGGGGTCGAGCATCGGCATCGCACAGTGCCCGGCGCATGGCGAGGAAGCTGGCGTCCTGCTGCGTCACGCTGACGTTGCCATGTATGAGGCGAAGCAACAGAAATCGGGCGTGGCGGTGTATGAGCCGAGCTACGACAAGCACCGCGCCGAGCAACTATCGCTGCTCAGCGATTTGCGCAAAGCCATAGCGGCGCACCAGCTCAAGCTTCACTACCAGCCGAAGGTCGACCTGCGGCGCGGGCGGCTGGTCGGCGTCGAGGCGCTGGTGCGCTGGGAGCACCCCGACCGCGGGATGCTCCCGCCCTCCGAATTCATCCCCTTCGCCGAACAGACCGGTGTGATCAGGGAGGTGACCCGCTGGGTGATCCCCGAAGCGATGCGCCAGTGCGGTGTCTGGCTCTCGGAGGGCGTGTCTTTGAGCGTCTCGATCAACGTCTCTACGCGCGACCTGCTCGACCGCGAGCTCCCGGGGATCTTCGTGGCGGCGACGCGCGCACATGGGGTTCCCACCGATCTCGTGATCGTCGAGGTCACCGAGAGCGCCTTGATGGAGGACCCGCAGCGCGTCCACGAGATCATGAGAGAGCTCAAGCACCTCGGGCTGCGGCTGGCCATCGACGACTACGGCACCGGCTATTCCTCGCTGGCTTACATCCAGCGACTGCAATGCGATGAGCTCAAAGTGGATCGGACCTTCGTCACCCACATCTCCGGCCGGGACAAGGACGCCGCCATCGTGCGCTCGACCATAGACCTCGGCCATAGCCTGGGGTTGACGGTCGTCGCCGAGGGGGTCGAGGACGCAGAGGTCATGGGCGTGCTCCGGAAGCTGGGGTGCGACTTAGGCCAGGGCTTCGGCATCTGCCGGCCGCTGCCTCCAGAGCAGCTCATGGATTGGATCGCGAATTGCGAGTGGCAGCCGAAGCAGCTTTTCGATCCATTAGCCGGGGCCTGGGACGGGCTGCCGGTCGTCTAGGATCGATCACCGATGCGGACGGTGAAACACCTCTGGGTTTGCTGCCTGTATTGCGGGCTGGTGGTGGTCAGCACAGGCGCGCGCTCGGAGTGGGGCCTGGACGCCGCGGCGGGGTTCTCCTACGACGACAACGTCTCGAACAGTCTCGAAGCCGACGATCGCAAGGCAGACACCGCGGCCGTGATCGATCTGTCCGGCGGGTTCCGTCAGCAGCTCGGCATCAGCACCGGGCTGGGTCTGAGCCTGCTGGCCAACTCGCAAACCTATCTGCGCTATTCGGGCCTCAGCAACATCGGGCTGGGGGCGCGAGTTCTGCTGCGCACGAAATTCGGCCTCGGGGCCGAGGCGCCATGGCTGGCCGTGGCAGCGCAGGGCGTATACCACAACTATCACTACGACTACCTGGACGGCTGGCAATACGAGGCCGGCGCGACGCTCGGAAAACAATTCGGTGAGCGATGGGGGCTGCGCGGCAGCGTTCGATATGACGCATATGTCGCGCAGCGGGTGCAGCCACCCATCATCCCCGACAAGCCTGGCTCGCCGTATGACACCTACGGCTGGAATCTGGGTGTCCAGGCCACGTTCCTGGCCACCGATGCCGATCTGCTCTCGCTCTCTTACAACTGGCGAACCGGCATCGTCACGTCCGTGAACGGTCCAGACGAGGAAATCCTGGAATACTCGGACCGCGTGGCCCCGACGCCGGTCTTCGGCGGCACCGAATTCGCTTACCGCATCAATGCGGACACCCAGACGATTACCTTCGCGTGGAGCCACGCTCTGGATGAGCGCGCTGCGATCAACGTGGTGTACGCATACCGCAGAAGCCAAGCCGAGTATGATCTGGGCAACTACTACGCGAACGTGATCAGCCTCAGTTTCACCTATACATTCTACTGATGAGCGTCGGACGGCGCCTTGCGATGTTGGCATGCCTGGTGTTGCCGGCGGGCGCGCACGCAGCAAAGCTCAGCGCGATCGTCTACGGCAGCGACGGAAAACCATTGCCCAATGCCGTAGTCGTAGCGGTCCCGGAGGATGGCCGGCTGCCCCCGGTCAGCAAAGACGTCGACGTCGTGGACCAGATCGACAAGGAGTTCGTGCCCTACGTGAAACCGGTGAGGGCGGGGTCCTACGTCCAGTTTCCGAACAAAGACAACATTCGCCACCACGTCTACTCCTTTTCTCCGCCCAAGAAGTTCGAACTCCCGCTGTATAGCGGCACACCCGCCCGAGCCGTGCTGTTCGATAAGCCCGGGGTCGTGAAGCTGGGCTGCAATATCCACGACTGGATGGTCGGGTACCTCTACGTGGCCGAGACGCCTTACTTCGGCAAGAGCACGGGCGACGGCCGCGTCGAGCTGGACCAGTTACCCGCCGGGCGCTATCGAGTCCGCGTATGGCATCCGCGGATGCAGGGCTCCGAGGACGCAACGGTACAGCGCGTGGATCTGCAGGACGCAGCACCCACACCGGTCGAATGGAAGCTCAAGCTCAACCGCGAATACAGGCCCCGGCGTACACCGCTGCCGGGCGAGCCCGGCTACCGGTAGCGCCGGGCTCAACGCGTGCGGCGCGAGCGCCCGGTTCTGCCCGCCGTCGAGACTAGATCTCGGCTACCACGCGGCCGATGATGGCGCCCGCCTTCAGCTGATCCAGCGTAAGGCTCACGTCCGCCAGCGGCCTCTTCTCGATCGGGATGGTCTTGAGCTTGCCGGCGCGGGCAAGGGCGACCACCTCCTTTAACTCGGCGACTGTGCCAACGTAGGAGCCCTGGATCGTGATCGCGCGCTGGATGAGGGGCACCACGGAAAGCGGAATCTCGCCGCCATACAGGCCGACCAGTATCAGCCGCCCGCCCTTGCGCAGCGCGCCTAGCGCGAGGCTCGCGGTGCTGGCAGCGCCGACCAGATCGACCGCGCCGTAAATCGTCCCGCCCGTGATCTCCTTCAGCGCCTTTGGCGCTTCCGGGTCACGGCCGTCGACGGTTCCCGTCGCGCCGGCCCCGCGCGCTGCTGCGAGTTTGGCTGCGTCGATATCGACAGCGACGATGCGTTCGTGGCCGGACGCCTTGAGCATCTCGATCGCCATCAAGCCCAGCCCGCCCGCACCCATGACCGCGATCCACTCGTCGCGCGGGATAGGTTTGAGCTTGGACACCGCCGAGTAGGTGGTCAACCCCGAACACGACAACGTCGCCGCCCACGCGGGGTCGACTCCGGTGACATCGATTAGATATTTCGGATGCGGGATCAGCAGATGGTCGGCGTAGCCGCCGGCACGTTGAACGCCGACGAACCGCGGCGTCATGCAGTGATTATCCTGGCCCTCCCGGCAACGCGCGCAGCTTCCGCAGCCGATCCACGGGCAGACCAGGCGATCCACGCCGATCGGCACGCCGGCGGCGTCCGGCCCGGCTGCGACCACGGTACCGTAGGGCTCGTGGCCGAGCGTGTGCGGCAGCTTCATGCCGCGCTCGGTCATGTAGAAGCGCTTGCCGCCGCCCAGCTCGAAGTACCCGTCCCGGATGTGCACGTCGCTGTGGCAGACGCCGCAGTACTTGAGTTTGAGCAGCACTTCAGTGCCGGTCGGCTTAGGCGTTTCGCGGGTGGCCTGTTGCAGCGGCTTGCCCCATTCTGTGACGTCGTAGCTGAGCATGGTGCCTCCAGTGATTGCGATGCCGAGCGCTACCTGCGCCCAGACGCTAGTGTAACAAGGTGATGCAGCGATGCCGCAAGCCGTTCCGCCTCGCGCAGCGTCATACGCCCAGATAGCGATGCCAAAGTCCGCGGTCGGCGGCGAGCTGCACCGAGCTGCCGCGCCAGGCGACACGGCCGCGCTCGATGATGGTGTGATGATCGGCCAGCGCAATCAGCCGCTGCAAGTACTTGTCGACCACCAGGATCGTCTGGCCCGCGCCCTTCAGCGCTGACAGGCAGCGCCAGATTTCTTCGCGTATCAGTGGCGCGAGACCCTCGGTGGCCTCGTCCAGGATCAGCAGCTCGGGGTTGGTGATCAGCGCGCGGCCGATGGCGAGCATCTGCTGCTCGCCGCCCGAGAGCTGATTGCCCATGTGGCCGGCGCGCGACGCCAGCGCCGGAAAAAAAGCCAGCACCCGCTCCATCGTCCAAGGGTGCGTGACGCCAGCGCGGTTTTCGGCGAAGGCAAGGAGGTTCTCGCGCACGGTCAGGTTGGGAAAGATCTGGCGTCCCTCGGGAACCAGCGCAAGCCCCATGCGCGCGATCTGATCCGGCCGCCGCCGCTCGATGCGCTCGCCGCGGAATGTGATCGTGCCCGAGCGCGCCGGCGTCAGCCCGAGCAACGCCCGGATCGTGGTGGTCTTGCCCATGCCGTTGCGTCCCAGCAGGGTGGCCACGTCACCGCATTTCAATTCCAGGTGCACTCCGAACAGCACCTTGCTGGCACCGTACGCCGCTTCGAGCCCTTCCACTCTGAGCAAAGGACCGGCGCTCATGCGGGCATCTCTTTCAACACAGCCTCGTCACCCAGGTAAGCGCGCTTCACCTTCGGGTCGTTGCGGATCGCCTGCGGCGTGCCGGTCGCGATGATGCGGCCGGAGTCGAGCACGGAGATTCGATCCGCCAAGCGAAACACCGCGTCCATGTCATGTTCCACCAACAGCACTGCCAGCGCCCCTTTGAGCCCGTCGATCAATGCGATCACGCGCTGGGATTCCTCGGGTCCCAGACCCGCCAGGGGCTCGTCGAGCAGCAGCAGTCGGGCGCGGGTGGCGAGCGCCAGTCCGACTTCGAGCTGGCGCTGCTCGCCGTGCGCCAGCGTGCCCGCGACCACGTGTTCCCGGCCGGCGAGACCGACCTGGCCGACCAGCGTCCGCGCCTCGTCGAACAGTGACCCCTCGCGCGCCAGCGGCCGCCAGAACCGCAGGCTCGACCCGCGTCGGGCGAGCACGGCGAGCGCCAGGTTGTGCAGCACGCTGACGCCGAGGAAGATGCTGGTGACCTGATAGGAGCGCGCCACCCCGAGCTGCACGCGCTGGTGCAAGCTGATGCGAGTGATGTCGCGCCCGTCCAACAGGATCCTGCCGCCGTCGGGCCGCAGCGCCCCCGAGAGCTGATGGATCAGCGTGGTCTTGCCCGCGCCGTTGGGACCGATCAAGGCGTGCATCTCCCCGGACGGCACCGACAGATCGAGGCGGTCAGTGGCGACCACGCCGCCAAACTGCTTGTGCAGGCCTTCGACTCGCAGCAGCGCCTCAGCCACCGGTTACCCTCTTCCCGCCCGCCACGCCGGCTACCAGCCCGGCGATGCCCCGGCGCGCGAACAGCACGATGGCAAGGAGCACGACGCCTAAGCCCAGCTGCCAATGGATCGTGTACCCGGATAACACCTCCTCCAGAAGCAGGAACACCAGCGCGCCCAGCGGCCCACCCCACAGGTAACCGACTCCGCCGAGGATCACCATCACCATGAGGGTGCCGGACTGGGTCCATTGCAGCAGGTTCGGACTCACGAAACCATTCTGGTTCGCCAGCAGCGCGCCGGCCAACCCGGCCACGCCTCCCGCGATGGCGAAGCAGATCAGCTTGTAGCGATAAGTCGGAAAGCCGATCGCCTCCATGCGCGTCTCGTTCTCCCGGATGGCCTGGACCACCTGCCCGAAGCGCGCGTGCAGCAGGCGTTGCATGAGGTACAAGCTCACCGCAACGATGGCGAGGACCACGTAGTAGAAAATCAGATCGCCGGCGAGGTCCAGACCGAACCCGAGCCGAGAGCGCTGCGCCAGGTTGAGCCCGTCTTCGCCGCCGTAGGCTCGCATGGAGATGAACAGGTAATAGGTCATCTGCGCGAAGGCGAGCGTGATCATGATGAAGTACACGCCGCGCGTGCGCAGCGAGACGGCGCCGATGACCAGAGCGAACAGCGCCGACAGCACCACAGCGAGCGGCCAGCTGACCCATGCGCTCTCAACGCCCTCGGCCATCAGTATCGCCACCGTGTAGGCGCCTGTGCCCAGGAACGCGGCGTGCCCGAAGCTCACCATCCCGCCGTAGCCGAGGATCAGGTTCAGGCTGCTGGCCGCCAACGCGTAGATCAAGACGCGGCTCGCGAAGCTCACGTAGAACAACTGGTCCCAGTGCTTCGCCGCCAGCGGGAACGCTACCAGCAGCACCAGGAGGAATGCCGTCAAGGTCCAGTGCGCGCGGCTCATCCGAACAACCTCAGGGGTGACCAGTGACAAGTGACGAGTGACGAGCCAGACCCGACTGCGACGTCACCAGGGAAGGTGGCTGCGGTACGTCCCCCCCTCTCCCTGCCGGGAGAGGGCCGGGGTGAGGGGGACTCGTCGCTTGTCACTGGTCACTGGCCATCGGCGACTGGTCACTCACGCCCTCGCCGGAAACAGCCCCCGCGGCCGCCAGAACAGCACGGCGGCCATGAGCAGATAAATGGCGATGGAAGCGAGCGCCGGGCCCACGCCCGAGGCTACGGCAGGCGAGAGAAAGCTGCGCAAGAACATGGGCAGGAAGGCGCGGCCGACGGTGTCCACCATACCCACCAGCAGCGCTCCCACCAGAGCGCCTCGGATCGAGCCGATGCCACCGATGACGATGACCACGAAAGCGAGGATCAGGATGCTCTCACCCATCCCCACCTGCACCGCGAGCAGGGGGCCGAGCATAGCGCCGGCGACGGCACACAGCGCTGCTCCAACGCCGAACACGGCGGTGAACAGGACCTTGACGTCGACGCCCATCGCTGCCGCCATCTCGCGGTTGGAAGCACCGGCGCGGACCCACATGCCCGCGCGCGTCCGTCCCACCAGCAGGTACAGCAGCACAGCCACCGCCAGCCCGGCGCCGATCACCGCCAGACGAAAGGCGGGGTAGTAGAAGCCCGGCAGCAGCTGCACCGGGCCGGACAACGCCTCCGGCGTGCTCAGCATCACCGGCTGCGAGCCGAAGATGAGACGCACGACTTCGTTGCAGATCAGCAGCAGCGCGAATGTCGCCAGGACCTGAGACAGATGGTCGCGGGCATACAGCCGGCGCAGCACCGTGACTTCGAGCAACACCCCGATCGCTGCGGTGCCCAGCACCGCCGCCAGGACCGCCAGCGCGAAGGAACCGGTCGCACGGACCACAGCCGCCACCAGGTAGGCGCCGATCATGTACAGCGACCCGTGCGCCAGGTTGATCAGGTCCATGATCCCGAACACCAGCGTGAGCCCGGCGGCCAGCAGGAACAGCATCAGACCGAACTGCAGACCGTTGAGGGTCTGCTCGAGGATCAGAGTCGCCACACTGTCACTTCAGCGGACACTGCTCCGCGTACGCGTCGGGATGGTCCTTCAGCACCGCGCCCAGCGTCCGGTTGGTGATGCGCCCCTTGGCGTCGCGCTCCACTACGCGCAGGTAGTAGTTCTGGATCGGGAAACCGTTGCGGTTGATCTTGAACGGACCGCGCACCGATTTGAACGTATTGGCACGCAGCGCCTTGCGCACGGCCTCGCGGTCCTCCAGCTTTCCATTGACCTCGCGCACCGCCGCATCGATCGCCCGCGCGGCGTCGTATCCCTGCGCCGCAAAACCGCTCGGCAGCCGGCCATACTCTTTCTCGAAGGCAATCACGAAAGCGCGGTTCTCCGGGTTGTCCAGGTCGTGGTTCCAGAAGCCGGTGTTGTAGATTCCGAGCATGGGCTCGCCCACGGCGGGAATGATGTCCTCGTCGGCGGAGAAGGCGGTGGTGATCAGCGTGACCTGCTTGCCCAGCCCGGCGGCAGAGAACTGCTTGATGAAGTTGATGCCCATTCCGCCGGGGAGGAAGAAGAACACGGCATCGGGCGCCGCGGCACGGATCTGCGCCAGTTCGGCCGAGTAGTCCAACTGGCCCAGCCGCGGGTAGACTTCGTCGGCGATTCCGCCCCTGTAGAAGCGCTTGAAGCCGGCGACCATGTCTTTGCCCGCCGGATAGTTCGGCGACAGCAGAAAGACGTTCTTGAACCCCTTGTCCGAGGTGTACTTTCCCGCTGCTTCGGGGACGCCGTCGTTCTGCCAGGACACGCTGAAGAACCACGGGCTGCACTTCGCGCCGGCGAGCAGCGAGGGGCCGGCGTTGGCGCTGAGCAGGAAGGTCTTGCTGTCGAACACCGTCGGCGCCACTGCGAGCAGCACGTTGGAGAACACGATGCCGGTCACGAAGTCGACGTGGTCGCGCTTGAGGTACTTGTCCACGATCTGGCGTCCCATGTCGGGGTTCTGCTGATCGTCGGTGATGATCACCTCGGCCGGCAGCCCGCCGAGCTTGCCGCCGCTCATCTTGAGCGCCAGGTTGAAGCCGTCGCGAATGTCGATGCCGATGGCCGCGCCGGGTCCCGATAGCGTACTCATGAAGCCGACCTTGACCTGATCGGCGGCCTGCGCAGACGTCGCGAGCACCAATGCAACCGCCGCGAACAGTATCGCTCTGTGCATAGTCGTCCCCCTTCGTGACTGTGAGCACAGTGTAGCGCAGGCAGACGCAGGGGCGGGATCTAGACTGCGGCCAAGGCTCACCAGTCCTCCCTCACCGCCCTGACGACGTCGCTGCCCATCCCCTGGCGCCCGCTCACCGCGGAGGTCAGCGTCGCCAGCAACAGCATCGCCAGGGCGAGTAGCCCGAGCTGGCTCCAAGGCATGTGCAGCTCCATGCTCCAGTGGAAGGACTGGCGGTTTATGACGTGGACTAAAATCAAACTAATCAGCCAACCCGGGACGAAGCCGACGGCCAAGCCGAGCGCGCTGGACAGCACGCCCTCCACGGCGAGCATCGCGCCGATCTGTCGCCGGGTCATGCCGATGTGGCGCAGCATTCCGAATTCGCGCCGACGCGCGAGCACCTGCCCGGATACGCTGGTCGACAGGCCGAACAAACCGATCAGAATGGCGCAGCCCTCCAGTACATAGGTGACAGCAAAAGTACGGTCGAAGATCGAAAGCGAGAGCTGTCGGATCTCGCCGGGCTGCGCCACCTCGATGCGCTCGGCCCGCGGCAGCGCGTTATTAAGCGCCGCCTCCACCTTCCCGGCCGTGGTTCCCGGAGCCAGCCACAGCCCTGCGTCCGACGCCAGGCGATCGCCCGTCAGCTCGATATACAACGCTCTGTCGATGAGCAGCGCGCCGTTTTGTCGTGCATAGTCGCGCCAGATTCCCGCAACGGTGAAGGCTATCTTGCGTCCTGCCAGCGGGACTTCGACGCGGGCGCCCGGGCGCAGCCCGTACAGGTCTGCCGCCGTCTCCGTGACCCATACGGGCGGGGGCTCGCGAGGCCCCGGGCGGACCGGGAGCGTCACCAGCGGAAGCACGGACGCGGCGCGCGCGGCATCGAGGTCACGCGCGAGCAGTGTGACGCGCGGCAGGGACGGGTCGAGCAGTATCTGCTGTGCGCGCAAGAACTCGACTCGCTGCACCCCGGGCAGCCGCCCGATGGCTCCCTGCGCGGATTCGTCCAGGAACCCGGTGTCGCCCCCAGCCCCCGCCCGCAGGTAGAGATCGGCCGGCAAAACGCGATGCAGCCAGGCGTCCAGCGAGTCGCGGAAGGAAGCGACCATGATGGCCATGGACGACATCAGGGCCACGGCGGCGACCACGGCGGCCAGCCCGATTCCCGTCTGCGCCGAAGCGGCGCGCAGCCGCGCGAGCGCCAGAGCACCGGGGGCGTTGCGCGGCGGCGGCAGCCGTGTCAGCACCTGAGCCGAGATCCACGGCACGAGCACGATTGCGCCGAGCAGCAGGAGCGCGACGGAGATGTAGCCGAACAGTGGCAGCCCACCCACCGCAGGCAGTTGCGCCAGCATCGCGCCGACCAGCATCAGCAGTAGACCGGCGCGGGGCGATTGGATGCGGCTGTAAGCGGCCTGTTCGTCACCGGCTTTGAGCGCGGGCGCAGACTGCGCGCGCGCAGCCTCGAGCGCGGGGAGCACGCCGCCCATGAGCGCAGCGAGCACGCCCGCCGCGAAGAATGCCGCTAACCACACGAAGTCGACCCGCAGCTCCGGCTTGACGCCGGCGAAGAATCCCGCCCCGAGGTCGGCGCCCACCGCGGATACCGCCGCGGCGGCGAGCAGCTGTCCCGCTATCAGACCGAGCGCGGCACCCATTGCGCCGATCAACGCGCTCTCCATCGCCAGCAACCGCAGCATCCGACCGCGGGTGACCCCCAGCACGCGCAGCAGGGCCAACTCCCCTCGCCTGCGCAGGACCGAGAGCACCTGCGTGGAGAACACCAGCAGTGCTCCCGTGAACAGCGCCACCAGCGCCAGCACGTTGAGGTTCACGCGGTAGGCGCGGCTCAGGCGCAGGTTCGATTCGACCGTGGACTGCGGTCGTTCGACGTACACGCCGGCAGGCAAAGCCCGCTGCAGCCGCTCCTGGAACGCCGTGGCGTCCACGCCGGGGCGCAGGCGCAGGTCCACGCGCGTCAGCCTGCCCATGCGCTGCAGGCGCCACTGCGCGGCGGCAATGTCCATCACAGCGAATCGCTGGCGCGTCGCGTCCTCCGCCAACAGACCCGCGACGCGCAGCTCGACGTCGTCGAGGCCGACCTGGATCGCGAGCGTGGCGCCGGGCTCGAGGCCCAGCCATTGTGCCGCGGGCCGGCTAAGGAAAACCGTGTCGGAGCGCAGCGCGTCGAGCCGCTCGCTGCCCGCCCCGACCAACGTGGGCTGCAGCCGCACGGCGCGGAACATGTCCAGCCCGAGCAGGCGCAGCGGCTCATCGCGTCGCGGTACACGCGCCTCGACCTCGAGCGCTGGGCTGGCCACCGCTACCTCTGGCAGACGCGCGATGGGTGGGTACAGCGCCTCGTCGAACCCGGCGCGCGCGCCGCGCACCGTGAGATCGGCGTCGCCCGACAGCATGTATAGCGCCTGTGCCAACTCGTTGGCCGCGGCGCGGTTGATGAGCTGCACCGCGTAGCCGAGGGCGACGCCCAAGGCGATGGCGATCACCGACACCAGGAAACGGCCTTTGTTCTGCCACAGGGGCGCGAAAAGAATGGTAGCGGGGTACATCGTGGCGGGACGAAGTGAAGGAGGTGAGGAAGTCAACGGTGAATCCAGCTCGCAGTTGCTGGCTGGTCGTCAGCAGGAGGTTTCTCGCAACGCGTCCCTCCAATCTCTGTTGACAGCCGCACGCTTGACCGGGCTGACCTGGGCTTGACGTTGGCGCTGTTCACGCTTTTACCTCCTTCACCTCTTCACCTTCTCAACAAACCTTGCGACTGCCGCGAGCGTGGCTTCTCTCTGATCGACGTGCGGCGAGTGGGAGCAGCGCGGCAGCACGACGGTCTCCACCGGTCCTCCCACCTGCCGCGCGATGGCTTCGACCTGCGCGGTGCTCCCGTATTCGTCGTCCTCGCCCTGGATCAGCAGCACCGGCGCGGTGATGTGCGCGAGATACTGCTCGATGTTCCAGGCGCGAAAGTCCGGGTCCAACCAGATGTCATTCCAGCCCCGGAAGGCAGATGCCGCATCGTCGTGATACCGGCCGAGCCTGGACGCAAGATCGGTGGTCTCAAAGGTCGTCTTGGCCTGCGCGATGCTCGCGACTGTGACGTCCTCCACGAACACGTGCGGTGCCATCAGCACCAGCCCTCGCACCGGCCAGCGGCCTGAGCCGGCGTGGATGATGGAGATGGACGCGCCGTCGCTGTGTCCGATGAGGATGGGACGGTCGATCGACAGGCAGGCGAGCACCTCGGGGAGAACTTCGAGCGCCTCGCGATGCATATAGTCCACACCACGCGGCGTGGCCAGACGGTCCGACTTCCCATAGCCGTGACGCGAGTAGACCAGTGCCGGGCAGCCAGTGGCCCGAACCACCCGGCCCGGAAAATCCTTCCATAGCGCCGTCGACCCCAGGCCCTCGTGCAGGAACACCAGCACCGGGTCTGGCCCGCTCGGGCGATGGCTGTCTGGTCCGGCACGGATCCACTTGTATTCGAGGCGCTGGCCGCCGGCATGCAGATAGGTCACCGAGGAGATGGTACCGCACGCAGCGGCGATCGCGCGGCGCGCGCTGGAGATGCCCGACAGGAGGAAGCCCGATCTTCGTCCTGCCCTACATATTTAACTTTCCAGTTAAATAACGGTTCGGTAAAGTACCGGCATGGACCGATTGAGCGTCACCTTCGCCGCCGTGGCCGATCCGACACGCCGTGCGATCCTCGCGCGCCTCGCGAAGGGCGAGGCCACGGTCGGGGCGCTGGCGGCGCCTTTCGCGATCTCGCTGCCCGCGGTCTCCCGTCACCTGCGCGTGCTGCAACGAGCCAGGCTGATCGAGCAGCGCGTCGATGCGCAGTGGCGGCTGTGCCGCATCAACGCCGAGCCGCTGAAAGAAGCGGGTGACTGGATCGAGCAGTACCGCCGGTTCTGGGAGGGCCGACTGGCTCGGCTCGCCAACTACCTCGAAAGACATCCACCAACGCCCAAGCGGAGGAAACGATGAGCGACAACACCCTGACCCTCATGCGCACCTTCAAGGCCCCGCGCGCGCGGGTTTTCGCTGCCTTCACCGACAAAGAAGCGCTGCAGAGCTGGTTCGGCCCGGAAGGCTTCACCGTCCCGAGCGCGGCGATCGACGCCCGGCCCGACGGCAAGTACCGCATCGAGATGCACTCGCCGGAAGGATCGGTCCACGTCGTGACCGGCGAGTTTCGTGAGGTACGGCCGCCGGAGAAGCTCGTGTTCACCTGGGCGTGGCTCGATGGTGCCGGTGTCGGGCCGCAAACCCTGGTCACCCTGACCTTCGCCGCGAAGGGCGGCGACACCGAGCTGACGCTGGTGCACTCCGGCTTCCTCACCCCGGAGGCGCGCGATGCTCACGGCGGCGGCTGGAGCTCGAGCTTCGAGTCCCTGATCAAGTCCCTCGCTGGCAGACCACAGCCCGTCGTCGCGCGGCCGACGCTGCTGGGAGACCCGCGCAGCACGCACGTGCGCAGCGCGCGCATGGCATTTGTCGAGAAGGGGATCTCCTACGAGCTCGACCCGCAACCGCCGCATAGCGAGGCGGTTAACGCGGTTCACCCGTTGGGCAAAATCCCGGTTTTGCGCAGCGGCAGCCTGCAGCTATTCGAGACGAGCGCGATCATGCGCCATGTGGACGAGGCGTTTCCGGGGCCGAAGCTGCTGCCGGAGACGGCCGCGGACCGCGCCCGGGCCGAGCAATGGATCAGCTCCGTCCATTGCTACTTCTTCGACTCCATGATCCGCCGCTACGTGCTGCAATACATCTTCCCGAAGGGTGCTGATGGCAAGCCCGACCGAGCAGTGATCGACGGGGCTCTAAGCGACATGAAGACGCACTTCGGCATCATCGACGCCGCCTACGGCAACCGCAACTTCCTGGTCGGCGAACAAGCAACTCTGGCCGACCTGTTCCTGGCACCTATCGTGTTCTATGTGCAGAACATGCCAGAAGGCAAGGACGTGCTGGCGCCACTTGCGAACGTGCGCCGCGCCCATGCCGCCATGGCCGAGCGCGAGAGTTACAAGGCCACTGTGCCGCCGACCGGCCGATGACCATGCACGGAGGACAGCGCATGGCTTGGGACAAACCAGCGCCGGAGTTGATCGCTCGCTTCGACGGCTGGCTGCCGAAGGACGGGCGGGTCCAGCGCCGGAAAATGTTTGGTTGCCCGTGCGCATTCGTCAACGGAAACATGTTCGTCGGCGTCTACCAGCAGAACCTCGTCGTCCGGCTGCCCGAGACCAGACGCAACCAGTTGATTGCGGCCAAACGCGCGAAGCCGTTCACGGTGATGGGCCGAACGATGCACGAATACGTCTTGCTGGACCGGCCACTCGATCGCGACGAAGCAGATCTCGCGGCGCTCATAGCGGAGGCATTTGCCTACGCGGGCGCGCTGGCGCCGAAGATTCCCAAGCCCCGCAAGATGCCCACTCCTAAGCAGGCTGCCAGTCGGGGAAAGCCGGGGGCCCGCGCGCGCCGCTGAACGAGCCCTCTCGGCGGACGCTCGATCCCCCAAGGGACCCGCTGGCGGACATTCCGGCGCCGCGCAGCCAGGCCCCAGCACCGTCCGGTCCGATCCTCTAACATCACCGCAGGTGCCGTCCCGCCTGCAGCTCCTAGCGCCCCGGCCGTCCTGGCGATCCGCAGCGACGGCCGGAGCCGTCATGCTCAGCCAGACGCGCCGGGCCCCAATCCGAGCGACTGACCGGAGAGATCATGTGGCTGCCGACAAGCACATTGTCGTGGTACTCAACCCGGGTCACTTTCACGCGGCGCTCACCTTGCGCCAGAGCCATCCGCGGTTGAGCGACGACGTTTACGTCTACGCCGAGGACGGCCCGGACGCAGACAGCTTCCTGCGCATGGTACGAACGTTCAATGAGCGCGCGCACGATCCGACGCGTTGGAAACTCCACGTGTATCGCGGTGCCGATCACCTGGATCGACTGCGCTCGGAGCGGCCCGGCGACGTCGTGATCATCGCGGGAAGAAACGACACTCGGCTGGCGTCGATTCGCCTGCTGCACGCGGAGGGCTTCCCCGTCCTGGGCGACAAGCCCTGGCTCATCGCCGCCGACCAGATCTCGATGTTGCAGGAGATCACCGCCGCGGCGCCGCTGGCGATGGACATCATGACCGAGCGGCACGAGGTCGCCACCCGGGTCCAGCATACGCTCGCCGCGCAGCCCGAGGTATTCGGGCGCTTCCGCACTGACGGCGGGGAGCCGGCCATCGACATCAAGAGCGTCCACCACCTGTACAAGGTCGTCAACCAGCGGCCACTGGTACGCCCCCACTGGTACTTCGATGTCGCCGTGCAAGGCGAGGGCATTACCGACGTCACCACTCACCTCGTCGACCTGACGCAATGGCTGATCGGCGGCGACAAGCCGTTCGACTACGGCCGGGACGTCGAGCTGCTGTCGGCACGCCAGTGGGCAACCGAGGTTCCGCGGGATATCTTTACGCGGATCACAGGCCTGCAAGATTTTCCGGAGGCGCTGCGTGCCAAGGTGATCGATGGCGTGCTCCCCTATCTGTGCAACGCGCAGCTCTCCTATCGGCTGAGGGGTGTTTCGGCCCGGCTCGAATCGCTGTGGCACCTCGCCATTCCGGAGGGCGGTGGCGATACGCACTACGCAGTCGTGCGCGGGACCCGGGCAGACTTAGTCGTGGATCAGGGGCCCCGCACCGGGTTTCGCACCGAGCTCACCGTTCACCCAGTGGCCGGCGGTGCAGACCATGCGCGTGCGCTCGACCGAGCGGTGGTATCGCTGCAGGACCTGTTCCCCGGCCTCGGAGTCGAACCTTCTGGCACCTCCTTCCACATCGCGCTCCCGCCCGCACTGCGGACGACGCACGAGGAGCATTTCGCTGCAGTACTCGAACAGTTCCTTTCCTACGTCGACCGCGGTCGCTGGCCCGACAACCTCGGGCCGGACTTGGTGACCAAGTACACGCTGCTGGCCAGCGCCGTCGAACTCTCCCGCCGCGGCACATGAAGATAAGGTCCCTCTCGAGCAGAAATAAGGTCCCTCTCCCCCGGGAGAGGGTAGGGTGAGGGAGCGTCGCAAGACGCCTGGGAGAGGGCAGGGTGAGGGTTCCGGGAGAGGGTAGGATGAGGGCAGCGTCGCAAGACGCCCGGGGTGGGGATGAGGGAGAGCTCTGCGGTTCGCATTTTGAAATAGCTTCTAGCGCGTCGCCCGCAGCAACGTCCTGAGGGCCTGACGATCGATCTTGCCCGTCCCGGTCTTGGGCAGCACCTCCAGGTACTCGATCGCACGCGGATATTTGTAGGGCAGCAGGCGCTGCTTCACGAACTCCTGCAACCCGCGTGTCGTGTCCGGCCCGGGAGCAGTTCCCGGGCGCAGCGCGACCCAGGCATGCAGGCTCATGAGGCGGTTCGCATCCTCGACGCCGAGCACCGCGCATTCACCGACCATGGGATGCTCCGCCAGGCACCGCTCGACCTCGAGTGGATGGATCCACTGACCGCTGACCTTGATGAGGTCATCGGCGCGTCCTTCGAAGTAGAAGTCACCGTCTTCGTCCTCGCGAAAGCGATCGCCGGTCCAGACCCACCCATCGCGCATCGTCTCCCGGGTCTTGTCCGGGCGGTTCCAATATAGGGGCGCGGCGGAATCGCCCCGCACCCACATCACGCCAGACTCGCCCCGCCGCACGAGTTTGCCGTCCGTGTCCGTGAGCTTGATCTCGTAGCCGGGAACCCGCGCTCCGCTCGCGCCGGGCTTGGGCTTGTCGATCCGGTTCGAGAGATACATGTGCAGGACCTCGGTGGAGCCCAGTCCCTCCACGATGGACAGCCTGTAGCGCCGTTGCCACTCGCGGAACATTTCGCTCGACAGCACCTCCGCCGCGGAGATGCACAGCCTCAGGCTCGAGAGGTCACGCCGCTCAGAGCCGGGGTGCGAGAGCAGCGCGCTGTAGAGCGTCGGCAGGCCGAACAGAATGGTGGGTCGATCGCGCTCGATCACCGACAGCACCGACTCGGCGTCCGGCCGACCTGGGTGCAGCACTGCAGTCGCACCAACCGAGAAGGGGAAGGTGAGCGAGTTGCCAAAGCCGTAGGCAAAGAAAATTTTCGGCGGCGAGAACACGATGTCGTCCGCGCGTACTCCAAGCACGCGCCGGCCGTAGCTCTCGAATGTGTAGGCCGCATCGTGCTGAAGATGAACCACACCCTTCGGGCGTCCGGTGGAGCCCGAGCTGTACATCCAGAAGGCCATCTCGTCGCGGTGCGTGTCCGCTGCCGCCAGCTCGCACGGCTGTGCCTCCAGCCACTCGTCCCACGCGTGCACGCTGTACAAGTGCGGCGGAAGCTCCTGTTCCACCTCACCCACCAGCACCAGGTGTCGCAGGCGGCTCGCTCGCACCTCCTCGTGGGTCAGGAGCTTGGCCAGATCGCCGTGAACGACCGCTACCTCGGCGCCGCTGTCGTGCAGGAAATAGGCAACCAGGTCGGGCGGCGACAACGTGTTGACCAGCACCGGCACGAAGCCAGGGCGGATCGCGCCGAAGATGGCGGCACCCAGTTGCGGCGTGTCATGCATCAGCAGCAACACCCGCTGGCCGCGCGTCAGGCCCAAGACATTCAGCCCGTGGCCGAACTGCGAGGCCAGCGCGCACAGCGCGTGGTAGCTCGTGGAACGGCCCTGAGAAAGGACGGCCGTCTTCTCGCCGCGCCCCGCGCCGAGGTTGTCGAACAAGATGCTCGAGGCGTTGTATCGCTCAGGAAGGCGAAACCCGATTTCTCGCGCACCAGGCGTGTCACGCGGGACGGCGTCGGCAACGCGCCCCTCCAGCCTCGCCTCCCAGCAGGGATTGGCCCGGCGCCTCGCTTCCACCATCGCCATGAACTCGGGCGCCGTCTCTTGCAGCCGGTCGTCGCTCATGCGCCCGCTGCGAGTCATGTAGTCGTAAGCGAGCTCCCAGGGCTCGAGCGGCATCTTGTCGGCGAAGCGCTCATACCAAAACGAACTCTTGTTCGCCGCGGCCACCAGCTTGTCGACCACCGGCCGCCGCTCGCGCTCGAACAGCTTGCAGGCTACCGCCACATCGTCGTAGGCCGCAGCCAACGCACGCTCCAGAGCGATCGCGTCCTCGAAGGCCAGCCGCGTCCCGGAGCCAATCGAGAAATGCCCGGTACGCAGCGCGTCGCCGATCACGACCACGTTCTCCACGGCCCAATTGCGGCAGTACACGAGCGGAAAGTTGCGCCAGAGCGAGCGGTTCGAAACCAAGCTATGTCCGCCGAGATCCGGGGCGAATACTCGCTCGCAGTAGGCCCGGCTCTGTTCGTCAGACATGCGATCGAGCCCGGCGCGGTACCAGGTCGCTGCAGCGCACTCGACGATGAAAGTACTCATGCGCGGGCTGTAGCGGTAATGGTGCGCAACGAAGGCGCCGTGTTCGTTGGCGCGGAAGGTGAGCGTCAGGCAGTCGAACACCTGTTCCGTCCCGTACCAAGCGAACTTGTTGGTGAGGTGCTCGATACGCGGCTCGAAACGCTCGTTGTGTAAGCGACGCACCAGCGAATTAACGCCATCGGCGCCGACCAGGAGGTCAAACCCATCGAATGCTGCCAACGAGTCGCGCGGGCGGCCGAACTCCATGCGCACGCCTCGCTCCTGCGCAAGCCGTTGCAGCAGTTGGATCAGCGTGAGCCGCGCCACAGCCGAGAAGCCGTTGCCGTCGATGACTACCGCCTCGTCTCGATGCACGATCTTCTGCACCGGCCAGGACTCCATTTCACCGGCTAAAGCATGGTGGACCTCTGGCTCGTCGCGCTCGAGGAGGCTGAGCGCGCCCTGGGAGAACACCACCCCGAAGCCGAACGTGGCATCGCGCGGGTTCTGCTCGACGATGAAGATGCCGCGGTCCGGCTGCCTCCGCTTGGCCAGCAAGGCGAACAGGAGTCCGGCGGGTCCCGCCCCGACGATGCCGATGCGCAGTTTCTTTGGCACTGGTGATCCCAGCTGAACGCACTAACTGAGGCTGCCGGCCACGTCGCGCGGCCGGTTCTTAGAAGCTTACTCTTCCCTTGCCGGGCCCAGTGAGGATCGCGGGCCTTAGACACGCCGACTAGCCAGCTCGCGAGCGGCCCGGCGCGCTGATCGGACCCGACGATGTCCGCGAAGCGACGCGCTGATCTGCGGGCGACGCGAAGCCTCTCCACGGAACTGCGTGCACGCTTGGCGGATCGAGCCGGCTGCGCTACGATGTGATCTCCACCCAATGCGCATCCTCGAATATCCCGGCCTCGACATAAGCGCACGAGGACGACCCGCAGCGTGCGGTACGCACGGGGTTTGGGATGGTCGAGGCGATCGAATCTTCCCCCCGTCCCCGCTTTCCCCCGCAAGGGGAAAGGAGCCCTTAGTTCAGCGACGTCTAGCGCGTAAGCTTGGACGGTCAATTGGGAGTAATACCATGGACTCAAACGGATTGAGCCGCAGGGAGTTTCTGCGCACTACCGGCCTGACGGCGGCTGTGGTGGCCGCCGGCGGGTTCATCAGCCTCGGTCGCGACTCCGCTAGGGCGTCGGCGGCGGACAGGACCACTTTGCCGGACTATGACCGTTATGACGGCATTGGCCTCGCCGGACTGGTCAAGGCGCGCCAGGCAAGCTCGGGCGAGCTACTTGAACTGGCAATGCAGCGCGTCGAGCAGCGTAACCCGGCCACAAACGCCGTCGTCAACCGCATGTACGATCAGGCGAAGGCGGCGATCGCGGCGGGGTTGCCCACGGGTCCGTTCACCGGCGTGCCCTACCTGCTCAAGGATCTCGGCCCCTTGTACGCCGGCACTGTCAGCACCTTCGGCTCCAGCATCTTCCGTAACTTTGTTCCCGACCACGACTCCGAGATGGTCGTGCGGATGAAGCGAGCTGGCCTCGTCATCTTTGGTAAGACGCATAGCCCGGAATTTGGCCTTTCCACTTCGTCTGAATCGCGGCTGTTCGGTGCGACACACAATCCCTGGAACCCCGAGTACAGCGCAGGCGGTTCGAGCGGTGGCTCGGCCGCCGCAGTTGCGGCGGGAATGCTTCCGATGGCACATGGCACTGACGGCGGCGGTTCGATCCGGATCCCCGCCAGCTGCTGTGGGTTGTTCGGTCTCAAGCCCACGCGCGCGCGCACCCCGTTTGGCCCTGATTTCGGCGAGCGCTGGAGCGGCCTGGCCAGCGCTCACGCGATCACGCGCTCGGTGCGCGACAGCGCGGCGCTCCTCGACGCGACCTCTGGCCCGGACATCGGAGACCCCTATTGGGCGCCGCCGCCGAGCCGCCCCTATCTGGCCGAGGTCGGGGCCGATCCCGGGCGGCTCAGGATTGCTTTCACCACAAAAGCGTGGAACGGCCACGCGGTCGATCCAGAGTGTGTAGCAGCGGTCGCAAAGGCGGCGAAGCTGTGCGAGAGTCTGGGCCACCACTTGGAAGAGGCCTCGCCCGCAATCGACGAAGCGGCACGCAGCAAAGCCGTCAGGATCATCGTCACTTCCCAGACCCGCGCCGTGCTCCAGCGGGCGGTGGCAGTTCTCGGCCGCGAGGCGACGCCCGAGGATGTCGAGACGATCACCTGGGGCTACGCAGAGTTCGGGCGCCAATTCTCCGCGAGCGACTATGCGGGGGCGATCGATGTGCTGCACCGCACGGGCCGGGTCGTCGGTCGGTTCTTCACCCGCTACGACATGTTGCTCACGCCCACCATGTGCACGCCCCCGCACAAACTGGGTGTGATCAGCATGATGAGGACCGATACCGATGCCTATCGCGAGGCGCTCTTCGGCGATATCGCCTTCACCTCACCGTTCAACACCTCCGGCAATCCGGCCATGTCGGTGCCGCTTCACTGGTCACCCACAGGGCTCCCGGTGGGGGTGCAGTTCGTCGCGCCCTTTGGCGACGAGGCGACGCTCTTTCGTTTAGCGGCCCAACTCGAGGCGGCACAGCCCTGGGCGGACCGGCGGCCGCCGCAAACTTTCTAGGATCCGGAGCGTCAGGGCGTGCCAGCGTCGAGCGGATATCTGACGACCAAATCTATGCGTACCCGTTAGGCGCCGACTCCTTTTGTTTAGGCGGCTGTCGCTCGCGCCGCCCTGTGGCTGCGGCAATGATCGTGCAGGCGAACGACCAGACGGCGTGTCCGACGACGATGCCAACAACCGCACCGGCCAGAAAGAGAAACCCGATAGCCGCGCTGAGCCAGCCGAGTCGCAAGCTCACGCTCGCGTAGGTGAGGGTGACGATCTTCGAAAAGCGTTCCATGCGGTCTCTTCCTATCGACTCTAAAATCCCGGTCTGTGCCACTGAGGGCCACTCTTTGGTGCAACAGCCAGCAAAATCAGGCTTGAAGAAGGGCGGCGGCTGTTTCAGACTCGACGCGCTTTCGGGCTCGCGCCGGTACCAATGCCCAGGCGTCCGAGTCTTGCTCAAAAACTTTCCTGAGCAGCCTGACGTTGAGCCCGTGGCCTGGTCTGAAGCCCTCGTAGTTCGCCCGAATGGGCCAGCCAGCGAGGTACAGATCGCCGATCGCATCGAGCAACTTATGCCTGACGAACTCGTCCCGATATCTCAACCCTCCGGGGTTACGGATCTGCTTGCCATCCACGACCACCGTATTGGCCAGGTCTGCTCCGAGAGCATGGCCGCGTTCCATCAATCCGGCGTGATCGGCAGCGAAGCCGAAGGCGCGCGCGGGCGCGATCTCGCGTTTGAGGAAATCCCGATTCCATGCCGTGCCGATCGACTGCATGCCGAGCGCCGTGCCCGGGTAATCGATCGTGATAGTCAGGCGGGGATCCAGGCTCGGGCTCAGGCGCACGTACCTGCAGCCTTCGCGAACCTGCACTGGGTGCAGCAAGACGATAGTTCGGGCCGGTGCGTTTTGCTCCACCGTGCCCGCGCGCTCGATCTCCCGCAGAAACGGTGCAGCGCTACCGTCGAGTGCCGGGATCTCTGGCCCATTGAGCACGACCAAAGCATTGTCCACGCACCCCAGCCGCAAGGCAGCCATGAGATGCTCGAGCGTGCGCACGCTGACGCCCGCGCCGTTGCCGATGTCCGTGGAGTATTCAGAGCTCACCACGCTGCTCCAGCGCGCAAGAATCAGCGCGCGCGATGGCGGCTGGTCCGAGCGGAGGAAACAGATACCCGTGTCTGGTTCCCCAGGGTAGACCGTCATGCACACCGGCTGAGCGGTGTGTACCCCTTTTCCGTAGATGCGGAACTCCGTGTCCAGTGTTCGTTGCCCGATTCCTTGATCTTTGATCGTGCTTGCCATGTCGTATTCCTCCTCAGTCGTGCGGCTGCCACAGATTCATGGATGGCTCGTCCGCGTACAGGAGCAAGCCTAAAGCGGAGTGCCTTGCAGACACAGGTCGCGTCGCGCCAATCGGTTGTCCGATTGCGCCAATGCCGCGGGGTGCCCTGAGTGGTAATGTCCACCCTGACCTCCTGGGCGCTGATGATTCACCGGGCGCTGGCTGCGCATGCGCTCGACAGCGGCGCCTTGTTCCGGCGCGCGGGGCTGGATCCAGACCGGCTGCGCGATCCGAACGCACGCTACCCGCTGGCCGGAATGCAGCGGCTTTGGGCACTGGCAACGTCGGCCACCGGGGACGAATGCTTCGGGCTCGAGGTGGCCCAGGCTTGGCACCCTACGACGTTCCATGCGCTGGGCTACTCTGCGTTGGCGAGCGAGACGTTACGCGAGGCGCTCCTGCGCATGGTGCGGTACGGTCGCGTGGTCACGACCGGCGCCCACCTCGAACTGCAGCAGCATGGCGGCGAAGTCGCGGTCAAGCTGCTCAGCTCGCTGCCCGACGATCAGATGGTTCCGGCTTCGATCGACGCCGGCGTCGCCTCCATCGTGATCCTGTGTCGCCAAGGCCGCGGCGGACAGATCGACCCCGTGCGCGTCAAGCTGACCCGAGCGGAGCCGGGTTGCTCGAGCCGATTGCAAGCCTTCTTCGGCTGCCCGGTCGATTTCGGCACAACGGAGAATTGCGTAGTATTCCGGGCCACCGATCTGGATGCGCAGCTGCCTACCACGAACCCGGTGCTCCTGCGGGTGAACGAGCAGGTCTTGACCGACTATCTGGCTCGTCTGGAGCGCAGTGAGGTCACAGTCCAAGTGCAGGCCAAGCTGATCCGACTCTTGCCGAGCGGCGAAGTGGATGAGCCATCGATTGCGCGTGCGCTCAACCTCAGTCTGCGCAGCTTGCAGCGCAAGCTAGAAGCGCGCGGAGTCACTTTCCGCAAGCTGCTGGACGACACGCGCCGACAGCTCGCGGAGCAATACCTCAAGGACTCCACCGTGTCGGTATCGGAGATCGCCTACCTTCTCGGGTTCGCCGAGGTGAGCAGCTTCTCGCGCGCCTTTAGACGGTGGACTGGCCACGCTCCGCGCGCAGCTTCCCGCGCAGACCGAACGCCTGATGATCACGCAAACGTCAGGTCGGGCTCGCCGCCCAGCAAGTAGGCACCGACGTTCTCGAAATGCGATAGCCGCGCCTGGAGCTGCTGGGTCACGGTGTGCATGTCGCGGAAGCGGCGCTCCAGCGGATGGCTCTCGAAGATCGCCGTCGCACCGGCGGCGTGGTAGCAGAAATCGACGGCGTCGCGCGCGGCATGGATGGCGTGCGTCGAGGCCATGCGGCTTGTCATGCGATGCGCCAGCGTCAGCGCGCCGCCGGGCTGCCCGACCTCCTTCCAGATCTGCTGCGCCGACTGCAGCAAGAAAGCGCGCGCGGCACGCACGCGCACTTCCGTTTGAGCAAGGCCGGACTGCACCACGGCGCTGTCGCGCAGCGCGCTCTTCATGCCACGCGGCACCTTGTTGCGAGCGAGGTCGATGAAGACGTCGAGCGAGGCGCGCGCGAGGCCCAGCGCCACCCCTGCGAACCCCAGCTCGTAAAAGGCCAACGCTGGCATGCGGTAGAGCGGCCCCGGCTCGCGGCACTCCTTCTGGAATTCGCGCGTGATCGAGTGATCGTGGCGCACGAAACGATCGGTCAGCGCGTACTGGTCGCTGGCGGTACCGCGCAGTCCGACGACGTTCCAGATGTCGGTCCATTCGACCTCGGAAGCCGGTACGAGCATGGTGCGCTCGACCTGCCGGCCCTCCGCGTTGAGGCGCGGACGGCCGTCGGTCTCGAAGATCGGGCACTGGGCGCCCAGCCAGGTCGCATGCCGGCCGCCGCTGGCGAAAGCCCATACGCCGGTAACTCGATAGCCGCCCTCGACGGCGACCGCGCTGACCTTGGGGCCCGGTCCCCAGGCCAGCACGGCGCGCGGATCGCCGAAGACTTGCCGGGCGACCGCCGGTTCGAGGTAGGCCGCCGCCATGGCGCAGCCGCCCGCCTGGCCCAGGCACCAGGCGGTGCTGGCGTCGGCCGTGGCGATGGCCTCTATGACGTGGAAGAACGTGACCGGATCGGTCTCGAGTCCGCCCTGCGAGCGCGGCAGCAGCAGGCGAAACAGGCGTGCCTCGTGAAGCGCGTCCAGGAGAGGCGCGGGCAAGCGGCGCTCGCGTTCGATGTCCATAGCAAGCAACGCGACGCGCGGCACCAGCGCGCGGGCCCGATCCACGATGTCGGACTGGACGTCCGGAGAGGTGAGGATGCGAGTGTCCAAACGCTGCCTCCAGCGGTCTGTTCGTTCTCAGCCCCGCGCGCGCAGCTTGAAGCGCTGGATCTTGCCGGTGGCGGTCTTGGGCAGTTCCGCGAGGAACTCGACCCAGCGCGGGTATTTGTAGGGCGCGAGCCGGTCCTTCACGTGGTGCTTTAGCGATTCGGCCAGCGCATCGCCGGCCTGCACGCCAGGTTTGACCACCACAAAAGCCTTCGGCTTTATGAGTTGCTGCTCGTCGGGCGCACCGATCACCGCCGCTTCCAGCACGTCGGGGTGTGTGAGGAGCACCGCCTCGACTTCAAAGGGCGAGACGTACATGCCGCTGACCTTGAGCATGTCGTCGGTGCGCCCCCCGTAGGTGTAATACCCGTCCTTGTCGACGCTGTACTTGTCGCCGGCGCGGGTCCAGGGCCCGATGAAGGTCGCCTGACTCTTGGCGCGATTGTTCCAATAGTGGATCGCACTCGAGGGCCCGTTGATCTGCAGCTCGCCCAGCTCGTCGGCTCCGACTTCCTGTCCGTACTCGTCCACCAATCGAATCTGGTAGCCGGGCACCGGCTTGCCAGTGGTGCCGTAGCGCGCCTCGCCCGGCCGGTTCGAAATGAAGACGTGGAGCATCTCGGTCGAGCCGATGCCATCCAGGATCTCCACGCCGAAGTGCTCCGTCCAGCGCCTGCCCATCTCGGCCGGGAGCGCTTCGCCGGCCGAGGTGCAGATGCGCAGCGCGGCCTCCTCTCGACGCGGCAAATCCGGGCTGGCAAGCAGCGCCCCGAACAGCGTTGGGACACCATAGAAGATGCTCGGGCGATGTTCCTTCAAGCGCTTGAACACGGCGGCGGGCGTGGGACGCTCCGCCATCAGCACCGCCGTCGCGCCCACGGTCATCGGGAACGTGAGCGAGTTGCCCAGTCCGTACGCGAAGAACAGCTTCGCCGCCGAAAACACCACGTCGCTCTCGCGTATCCCTAGGATCGGCCGCGCGTACAACTCAGCAGTCTGTATCAGACTGGAGTGGACATGGACCGTGCCCTTGGGTGTGCCGGTAGAGCCGGAGGAGTAAAGCCAGAAGCACACATCCTCGCTGGTGGTCGGCGCGGGCTCGAAGCGTGGCACGGCCTTCGCTGTCAGCTCCTGCAGCAGGAGTTGGCCGTGCGCGTCCTTGCCAGACACGATCACATGTTTGAGCGATGGCAGGCCGCTCAGGATCGGCGCGAAGCTCGGCAGCAGCGCCTCCGAGACCACGAGCGCGCGGGCGCGGCTGTCCTCGAGCATGAATTTGTAATCGGTCGTGGTGAGCATAGTGTTGGCCGCGATCGGCACGATGCCGGCCTTGACGGCGCCGAGGAACACGCTGGGGAAGTCGATGGTGTCCAGATGCGTCAGCATGATCCGGTCTTCCATCTGGAGGCCGAGACCGGTCAACACGGTTGCCGCGCGGTCGACGCGCTGCGCCAGCTCGCCATAGGTGTAGCGGCCCCTGTCGTCGATGTAGGCAATCTTGCCCGCTCGCCCCGCCGCCAGGTTGCGCTCGATCAGATCGTACGCGGCGTTGTACTGGCGCGGGATGTTGATGATCGGGGGGCTGACGCTGTGGTCAGCGCTGCTCAAGCCCAGCACTGCGCTCCTCCCTGGAATCTGCGCCCGCTCGGCCTCTCGGCCGCTGCGCGGCGTCTGCACTCACATCGATAATACCGAGAACACCTGCAGCCTTCCTATCAAAGGTGAGCGTTGTATCACAACTCACCTCCCCATTCAGAGCAGAGATCAGGTAATCGGCGAAGTCGGCGGCACCTGAGCCTTTGTGCTGAGCTTTAGCTAAGCGCCAGCGCTCTCGCCGATCTGCTCGCGGCACAGCGCGACCCAGCCGTCGATCCACGCCGCGGCAATCTCCTCGGGCATGGTGCCCGAGCTGGCGTCGTGGAGCAGGATATCCCCGATGCGCGTGGCTCCGAGCTCGGACAGGATGCGGTCGAAGCGCCTGCCGCCGTTGCAGAAGGTCTCGGCGTAGGTCCGGTCGCCCAGCGCAATGACCCCGTAGCGTATGTGAGAGAGGTCCGGCCGAGCGCTCTGCAGCGATTCGTACAGCTGCTTGGCGTTGTCAGGCACGTCTCCCTGCCCGTAGGTGGACGTGCAGATCAAGAACAGGCCCCCGGGTTCGAACACGGCCGCGTCGAGATTGTCCATCAGCCTGGCCTTCGCCAGGATTTCGCCGTCATCGATGCGAAGCTCGAGCTCCTGCGCCACGAGCTGCGCGGTGCCGGTCATGGTTCCGACCAGGATGGTGATGTCGAGCGGCAACGATCTCTCCGGTGGCGGTTTTCTTCAGGCTCGATTCATTCCGCTTTCGTTTTTCCCTTACATGCATTATATTACCGTTATAGGATCTGACAAGCACTATATTTCATGCCAACCGACCAGGCCCTGAAAACCCGTGGCGGCCCGCAACGCCGCGCCACAAAGCCGGCACAGCAGGCCTCCAGCGACGGCCGCGTCCTGCTGGAGCTGGGCGAGCGCGTGCGCACGGCTCGGGCGCGCAGCGGAATGACGCGAAAGGGCCTCGCCGCTGAGTCCGGCGTGTCGGAGCGCTATCTGGCGCAGCTGGAGTCCGGGCAAGGGAACATCTCGGTGCTCCTGCTGCAGAAGGTGGCCGCCGCGCTCAACCTGCCGCTCGGCGAACTGGTCAACGGACAGGACGCGCAGGCCGTGGAGCTGACGCTGATCCAGCAGTTTCTCCGGCGCCTGCCGCCCCGGCAACTTCCGAGGGTGCGCGCCCAGCTCATGCGCGAGTTCGGCAGCAGCCCGCTGGAGCGCACGAAGCGCGTCGCGCTCATCGGCCTGCGCGGCGCAGGCAAGTCCAGCCTCGGTGCGCTGCTCGCGAAGCAGCTCGGCGTTCCGTTTGTCGAGCTGGACCGGGAGGTCGAGCGCGAGGCCGGCACCAGTCTTTCCGAGATCTTCCTGCTCTATGGCCAGCAGGGCTACCGGCGCTACGAGCGGCGTTGCCTGGAGAACGTGCTGCAGCAGCGCGATCGGTGCGTGATCGCCACCGGCGGCAGCATCGTCTCGGAGCCTGGCACCTATGACCTGCTGCTATCGACGTGCTTCACCGTCTGGTTGAAGGCGCTGCCAGAGGAGCACATGGCCCGGGTCGTGGCACAGGGCGATACGCGCCCCATGGCAGGCAACGCCGAAGCCATGGACGACCTGCGCCGCATCCTCGATGGCCGTGCTGTGCTGTATGGCCAGGCGGATGCGACGGTGGACACGGCCGGGCGCACGGTCGAACGCAGCCTGAGAGACCTCAGGAAGGCCATTCGCGCCTGATCGAATTTTGGAGGGACCAGCATGAGCGCAGTTCTGGAACCGGCATCATCCGAACCCCGAGCCCTGGTGGCCTACGACACGCATCCCGACCGCTATGTCCACTGGCGCTTGACCTTCGACGGCCCGGTCGCCACGCTGTTGATGGACGTGAACGAAGAGAAGGGCATCAAGCCCGGTTACCGGCTCAAGCTCAACTCGTACGACCTGGGCGTCGACATCGAACTGCACGACGCGTTGCAGCGCATCCGCTTCGAGCACCCCGAGGTGAAGTGCGTGGTCCTCACCTCGGCGCGCGAACGCATGTTCTGCTCCGGCGCCAACATCTACATGCTCGGGCTTTCCAGCCACGCCTGGAAGGTGAACTTCTGCAAGTTCACCAACGAGACGCGCAACGGCATGGAGGACTCGAGCCGCCACGAGGGGCTCAAGTTCCTCGCCGCGGTGAATGGCACCGTGGCCGGCGGCGGCTACGAGCTGGCGCTCGCCTGCGACGAGATCCTGATGATCGACGATCGCTCCTCGACCGTCAGCCTCCCCGAGGTGCCGCTGCTGGGCGTGCTGCCGGGCACGGGCGGGCTGACGCGCCTGACCGACAAGCGCAGGGTCCGCCGCGACCTCGCCGACGTGTTCTGCAGCACAGCCGAGGGCGTGCGCGCGGACCGCGCCCAGCAGTGGAACCTGGTCGACCGGATCGCGAAGCCGCAACAGTTCAGGCAGGCCGTCACCGAGCGCGCGGCGGCGCTGGCGGGGCAGAGCAAGCGGCCGGGCTCGGGCAAAGGGATCACACTGACGCCGCTCGAACGCTCCATCGACGCTGCGGGCTATCACTACGAGCACGTCGATGTGGCGGTCGACCGCAAGGCGCGCACCGCCACGATCACCGTGTCCGCTCCTACCGGCGTTCAGCCCGCCGACGTAGCAGGCATCCACGCCGCCGGCGCGACCTGGTGGCCGCTCGCGGTGGCGCGCCAGTTGGACGACGCGATCCTCATGCTGCGCACGAACGATCTCGACATCGGCCTGTGGATCCTGAAGACCCGTGGCGAGATCGATGCCGTGCTGGCCGCCGACGCCGCTCTAAAGGCACACGAGTCGGACTGGTTCGTGAAACAGACCATCGGCTTGCTCCGCCGCACGCTGGCTCGGCTGGACGTGTCCTCGCGCACGCTCTTCGCTATCATCGAGCGGGGCTCCTGTTTCGCGGGCACGCTGTTCGAGCTTGCGCTGGCCGCCGACCGCAGCTATATGCTCCTGCTGCCCGAGGACGAGCCAGAGTCGCCTCGGATCGCGCTGTCGAAGCTGAACTTCGGGGCCTACCCGATGGTGAATCACCAGACCCGCGTCGCCACACGCTTCTGCGGGGAGAAGCAGCCCGTGGAGACGGCTCGTGGCGTCATCGGTGACAAGCTCCCGGCCTCGGTCGCCCAGGAGCTGAGTCTGGTCACGTTCACGCCGGACGACATCGACTGGACGGACGAGGTGCGCATCGCGATCGAAGAGCGCGCCAGCCTCTCGCCCGATGCGCTCACCGGAATGGAGGCCAGCTTGCGCTTCCCCGGCGCAGAGACCATGGAAACGCGCATCTTCGGGCGCTTGTCTGCCTGGCAGAACTGGATTTTCAATCGACCCAACGCCGTCGGGGACCAGGGGGCACTCAAAGTGTTCGGAACAGGCTCCAAGGCCAAGTTCAACTGGGAGAGAGTCTGATGAGCATCGATTACAGCGACCGCATCCCGAACAATGTGAACCTCGCGAACGATCGGGCCCTGCAACGTGCGCTGGAGCACTGGCAACCCAGGTTCCTGGACTGGTGGCGAGAGATGGGGCCGAACGGCTTCGCCTCTGCGGATGTCTACCTGCGCACCGCCACCGGCGTGGATGCGCAGGGCTGGGCGACGTACGGCGCGGTGAAGATGCCCGACTACCGTTGGGGCATCTTTCTGGCCGAGCCGATCGCTGAACGCACAATCGGCTTCGGTGACAACTTCGGGAAGCCCGCATGGCAGCAGGTGCCGGGCGAACTGCGCTCGCAGTTTCGTCGCATCATCGTCACGCAAGGCGACACCGAGCCGGCATCGGTGGAGCAACAGCATCTGCTCGGCCATACCTGCCCGTCGCTCTACGATTTGCGCAATCTGTTCCAGGTCAACGTGGAAGAGGGCCGCCACCTATGGGCCATGGTGTACCTGTTGCACGGCTACTTCGGCCGAGACGGCCGCGAAGAGGCGGAGGAGTTGCTTGCCCGCCACTCCGGTGACGCGGACAAGCCGCGCATCCTGAGCACCTTTAACGAGCCGATCAGCGACTGGCTGTCGTTCTTCATGTTCACCTACTTCACCGACCGCGACGGCAAGTTCCAGTTGAAGAGTCTGGCTGAATCGGGCTTCGATCCGCTTTCCCGCACCTGCCGGTTCATGCTCACCGAGGAGGCGCACCACATGTTCGTCGGGGAAACGGGTGTAGGCCGCGTGGTAAAGCGCACGCTCGAGGTGATGAAAGAGCTGAGCACCGACGATCCACAGGCGATTCGCGACCACGGCGCCATCGACTTGCCGACTATTCAACGCTATCTGAATTTCTGGTTCACGTCGTCCGTGGACTTGTTCGGCTCCGAGGTATCGTCCAACGCCGCCAGCTCTTTTGCCAACGGCATCAAAGGCCGCCCGGACGAGAGCCAGTACCAGGATCACGTCTGTACCGAGACCACGTTTGAGCTGGACACGCCGCAGGGGAAACAAAACGTCAGCCTGCGCAACGCCATGAATGAGGTGTTGCGCAGCTCATACATCAAGGACTGCGAGATCGGGGTCAAGCGCTGGAACATGCAGATCCAACGCGCGGGCTTCGACTTCCGGCTGGTGCTGCCCGGCGCGCGCTTTCGGCGCTCCATCGGGGTCTGGGCCAACGTGCCGACGGACACTGAAGGCCGTGCCATCAGCGGCGAGGACTACGATCGGCGCCTCCCGGAATGGCTTCCCGGCGAGGCCGATCGGGCTTTCGTGCGCAGCCTGATGCAGCGCGTGGTCGAACCCGGGAAGATGGCCGGCTGGATCGCACCGCCCGATCGCGGCATCAACAATCTTCCGGTCGAGTACGAGTACGTGAGGCTGCGTGATTAGAACGCGTGGGTCACCCGACAAGTCGAGCGCCGCCAGCGCCCGGCATACGACCAGCCTACCGGCCTTCGGCGACAGCTCTTAGGGCGTCCAGGTCGAACAGTTCGATGCAGTCGCGTTCCTGCTTCACGATGCCGCTTCGAGTCCACTCGCGCAGCTGCTTGTTCACGCTTTCTCGGGTGGCGCCGATGAGATCGCCCAGCTCCTGTTGTGACAGCCTCAGATCGATTCGGATCGCAGAGCCCCTCGCGTTGCCGTGATTCCTTGCCAGCCACAGCAGTTGCTTCGCCAGTCGGGCAGGCACATCGAGGAAGGCGCGGTCCTCGATGCGAGCCGTAAGCTCCCGCACGCGCCCTGCAAGCACGCCGAGAAGCTTGACGGCGATCGACGGCGAGGAGGCGAGCAGACCATTGAACGCCGGCTTATCCACGACCGCCATCTCGCACTCCTCGAGGGTGGTTACGGTGGCGGACCGAGGCTGGCCGTCGAGGATCGCAATCTCTCCAAAGACCTCTCCAGGGCCCATGACATTGATCGTGGCATCGGAGCCGTCGGCGCCCGGCGTACCGACTTTCGCGCGACCGCGCAGGAGCACGAAGAACTCCTCCGCCGGGTCACCCTTATGGACGATGATCTCCCTGGGCTTGTAGACCTTCGTCCGCGCCAGCCGGGACAGGTGCGCGAGCTCCTCCTCCGACAGCCCCTGGAGGATCCAGACCTTCGAAAGCGCGTCCCTCAGAGCAGGGCCCACGGACCAGGCTCGAGAAGTGTGAAACAGTTCATAGCATGCCTCACGGGTGCGCCGTAGACTACGATAATGAGACTCGTTTTCCTCGGATCAGGTTCCGCCTACACGGTAGGTGGAGACAATTTCCAGTCCAACATGCTGCTGGTCAGCGATGCGGGGCGGCGCCTGTTGATCGACTGCGGCACCGACATCCGCTGGTCCCTGCCCAGGCAGGGCTTGTCCTACCTCGACGTCACCGACATATACGTCAGCCACCTGCACTCGGATCATGCCGGCGGACTGGAGTCGATCGGCTTTCAGAGAAAGTTCGACCCGCGCTGCACTCTCCCCCGGCTCTATGTCGAAGCATCGTTGGCTGGGCCCCTTTGGGACCACTGCCTGCGCGGCGGTATGGGAGTCATCTCGGAGGCCGAGACGACCCTGGAAACCTTCTTCGATGTCCACCCCGTCTCGATCTACAAGCCTTTTGAATGGGGCGGTGCGCGCCTTGAGCCAGTTCCCATGATCCATGTCTCGAGTCCGAACGCAACCGCCTCCAGCTACGGCCTGCTCATCGAGGACAGCGATCATCGAATCCTCCTGACCACAGACACTCAATACACGCCGGATCACCTAGCTCCCTACTACGCAAGTGCCGATCTAATCTTTCATGACTGTGAAACAAGCGCGACGAAGACCGGCATCCACGCGCACTACGACGATCTGGTTCAGCTCCCCGAGGCCGTGCGCGCCAAGACCTGGCTCTACGGCTACCAGCCCGGCCCGCTGCCCGACGCTTTGGCCGACGGCTTCCTCGGCTTCGTCCGGGCGGGCCAGTCGTTCGAGCTGTCCTCGGCGACGAGCTGAAGCGCGCGTGACGTTTCGGAGCGACACGAGTAGGCTATCGCTCTGATCCTTAGCGTTGGCGTTGTCTCACCATGCCCGCCAACCTGTCGCCCGAATACAAGGCCGCCGAGGCCAACTTCCGCAAGGCGCGCGATCCCAGGGAGCGCCTGGAGTGGCTGCGCGAAATGCTGCGCGTGATCCCCAAGCACAAGGGGACCGACCATCTTCAGGGCGACATCAAGCGCAAGATCAAGGATCTGTCCGACGAGCTGGAGGGACCGAAGAAGGGCGGCACACGCAGCAGCCCGGCCGTCGTGACGCGCCCCGAAGGCGCTGCGCAACTCGCGCTCATCGGCCCGCCCAACTCGGGCAAGTCCTCCCTGCACGCGCGATTGACGGGATCGAACGCTCACGTGGCGCCGTATCCCTTCACCACCCTGCATCCCGAGCCGGGCATGATGCCGCACGAAGACATCCATTTTCAGCTTGTCGACCTGCCGGCGATCTCCCCCGAGCATCCGGTGCCGTGGATCGCGGACGCGATGCAGACGGTCGACGGCTGCCTCCTGGTCGTGGACCTGAGCGACCCGGCTTGCGTCGAGCAAATGCAGGCCTTGCATGACATCCTGCGGGAGCGGCGCGTCACGCTGACAGAGGGTTGGGCGTCGGCAGGAGAGGCAATCGGGGAGAGCGGCGACCCCTTCGCACTGCGGTTCCCAACGCTGATTCTGGCCAACAAATCGGAACACCTCACTGATCCCGACGAGGAGCTGCGCGTGTTTCGCGAGCTGACGGGCGTGCTGTATCCCGCGCTCTCGGTGTCGGCAGCGACGGGCCACGGGCTCGGGGAGCTGGGGCCGTTTCTGTTTCGAAATCTCCACGTCCTGCGCGTCTACACCAAAACACCCGGCCATCCTCCCGATCGCGAGCGCCCC
>JBGPOV010000018.1:0-50147 GCA_041488255.1 Gammaproteobacteria bacterium | reverse complement strand
TGACTCACCTTTCATGCGGAGCGCAGTGAGGATCGCACCCAACTCGAGGTCGGGCACCCCGCCGTCGAGCATGGCTGCGAAAAGAGCGTGCGCGTCCTCTTCGGTGAGGTCGGCCGCAGCCTGCTGGCCGCGGGCCACTTGCTTGACGATCTGGCCGAAATTCACCTCGCCCAGGCGCCGCGAATTTGGCGCCCTCCTGTGCCTTCCACCATGTGACCGCCACCAAGCCGGACGGCCCTGACGGGACTTGCGTTCAGCAACCGCCGTGCCATCAGATTTCTGGCTTTGGATCAACTCGTTACGCAGAACAGAACGCAATCAAACGACGGCGCGGGCAAGAAGTTGGTGCAGCGATGGGCGGTCTCGCGTTGTTTTGGTGCAACCACTAAGCAAAATTTTCGTCAAGACTGGCCGGACCCCGGTGAATTCCGCTAACATAAGTCATCACTTCGGATCTCGCGCCGGCGCTGCTTGACGTTGCGCGGTGTCGCCGGCCTGGAGACCGGGATAACACCCGGGAAGGAGGTGCCTATGAAATGCTTCGCGTGTCTGGTCGCAGCGGCCGCACTCCTTTTCTGTCTCACTCCTCTGCAAGCCCAGACGTTGGACAGCACCGCGCGGCGTGCCGCTTCGACCGACGCCCGCTTCGAGACCTTGCGCCCGGACAGCGGCTTCCCGGACTGGCGCCGACTGAGTCTCGAAGGCGGCGCCCGCCCTACCGATGCAGGCACGAGCTACGCTTACACTCTGCCGGGCGATCCGCTGGGGACGAACGCGCCGGAGACTACCGGCGGTTATTGGCGCCCGCTGTCGCAGCACCTGTCGTCCCTAGTGGAGACCACCGTGGTTCCGGGGCCCCTCGGCGGGATCGAGCGCTCCGTGATGGGCCAACTCGCCACCCAATTTGGCAACGGCTGGGGTATGCAGGCCGGCATCCGGCACAGCCAGTTGGGCATGCCGCTCCCCGAGTCACTGAACGCCCGCGGTGGCCTCGGGCTGACCGCTCTGCCCCCGGTGAGCATGGGACCGGCTGTGGGTGCCGATCTCGGAACGGTGACGTTCGAGCGCTTCTGGGACCGCTATCGTGGGGCCTATACCTTGGCCTCTGGCCGTGCTGAGGGCGGCGGCACCGCCACGAGCCACCGGCTGCAGCTCAGCTATTTCTACTCTGCGCGCAGCTCGGTGGGCCTGTCCTATACTACTGGCCGCTCCTTCGATCCCACCGTCCCGCTGACTGGCATGACGCCCGTGGAGACCAGCAATCTCGGAGTGGTCGGCGAGCACTGGTTCACTCCATCGTGGGGCATCAACTACAACGCCCTTCTCGAAGACCGCGGCGTTGAGGGCCTGAAGCCCGAGATCCGGGTCGGCCTGCGCCTCCGGTTCTGACGCGCGTCCGCAGCGCGTCATCTCTGCGCGCTGCCTGCAGCGCGAGTGCGCGTTAAGGAAGCCCGCCGCCGTTGCGGGCCGAGCCGGCAGAGCCTTTGCGCAACCGCATGGCGTCGCGGCCTCGGCCTATACTAATAGCAAGCCGTGTCGCTAACGCCGGGAAGGAGACGCCTTTGGAAGTTCGGCGACGCACCGACGGGCGCCGGGTTGGCGCCCAGCACAACGCTCACCTTCGCCGCATGACAGAAAACGATCCGATATTGCGACCGCTGACCCTCACCGGGGGACAGCTGGACGAGCACGAGGTCGCGTACTCGGCTGACCCGTATGGCAACTGGACCCGCCTCGATCCCACCTGGACCGCGCTGACCGGGCGTCCGATCGAAGCTTCGCTGACCCGGCCGATCGCCGACTTCGTCCATCCCGAGGACCGGGAGCGTCATCTGGAAGCGTTCCAGTCCCTGCTGCGGGGCGAGATCTACTCCTCGCGCCACCCGGCGCGGCTGGTGCGGAGCGATGGGCTCTCCTGCTGGGTCGAGATTTTCGCTTATCCGACCCTGGACGCGCTCGGCAAGATCGACGGCATCACCGGAACGCTGGTCGATGTCACCGACAGACGTAAGGGTATGCGGGCCCTGCGCGAGAGCGAGGCGCGGTTGCGCGCCATCAGCGAGGCCTCGCCGCTCGGTTTGTTCGTTGTCGACGCCAGGGGCAACTGCATCTTCAGCAACGCCAACTTCCACAGGCTCGCCGGGCTCGCGCCCGACCAGGTCATAGGCCCCGGCTGGCGGGTTGCGCTGCATCCGGAGGATCGCGACCGGGTCATCGAGGCCTGGAACGCGGCGGGGCGCGCGCACGCGCCCTTCAACTCGGAGCATCGTTACGAGCACGCGGACGGCACGATCATCTGGAGCCGCTTGCACGCAGCGCCGATCCTGGACGGCAGCCATCTGCTCGGCTACGTGCAGGTGGTCGAGGATGTCACCACCGAGCGCCTGGCCGAAGCGGCGCTTCGGCGCAGCCGGGAGCGGCTGGAGTTGGCGCTGGAGGGCTCCGGCGATGCGCTGCTCGACTGGGATGTGCCCACCGGTGAGATCTACGTGAGTGAGCAGTGGGGCCGGATCATCGGCGGGCCCGCCGCCCAGGCGGTTACTACCATCCAGCAGTTGCGCGCGCTGGTGCACGCAGACGACCTGGACGCGCTCGACTCGGCGCTGGAGGAAACGCTGTCGGGCGCGCGCCCGTTCCTGCGCATCGAGTACCGCACCCGCACGCCGCTGGGCAATTGGAAGTGGATCGAGACTCACGCCCGGGTCGTCGAGCGGGGGGAGAACGGCTCGGCGTTGCGGGTCACCGGCACCAGTTCCGACATCACCGACCGCAAGGACGTGGAGCGCCGCCAAGCCGAGTTCGTCACAACCGTCAGCCACGAGCTGCGCACGCCGCTCACCTCGATCTTGGGTGCGCTGGATGTGGTCCTGGACGAGCACGCTGCAGCCATCCCGGCGGAAGCGCGCAGATTCCTCGACATCGCCTACCGTAACGCTGCGCGCCTATCGGGCCTGGTGGACAGCATCCTGGACCTGGAACGGGTGGAGAAGGGCCTGCATGGGTTCCGTCACACCGCGGTCGCGGTGGGCGAATTCCTGGAGCGCGCGGTCGAGCTAAACAGCGCCTACGCCCTAAAATACGGGGTCAAGCTGGTGCTCGAGACTGCGCCGCACGAGGTGTACATGTGGGTGGATGCGGACCGCCTGCTGCAGGTCGTCACCAACCTGCTGTCCAACGCAGCCAAGTTCTCGCCCGCAGGAGAGTCGGTGGTGGTGGCGGCGGAGACGAACGAGAGCCACGTACGCATTCTGGTCAAAGACCGGGGACCGGGCATCGCACCCGAGTTCCGCGGCCGCATCTTCCAGCGCTTCGCCCAGGCCGACAGCTTGGACCAGCGCCGCCGCAGCGGCAGCGGCCTGGGGCTATCCATTTCCAAGGCGTTGATTGAACGCATGGCTGGCGAAATCGGCTTCAACTCCGACCCCGGATCGGGCGCGGTGTTCTTCGTCACGGTGCCCCGCAGCTCCGGCGTGGTTACGCCTCAGCGGGAGGAGCACGCCACCGGCACGCGCTAGGGGACGGCAGACTCACGCTGTCCGCCGGGCTGAGTTAAGAGCGGATGAGCTCCCGCAGCACGGTGCACCATGCGCTTGCGAGGTTGTCGCGGTTGTAGCCCCCGCCGCCGAAGACCATCAGGCGCCCGGCGGCGTACTCATCCGCCAGGTGGCGTAGGCTGCGCGTGGCCTGCGCATGCACTTGCGGCGAGTAGCGCAGGTGCGCGAGCGGGTCGCCTTCCAGCCCGTCGGCGCCGCACTGGAACAGGAAGAATTGCGGCTTGAATTCGCGCAGGTGGGCCACCACGCGCGGCCATGCGTCCGAAAACGCCTGGTCGCCGGCGCCAGGCGCGAGCGGGATGTTGAGCTTGGTGCCCTTCGCTTTGCCGCTCCCGGTTTCGTGCGCGGCGCCGGTACCGGGATAGAGAAAGCGCCCATCCTCGTGGATGTCGGCGAAGACCACCTCCGCGTCGTGCTCGTAGGCATAGAAGACGCCGTCGCCGTGGTGCACGTCGATGTCCACGTAGCCCACACGCCGCACCCCGTATTCGCCGCGCAACGTGTCGATCACCACACCGAGATCGTTGAAAACGCAGAAGCCCGCCGCGGCGCCTCGCCGCGCGTGGTGCAGGCCGCCGATAGGCTGGAACGTGCGCCGGCACTCACCCGTCATGACACGGGAAAGCGCATCCAGGGCGGAGCCCACGACAGTCGCAGCGGCTTCGTACAGCCCGGGAAATACCGGCGTGTCCCCGTCGTCGAGGAACTCGATGCCGCGCGCCTCGGCGTGCTCCACGCGGTCGACGTAGCCCCTGGTGTGGAAACGCTCGATCTCAGCGCGGCTGGCACGCAGCGGCACCACGATCGAGACCTCCTTCTCCAGCCCGCGCGCAACGGCTTCTCTGAAGAACGCGCCCTGACGGTCGTCGCCCAATGGATGGCCGTGCGGGAAGCCATATCGCCCGAGCGCCTCGCCATAGTACAAGCATACGCGCCCGCTCATCTTCCCTCCCGGTCTTTGACCTGGCTCAGCAGAAAGCGGCGGCGCGACCCCGATGCAACCACGGCGCTAGCCGAGCGAGGTGCCACACCTCCAGCACAACTGGAAGCTGCTCGGGTTCTCCTCCGCGCAGCCCGGGCAGCGGAGGTCGGCGGATACGGCTGGCCTGCATTCAAAGGCCTGAACGATAGCTCGCGCACGGGGTAAGTCGCGGTCCTGCGCCACCCACACTTCCGGCCAGGCCTCGGTGAAGGGAAGCTGCCCGAGCCCACCCTGTGCGTTCTCGTTGAACACATGCGTCTCGATGCCGGCCTGCGCGAGCAGGCCGCGCAGGATATGGGCATCGGGCAGGTTGGCGGCGCGATACAGTTTTTTCATGGGGCTGGCGAAGCAGCCGAGCACGACCATCTTATCGTCGAGAACAGTACCTGAACATCTAGAATAGGTCGAGCTGCCCGCGGTCCTGCGGGCGCTTGAAACGCGAGGTGTCGATGTCGAGCCCGCTGCGGGCCTGGTTCAGCCCAAGGCGGTGGCAGGCATTCTCGAAACGCTTGCGCAGCAGTTCGGCGAGCAGCCCGGTACCGCGTAGGCGCGTGCCGAAGTTGGGGTCGTTCTCCTTGCCGCCGCGCAACTGGCGCACACGACTCATCACGTGCGCGGCTTTCAGCGGGTAGTGGTGCTCGAGCCAGTCCTGGAACAGATCCTTCACCTCCCAGGGCAAGCGCATGACGGTGTAGCCGGCGCGGCTGGCGCCGGCCTCGGCCGCTGCCTCGAGTACCGATTCCATTGCCTCGTCGGTCAGAAAGGGGACGATCGGCGCCACCATCACGCCGGTGGGCACGCCCGCCCGTGACAGAGCGCTGATCGCGTCGAGGCGGCGGCGCGGCGCCGAGGCGCGCGGTTCCATGCGCCGCGCGAGGTCGTGGTCGAGCGTCGTGACCGAGACGTAGACTTGCGCCAGGCGCTTGGCTGCCATCGGCGCCAGCAGGTCCAGGTCGCGCTCCACTAGGGCGTTCTTGGTGATGATGGCCACGGGATGGTCGCACTCCGCCAGCACCTCCAACACCTGGCGTGTTATGCGCCATTCGCGCTCGACCGGCTGGTAGGGGTCGGTGTTCGCGCCGACCGTGATGCTTTCGCAGCGGTAGCCGGGCTTGGACAGCGCATCCCGCAGCAGCTCTGCGGCATTGACCTTCGCGAATAGGCGGGTTTCAAAGTCCAGCCCGGGCGATAGGCCCAGGTAGGCGTGACTGGGACGGGCGTAGCAGTAAATGCACCCATGCTCGCAGCCGCGATAAGGGTTGATGGAGTTCGTAAACGGGACGTCGGGCGAGTCGTTGCGGCTGATGATGCTCTTGGCCCGCTCCGGTGTGACCGTGGTCTTCGGCCTGCCCGGGTCCTCCTGAGGTGCAGCGTCCCAGCCGTCGTCGAAGGCCTCGCGCTGCAGCGACTCGAACCGGCCCTCAGGGTTGATGGTGGCACCACGGCCTTTGTGCGCGGCACCTTTATCGCCGATCACGGTCTTGAGTCCCATACTGATAATATATACAGTATGAGGTAGCGTGTCTAGACCCGTCTCCGGCGCGACCCGCTATGTCGTCGGCACAGCCTCGACGGGTGAGCGGAGCCCTAAAGCCCCATCATCTTCATCGCCCCCTGGAACAGTGCGCTCCCGGGCGTTGCGAACCGCTCCAGGACGGTGAAGTGGTTGTCCTCGGGGCAGGCCAGGTCGTCCTTGGCCACCGACTTCCACTTCTCCCGGATCAACTGGTTTTGGTGATGGAACCCCTCCTGCTCCTTCCCGCCCACGGCGGTATACAAGGGCGCATCCGTGGCCGGCTGCATCAGCGCCGGGCTGACCCGCTTAGCCTCGACCGGCGTCAGGCGCACGTCCACGTTAACCGAAGGCGTGTGCACGATCGGGACCACGTCGTACACGCCGCTGATTGAAAGACCCGCTTGCACCACTTTGCCGGGGAGGTCGGGGGAAAACTCCGGCCACAGCGCCGCCAGACACATGGCGGTGAGATGTCCGCCCGCGGAGTGACCCGACACGAACAGTTTGCCGGCAGGGGCGGCGAAGTTGGTGCCGTTGCGGCACAGCCAGGCGCAGGCTTGAAGCACCTGCAACACGATGTCCTGAACGTGAACGGACGGGGCGAGGGCGTAATTGACCAGGGCCATGGTGACGCCACGCTCGACGAAGGGAGTCGCGACGAACGAGTGGTCGCTCTTGTCCAGCGCGCGCCAGTAACCGCCGTGGATGAAAACCAGCAATGCCCGGCTCCGGCCTTTGGCGCCGAAGATGTCCAGCTGCTCCATGGGATGCGGGCCATAGGGCACATCGAGATACCCAGACAGGGCAGCGCGGGCTAATCTTGATTTGTTGCGCCAGCGTTCGAAGTGGTCGGCATACTCGGGAACGGCAAGACGGGGGTTATAGGCGGATTCGTAGTAAGCGGCGTCATTTTTCACCGTTCGTGCTCCTAGGCTCGCCGATTTGGGCGCCGCCGGCGGTCCCTGACGTCGAGCTGGCCGGCCGATCTGGTGCCGTGAGTCTATCAGAGCCGCGTGTTTCGAAACGGCGCCGCCGGCGCAGGATCGTGGGTTGGCTCCGGTTAAGCGGCACGGCCCGCCGGGACTGCAGCCGGGCGGGCCGTGCACTGGACTTCGCCGTGCGCAGCCGCGGTCAGCGCACCGGGCAACGCAAGGAGTGGACGGAATCAGCGTGCCGCAGGCACCAGCTGCTGCGGGGCCTCGCCTTGAACCAGCGACAGCGGGCCCGAGGGGTTGATCGCGGCGCGCAACTCCGGATGTGAGGACGGTTTGGGCTGCTCGACTGGAATCGGAGGTGCCATGATCCCGCCGAACAGCTGGTTGGCCGGTCGGCCATTGACCAGGACCTGCCCATCCGCCAACTCCGCCTCTACGGTGAAGTTTGTCCCGCTGAAGCGCAGGATGCCGTTGTCGGTCAGGTTTTTGAGCTGCGCTTCGGTGAGCTTGTCCGACAACGCCTGGATGTTTTCCTCGGTGCTCTGCGCGCCCTGCTGCTGCAGTACTACCTCCACCTGGGGACGGGCCTTGCGCTGCAGCTGCGAGCGTAGCAGGCGGGCTGCTATCTCCACGTTGCCCTTGGCCTTCAACCGGCTCAGCAACTCCGGCGAGAAGCGGATGTCGGCCAGGTTGCTGCCGTCGAAGCTGACGGTCGCTTGCGCCGACACCGCGCCAGAAGGCGTCTCCACGCCTAGCTTCTTGAGGCGGATCACCGGCGAGCCGCGCAACAACTCGGCTGCCAGTTCCATCATCATCTGCGTGGTGTGCTGGTCTTGCGACGCCGTCGCGAGGTGCTCGGCATTGCCTAGGTTGTCCATGTATTTCGCCAGGGCCTTCTTGTTGATCTGGTCGAACTCCAGATCCAGCACGGCGTTGGAGAAGCTGTCCTGTGCCTCGCCCGCCTTGGCCGAGCTGCCGGCCCCGACACGCAGCACGTAGCCCAGCAATACGTTGTCACCCGTGCTGCGCTGGGAGGCAGCCCCCGACACGTCGCTCATTGCGACTTGCTCGCGCGGTCCGGAAAAGCGGAACTCGGCCAGCGCGAGCTTGGTCTCGCCTTGCCAGTCCGCGGCGGTGCCGCGCAGGTCCCAGCTGGCGTCGAACTTGAGCGTCTTGATATCGGCCTGAATATCGCCGCCCTCCACTGCCAGATGCGGCATCGTGGCGGTGGCGACCCAGCGCTGGTCGGCGCCCAGGAACATCGTGCCCTGCAACCCACCCCAGCTCACCTTGGCCGCCGGGTCGTGCTGCGATGGCTTGCTGAAAGCAGGGGAACTGAAGGTGGTCTTGCCGCTGCCGTCGAAGCCGACCACGCTGTCGATGGTCAGCGCGGGCTGGCCACCGAAGTAGTAATCGAGGGCAGCTTTGGCGGATCCGTTCCACTCAGGCAGCGAGCGCACACGCACCCACCCGGTCTGGGGATCGGGCCATTGCGAGATTTCCTGGCGCACGTCCAGGTAGAGGCTCGGCTCTGCCTTCAGGGTGAAACGAACCACCGCTGCGGACGAGAGCCAGCCGCGCTCGTAATGCGTGATGGTCACGTTCAGCGGAAATTGCGCTCTGCTTGACAGCTTGCTGACCTCGGCGCGCATCGCATGTTCGTGCTGCGCACCCAGGTACCAGGGCACCGCGCTGGCAGCGGCAGCCAAGACGCAGACCGGCACGGCAACGAATACGACTTTGTTCATCTGAGATTCCCCTCTTCGGGTCGGGGCGCTAGAGGTGACCTCCGTTGCCCCTGCGCTTGTGGCCGGGCGGGCGCCCGGTGTACTCGGTCTTGGGGCCTCTTGATGAGCCTCAGTCACGCTCAATTTGCAGTATTCGTGCCACCGATGTCGGGTCTCATCCAACGTTCCCGGATAGCCAAAAAGTTCCGCTCCGGTAGAGCGTTAGAGGGCTTTCTTCAGCGCCTTTCGAAGCCGCGGGACCCGCCGCTAGAACAGCGAAGTGCTACCATGCGCCGCACAGCGCGCGGCGCGAGAGAGAGCAAGCCTTAGACAGCCTTTCACCATGATCCGAGGAGAGCCATGTTCGATTATTTCCCCGTCAACAGATCCGACTTCGACGGCCGTGCGCTGGTGACCGGCGCCGGCGGCTGCATCGGCAGCTGGGCGCTGGCGCTACTCACGCGCACCGGGGTGCCGGTGTCGGCATTCGACCTGACCGCGGACCGACGGCGGCCGAAACTGCTGATGTCCGACGCGCAGCTGTCCAAGATCCAATGGCTCACGGGCGACATCGCCGATCCCGAGGCGCTGGTGAGGGCGCTGCAAGCGAGCGGCGCGCGTGCCATCATCCATCTGGCCGCACTGCAGGTGCCCTTCTGCAAGGCCGACCCCATGGCTGGCGCCAAGGTCAATGTGGTGGGCACCGTCAATGTGTTCGAAGCGGCACGCAAACTCGGCGTCAAACGCATCACCTACGCCAGCTCGATCGCCGCGCACGGCGCCATGGACAGACTTTCAACTGGCGGCGCCGGGCCAAGCCACGGCACCTTGCCGACCCTGTATGGAGCCTATAAGCACTGCAACGAGCAGACCGCGAAGGTCTACTCCCAGGATTGGGGCGTGCACAGCGTGGGCCTGCGTCCTGGCGTGGTGTACGGCGTAGGACGCGACCAGGGCCTCACCTCCAAGACCACGGTCGCGATTCTGGCCGCGGCCGCGAACAAGCCCTACACAGTACCGTTCCGCGGCCCGATCTCATGGCTGCATGCGGGCGAGGTTGCGAGCGCCTTCATCCGAGCCGTCGCTAAGGAGCGCAGCGGGGCGCCGGTGTTCGACATTAACGGCGTGCCCTCGACAGTGGAGCGGTCGCTCGAGGTGCTCGGCAGGGTCGCACCCGGAATGCAGGTGGGCTTCTCTGGCGAGGCTTTGCCCTTTCCCATGGACCTGTCCGACGAACCGGTGCATGCATACCTCGGGGACTACGGATCAGTCCCGCTCGAGGCCGGAATCAAGGGAACCTACGAGGCGTTCCAGTCGCTGCTGTCGAAGGGAATGATCAAGGCGGAAAGCGTTGCGTAGAACCGGATAGGCTGGCGCGCTGGCTCGTCGCTCGATACAACGGATCGAGCACCGCGCCGCGCGCGGCCCGCGGCGTCGCTAGACTATACTCGCCGCGCCTTGAGGTAGTTCGGTCACACCGAGGAGAATCATGCAGCGATCGCGTCTGCTTTTAGCCTTCGAGACAGCCGTGGTTCTGTCGCTGGCTGCCTGCCAGACAACGCCGACCCAGAAGGTTGCGCCCGACACTTCGGCGGCCGAGGCCGATGCTCTGGTCCCGGATTACGCGCCCGCGCTGCAGTCCAACCCCAAGGACTACGTCGCCTTCTTGAGGTCATGGTTCCATGGTGTCACGCCGGAGATCGATTCGGCCGACATCGTGCGCTACGGCTTCGCGGCCCGCGACAAGACGGCCGAGCTGGCGGCCGAGAAGGTGATCTCCGGCAGCGAGGCATTTTGCACCCAAAGCGGCGGCAAGATCACGCAAGACCCGCCGGCACTGACTTGTGCGGCGCCGGACGGCAGGGCCATCGCGCGCCTTTCGGTGCAAGTGTTCGAGTCTTCGGCCGAGCAGCCCGGTACGCTGCAGTTCACCGGCGAATCGGCGGCCTGGATGATGAGCCTAAACGAGGCGCAGCTCGCCGATTACCGGCGGGTCATCGAGACACTGGCGGGTAACGGTGTCGGCGGCGGCGTCCTGCTGGCCTCGGGCGAGAGCTTCGACGTGGTGCGGTTCGGACGGTTGTCGAGGCCGGATTTCTATGCTCTGAAGACGCCCAACCACGGGCTGATCTGGCTCGAGGATGTGGTCAGCGTGAAGTGGGGCACTGATGCCATCAGCATCATCCAGCGCGACGGGGAGCGGATAGAGGACTCCGGAAAGGGCCTCGCACCCGGTAATACCATCGTGCGGGTGCGGCCGACCGACGACAATCAGCTCAAGGCCGAGCCTCTCACCTATGACCAGCCCTTCCGCTTCGTCTACGTTGACCCCAAGAGCAAGCAGCCGCGTCAGGTGCGCGTGCGCTCCGAAGCACTGATACTGGAGATCACCGTCTCGCGACAGCCGTCGAAGTACCGCGGTGGGTTGATCCAGACACGCTTCGACAAAAAGGAGGCCGAAGCCTTCCGTAAGTCGCTGGTGGCCGATGCGCGCAAGACGGCGGCGAGCACCGGCAAGAAGGCCGATAGCCTGAATCTCGACGATGCCAAGCTGCGCGCGGACCTCGATCAGATCGGCCGTGTCGGCCCCTGCGCCCGGACCCAGTCCGAGGACCGCTTGCGCGCCGGAGACATCGCGTACGCCGAATACGTGGTGTGTGTCGAGTATCGTCAGGAGGCCGAGACGGTCAAGTCGAACGGCGGGGCGCTGACCCCAGACAAGACGCCGCTGCTGTACCTCGGCCGGGCGGCGCACGCCCCGTGGTACAACTTCAACGGCGTGCTCCGCTGACGCTGCGCACCGGCTGCTCCAAGATGCTCAAGGTCGTGTTCAAAGACGTCGCGGTTCTCGACGGCAGCGGCGCACCGGCCTTCGCCGGGCAGGTGCTGGTGGAAGGCAATCGCATCAAGGCCGTCGTGCCCGCGGGGGCGACTCTGGGGGTGGAAGACGCGCAGGTCGTCGAAGGCCACGGCGGGACGCTCATGCCGGGCCTGATCGAATCCCACGCCCACCTGTCCTTCACCGACATCCGGTTCAGCACCGATCTCGGCAACACCCCGCCCGAGGAGCACACGCTGCGCGCCGCGGGGAACGCCCGCACGTTGCTGGAACACGGCTTTACGAGCTGCGTGAGCGCGGCCTCGGCCAAGCCGCGTCTGGACGTCGCAGTGCGAGCGGCTATCGACGCCGGGGACATCCCTGGCCCCAGGTTGCTGAGCGCCAGCCCTGAGCTGACTGTAACCAGCGGCCTCGGCGATGCGCGGCTGGGCCACATCTACCAAGAGTCCTTCGCGGTGGTCCACGACGGGCCTGACGGCTTTCGCCGTTACGCGCGCGAGATGTGCCGCGAGGGTGTGGACACACTCAAGATCAACCCCTCCGGCGACACCCTGTTGCCGCGGGCGCGCTCTGCGCAGACCGTGATGACCGAGGCCGAGGTCGACGCGGTGTGCGATGTGGCCCGCGCCCATGGGCGCCGCGTCGCCGCGCACGCCCGCAGCGCCGAGTCGGTGAAGCTGTGCCTGCGCCACGGCGTGCAGATCATCTACCACGCCAACCTGGCGGACCAAGAAGCGCGCGACCTGCTAGAAGCGCACAAGGGCACGGTTTTTGTCGCGCCCACCGTGGGCTGGACTGTGGCGGTGCTCGAACGGGGTGCGGACTTCGGGCGAGCAGGCGATCCGGGTGAGCGGGCGATCCTTCAGCACGAGCTGGAAGCCACTGTCGATAACATGCGCGAGCTGAAACGGCGTGGCGTGCGCGTGCTGCCGGGCGGGGACTACGGCTTCGCCTGGAACCCGAATGGCACCAACGCCCGCGACCTCGAGCACTTCGTGAAGCTGCTGGGCTTCTCATCCATGGAGGCGATCGTGGCGGCCACCAGGCTCGGCGCCGAAATGATGATGCTTGGCCACGAGCTGGGACAGGTGCGCGCGGGTTATCTCGCGGACCTGCTGCTGGTGGACGGCGATCCGCTGACGGACGTGAGCATCCTGCAGGACCAACGCCGCCTGCGGGCAGTCATGAAGGATGGGGTGCTATACAAAGGCCGTGACGCCTGACTCGTCAGGCGCGGATTCGCAGTACTTCGATGTCCGCCTCAGGTACTGATCAAGGACTGCCCGCCAGCTTGGACGCTGCCAAGACCGGGCCGGTGCGCACAGCAGGGCTGGCCGTGGATGTCCGCGGCGCGCGCAAGACCTACCCCAACGGGCTGCGCGCGCTCGAGCCAGTCGATCTCCAGGTGCGCGGGGGGGATTTCGCCACCCTGCTCGGCCCATCCGGCTGCGGTAAGAGCACGCTGCTGCGGATGATAGGAGGCTTGAGCTCGCCGACAGCGGGCAGCGTAGTGCTATGGCCCGGGTCCGCAGCTGATGTGGCCGTTCCAGGCGAGCCTGCGCGCGCAGCCATCAACCGGCAGGCGCCCGGTGCCAGGGACGAGAAGCTGGGTCTCGCCTTCGTGTTCCAGAGTCCTACGCTAATGCCCTGGGCCAGCGTCGCGCGCAACGTGCAGCTTCCGCTCGATCTGGCCGGCCACAAGGACGGCGCCGCATCGAAGGTGGACGCGGCGGTGGAAATGGTTGCGCTGAAGGACTTCACCGGAGTCTACCCGCGCGAGCTGTCGGGCGGGATGCAGATGCGCGTATCCATCGCCCGGGCGCTGGTAACCGAACCGCGCCTGCTGCTGATGGACGAGCCATTCGGCGCCTTGGATGAGATCACCCGCCACCGCCTCGATCGAGAAATCCGCGACTTGTGGGCGCGCCGCTCGCTCACCATTGTGTTCGTCACGCACAGCATTTACGAAGCGGTTTTCTTGTCCACTCGCGTGCTGGTGATGTCGGCGCGGCCCGGACGCATTGTCGGGGAGCTCGAGATCGGCGAACCACATCCGCGCACCGACGCGTTCAGAGTGTCAGAGCGCTTCGCGCGCTCGTGCAAGCAGCTGTCCGATATGCTGGCTAGCGCTAGCGAGGATGCCGTCGGCGCTCGCGCGGGGCCAGCATGAGCGGTCGCGCAGCACGCTTGCTCGCTCCCGCGGCAGTGGGTGTGGCTGTCTTGTTATTATGGGAAGGGCTGGTGAAAGCCTTGCAAGTGCCCTTCTACCTGGTGCCTTCGCCGTTTCTGGTGCTGAGAACCCTGGTGCATGATGCACCGCTGCTGTTCAGCGCGCTGGGGGTGACCCTGCAGATCACGGCGCTGGCTCTGCTGCTGGCGGTGGTGCTCGGTGTAGGCATCGCCTTTGTCTTCGTTCAAAGCCGCGTGGTTGAGATGAGCCTGTTCCCCTACGCGGTCTTGCTGCAGGTGACGCCCATAGTGGCGATCGCGCCGCTCATCATCATCTGGGTCAAGAACCCTTTGGCGGCGCTGGTGGTCTGCGCCACCATCGTGGCCATCTTCCCGATCATCTCCAACACCACGCTCGGCCTGCGCAGCGTCGACCCGGGCTTGGCCGACCTGTTTCGCCTTTACGGAGCCAACCGCTGGCGGACGCTGGTGCGGCTGCGCATCCCCAGCGCTTTGCCTTACTTCTTCGCCGGGCTTAGAGTATCGGGGGGGCTGGCGCTGATCGGCGCCGTGGTGGCAGAGTTCGTGGCCGGCACCGGGGGCACGGCGTCGGGTCTGGCCTATCAGATCCTGCAGGCCGGGCTACAGCTCAATATCCCGCGGCTGTTCGCGGCGCTGCTGCTGGTCACGCTGGCCGGCGTAGCCATTTTCCTGCTCGTGTCGCTGGCGGCCCATCTGGCGCTGCGACGTTGGCACGAGAGCGAGCTTTCGCCCGAGCGTTGATACTATGAACCACGGTCTTGCAGTTTTCCGTGCTCTGCGTGTCTGCGTGGTTAACCGGGTTTGCCTTAGGAGGGAAAGCATGATCGGCAGAGCGTGCATGCAGTGGATGGTGGCATTGGCGATTGCCCTGGTGCCCGGGTGGGCGGTGGCGCAGCAGCCCACCAAGGTGGTGTTCACGACCAACTGGTATGCGGAGGCAGAACACGGCGGTTTCTACCAGGCAGTCGCCGAGGGCATTTACGCGCGGCATGGTCTCGAGGTCGAGGTCAAGATGGGCGGCCCGCAGATCAACGTCATGCAGCTGCTGCTCGCGGGCCAGGCGGACTTGATCATGGGCTACGACCTGCAGACCATCAAGGCGGTCGAACAGGGGCTGCCGGTGGTGACCGTCGCGGCCACGTTCCAAAAGGACCCGGCGGTTCTGATCGCGCACCCGGGGGCGGCGGCATTGTCGGACCTCAAGAGCCGCACGCTGCTGATCGGCCAGGCGAGCGAGACTACGTTCTGGCCGTGGCTCAAGGCAAAATACGGCTTCACGGACGCGCAGAAGCGGCCCTATGCCTTCAGCGTGCAGCAGTTCCTGGTCGATCAGAACGTGGCACAACAAGGCTATCTCACCTCAGAGCCCTACACCATCGAGAAAGCCGGCGTCGCGCCGGTGGTGTTCCTACTTGCCGACAGCGGCTATCCGCCCTACGCGGAAACCGTCGTGGTCACGACCAAGACCCTCCTGGAAAAGCCCGACATGATCCTGCGGTTCGTGCAAGCCTCGGCGCAGGGCTGGAGGAGCTACTTGAAGAACCCTGCGCCCGGCAACGCGCTGATCAGGAAGGTGAACCCGGAGATGACCGAGGAGTTGCTCGCCTATGGCGTGGCCAAGATGAAGGCCTACGGACTGGTCACCGGCGGCGACGCCAAGACGCTCGGCATCCTCACCATGACCGACGGCCGCTGGAAGCAGACCTTCGATTTCATGGTCAGCGCCGGACTGACCAAACCGGACCTGGACTATCGCAAGGCCTATACGCTCCAGTTTGTGAGGGAGATCAAGGTCCTGCCTTGACTGGCTCCGAGGCAACACCGGGCTGCGGGAGCGCCTTGGGAGGGCTGCACTCGATTGCGCACTGCAACGCTGGGACTGACGGCGCCATACTGGCTTGTCGCAGTCCCGTACGCTTTCTATACTCGCGAGGAACCCAGGACCCTATTCCACATCCACAAAGAGGAGGAAACCGATGGGCGGGACTGCGACCGAATCCATTCGGGCCACTGCCCTGGTCGGGCACGCGGGCTGCGGCAAGACACTGCTCACGGAAACGCTGCTGCACAAGGCCGGGGCCATCACCGCTCCCGGCACAATCGAGCGCGGTACCACCGTGTGCGACTTCGATGCGCTGGAGAAGCAACACCAACACTCGCTGTTCGCCGCGCCCGTATATTTTGAACACGACGGCGCGCGCATCCACCTGATCGACACGCCGGGCCTGCCGGATTTCCTCGGGCAGGCCATGAGCAGCCTGCAGGCGGTGGACACGGTGATCGTGGTCGTGAACGCCCAGACTGGCATCGAGTTGTCCACCTCGCGCATGATGGACTGGGCCGCCAAGCGCGATCTGTGCCGAATGATCGTGGTGAACAAGATCGACGCTCCGGACCTCGACCTGGCCGGGCTTGTGAGCCGGATCCAGGAGGCCTTCGGCAAGGAATGCCTGCCGATCAATCTGCCGGCGGGGGGCGGGTCGCGCGTGGTGGATTGCTTCTTCAACCCCGCGGGTGAGTCGGACTTCTCCTCGGTGGCCGAAGCGCACAGCGCCATCATCGACCAGGTGGTGGAGGTGGACGAGGACCTGATGGCGGTCTATCTGGAGAAGGGTGAGGTGGCGCCCGACGAGCTGCACGCTCCGTTCGAGAAGGCGCTGCGTGAGGGCCACCTGGTGCCTATCTGCTTCACCTCCGCGCGCAGCGGTGCGGGTGTGGCCGAGTTGCTGGATATCTGCGTGAAGCTGCTGCCCAATCCCCTGGAGGGCAACCCGCGGCTCTTCCTCAAGGGCGAGGGGCAACAGGCCGTGGAGTTCCATGCCAAGCCCGATCCGGCCCAACACGTCATCGCCCATGTGTTCAAGATCAGCGTCGATCCGTTCGTGGGCAAGCTGGGCGTGTTCAAGGTGCACCAGGGCACTGTCAAGCGCGACCAGCAGCTGTTCGTCGGCGACGGGCGCAAGCCGTTCAAGGTCAACCAGCTCTACCTGCTGCGCGGCAAGGACCACATTCAAGTGGACGCATGTGTGCCGGGCGACATCGCCGCGCTGGCCAAGGTCGAGGAGATCGCATTCGACGGCGTGCTGCACGACTCGCACGACGAGGACCACATCCATATCCGGCCCCTGGAGCTGCCCGCGCCCATCTACGGCGTCGCCATCGAGGCGGCCAAGCGCGGCGACGAGCAGCGCCTATGGGAGATCCTGCAAAAGCTCGCCTCGGAGGATCCCTGTCTGCAGGTCGAGCGTGTCGCCACTACGAACGAGACTGTGGTGCGAGGGCTGGGAGAGCAGCAAGTTCGCTGCATGCTGGAGCGCATGGGCAACCAGTACAAGCTGGAGGTGACTACCCATCCGCCGCGTATCGCGTATCGCGAGACGATCACCGCGCCAGCGGAAGGCCACAACCGGCACAAGAAACAGACCGGCGGCGCCGGGCAGTTCGGCGAGGTGTTCCTGCGCATCGAGCCGCTGCCGCGCGGCACCGGTTTCCAGTTCGTGGACGAAGTCCGGGGCGGGGCCATCCCGGGACAATACATCCCCGCCGTCGAGAAGGGGGTGTTGCAGGTGCTGGATCAGGGCGCCATCGCCGGCTATCCGCTGCAGGACGTCAAGGTGGTGGTGTACGACGGCAAGAGCCATCCGGTGGACTCGAAAGAGGTCGCCTTCGTGGCCGCGGGCCGCAAGGCCTTTCTCGACGCCATCAACAAGGCGCGTCCCATCGTCCTCGAGCCGATCGTCAACATCCACGTAAGCGTGCCGGAGAACTGCATCGGCGACATCACGGGCGATCTCTCATCCAAGCGCGGCCAGGTGAGCGGGACGCAGCCTCTGGGCGGGGGATTGGTCAGCATCGCGGGTCAAGTGCCACTGTCCGAGCTGAACGGCTACCAGTCGCGGCTTAAATCACTCACCGGGGGTCAGGGTTCGTTCAGCATGGAGCTGTCTCACTATGAGGCCGTACCCCCGCTGATTCAGCAGCAGCTCGCAGCGCAGCACAGGGTGCACCCGGAAGACTAGGCTCGAGGACCAGCCGGCGCCGGCGCTCGCATGCTCGCCCGGGTTCTACCGCGAGGTCGTGCGGCCGCTGCTGCAGGAAGAGCGCTGACTCTGGCAGCGGCGGTCAAGCACGATCCGATGAAGAACGACCCCCCGCTGCGAGCAGCGCCGCCGCGATAGACTCCCACTCCTCCTCGAGCGGCGTCTTGCACGCAGGTGTACCGGCGTGCCGGTACCAATACCCTGCGTTGGACGGATCGCCTTCCTTGCGGTGCAGGTAGGCGTGCACCCAAGCGGCATCGCGACCCTCCTCGTCCTGTACGATCGCATGGGCGCGGTCCCAGTCGCCCTTGGCATCGTGCCACAGGGCGCGCAGTAAGCTCCCCAGGCCGTCCGGTGGCGCGGCACCCCTCACGGAATCACGAAACGCGGCAAGCTCCACGGTCACATCCCTCGTTCCTCGACCGACGCAGCGCCGTTAGGGGCTTGCCGCAGGGTCGCCGCTGCCGGCCGCAACCTGGTCCAAATCGAATTCGCGCCCCATCTGCATGGCCTGCATCTGCTCGCGGATGGCCTTCAGGGCATCCACCGCAGAGGCGAAGCGGTCCTCGGGAAGCTTGGCCATGAGCTTGTCCAGGAGAGCCTGCAGTGGCTCGAAGCGCGCCGGCAGCCGGGGCACGGGCGCGTAGATGTGCTTGTTCAGCAGCGTGGGCGGGTCCTCGCCTGCGTAGGGCCGCTCCCCGGTCAGCATCTCGTACAACAGCACCCCCAGGCTGTAGAGGTCGCAGCGCTGGTCCACCTTTTTGCCCAGGGCCTGCTCCGGGCTCAGGTAAAGCGGCGTCCCCAGGCCCTCCCCCTGCCGGGTGCGATTGAGGCTGGAGGCGAGGTTCTTGGCGATGCCGAAGTCGGCCAGAACCAGGGTGCCGTCCTCGCGCAGCATCAGGTTGTCGGGCTTCAGGTCGCGGTGCACGATGCCGCGCGCGTGGATCGCCACCAGCGCCTCGGTTACCTGGCGCAGGTAAGCCAGCGCCAACGCCGGGGGCAAAGGTTCGCGCATGCGCTGGCGCAGGTCGCCGCCCGGGAAGTACTCCATCACGATGTACGCGTGGCTCTCGGTCTGGCCATGGCCGTAGATCGTGGCCACGTTCGGATGGCGGGCCTGGGAGATGATGTCGTGCTCCTGCACGAAGCGCTGCAGAAGGTCGAACCCGCCCTCGTTGATGTTGAGCACCTTGAGCACGCGCACGGCGCCAGTGGGCTCGTACTGCGCCAGGAAGGCACGTGACATCCCGCCTTGCCCGAGCCGGCGCACCAGCCGGTAGCCGGGGATCTTGATCGGCGCGTCGGACGGGCGCAGCGGCGTGAACTCTCCGGTGGTGCGCAGCCGGTGCGGCTCGGCCAGCACCTGGTCGCGCACGCGCACGATGATGGCGGCGTTCTTGGCAACCGCCTCCCTGATCGTCTCGTAGGTGTGCAGCGCGCGCATGTCCGCGTTCTGGCGCGGTCGCAAGCCGGTGACTTCGGTGATATCTACCGGCGAGGCGCGCCCGCGGATGAGCAGCGAGCCGCGCTTGCCAGGGATGAAGCGGGGCCCGGCCTGCTCGAGCGTATCCAGCGTGGTCACCACGCTAGCGCCGAGTTTCTTGGTTTGCTCCTCCAGGCGCGAGGCCACGTTGACCGTATCCCCGATGATGGTGGTGTCGATGCCGGCACCGGTGTTCACCCGCACCACCATCACGTCACCGGTGTGCACACCGATGCCCACCGCGAAGTCGGGCAGCCGGCGGTCTGGGAAGCGGCGCAAAAGCCAGCTGTTGAAGCGCTGGGCCATGATGACATGGAACATGGCAGCGCGCAGCGCCCGCTCCGCGTGATCGCGCGAGTTGGGCGGTTCCGCCTCGAACATGGCGAGCACGCCATCGCCGAGCAGTTTCACGATCCAGCCTCGTTGATCGAGGATGGGCTCGCAGGCACGCACGAAGTAGGCATTGAGCACTTCAGCCACCTCGGCCGTGGACAACAGCTCGGCCAGAGTCGAGAAGCTGCGGATGTCGGAGAACAGGACCGTGCCGTACCGGGCCTCCTGTGGCGCGCCCTCCGCGTGAAAGGAGTCGGCGAACGCGCGTGCGGTGAGCCCGGCCGTCGATGTCACGGCCGAAGTGGAGCGCATCGCCTGCGCCGCGACCGGATCGGTGAGCGTCCTGGACGCGGGTGCGGCGGAAGACGGGGTCGCGCTAACAGCGACCTCACGCAGCGCTTCGCGCTGACGCAGCCGGACAGCGACCGTCTGGAGCAGCGCGGCGCGGGATACCGGCTGCACGAGGTAGTCATCGACGCCCTGGTCGAGGGCCGCGCGGATGGTCTCACGGTCATTCTTGGGGGAGAGCAGGATCACCGGGGTCGGCGCTGTCAGGGGGTTGCCGCGAATGGCCCCCAGGAGCTTGACGCTGTCCATCCCCGGCTTCCCGGCACCCGACAGGATCAGGTCCGGGCGGACCGACCCGGCCAGCCGCAGGCCGGCAATGGCGTCCTCCGCCGGGAACACTTCATGGCCCGCCGTCTCGAGGTGGAGGCGGACGAAGTCCCGCGAAGACGCCTCGTTGTCGATGATAAGGATTCTCGCCATTGGACGGCGTGTTGCGGCCCCGGTGGTCGTCGTGCCGCACACCGCCTGGGGTGGCGGCCGACCATGCCTCGGGATCGACCCGCCCGGCGGGTGCTAGCACGGCGACAATAGGCGAAAAACACGCCGCAGTCGACCCGTTTTGGGTTGGCCCACATCTGCGCGGCCGCCTTAGGACGAGACGCGGGCCAAGTCCACCCCATCTTTGGTACGCTGTCGCCTGCAACCATTATCCTAGTGACGAGGCGACAATGGCCGAGAGGCAAGACCAGCGCCTGCCGGAACCCAAGATGGATCCCGCAGGCCTTTACCGCGAAGAGGTCATCACTGACCGCAAGGTAGGTACCATCCGAGTGTTGACCCCGCTCAACAGCGACGGCTCAGCGGACCCGGGCCGCAAATGCGTGTACGTGGGCGAGGCGCAGATCTACACCACCATGGGTGCGTTGCCCCTGAGCTTCGAAATCGATGCCGGTTCTTTGCCAGAGGCGGTAGCCAAGTATGCGCCTGCTGCCAAGCTTGCAGTCGAGCAAGCCGTGCGGGAGTTGGAAGAAATGCGCCGGCAGGCCGCCTCCTCCATCGTGATCCCGAAGGGGGGTGTGGGCGGTCTTCCGCCCGGTGGCTTGGGGGGTGGCGGTAAGATCCAACTCCCGTAGCGTGGTGCCGCGCGTGACGGATCCCGACGGCACGCCCGATCCTCCCCTGCTCGCCCCCCACCCGGTCTTGCCCCGATACTTCCAGCGGGCCGAGGAGCGCAGCGATTTCGTACGCCAGCTCTTCGACCGGACCGCAGGCGACTATGACCGCATCGAGCGTATCATCGGCTTCGGGCGCGGGTCCCGGTACCGGCGCCAGGCGCTGTTGCGCGCCGGACTCCAGCCCGGCATGCGCCTGCTGGACGTCGCCATGGGAACCGGGCTGGTGGCCCGCGAGGCGCTCGCCGTTGTCGGCGATGCGGGCGCGGTCGTCGGCCTGGACCCGAGCGCGGCAATGATGCGCAGCGGGCGCGATGCGCTGGTGCTCCCGCTCGTCCAAGGCAGCGCCGAGCGGCTCCCGTTCGCCGATGCCCAGTTCGACTTCGTCAGCTTGGGATTCGCTCTGCGGCATCTGGCGGACCTGTACGGTGCGTTCCGCGAGTTCCACCGCGTGCTTCGCCCGCGAGGGGTGGTTTGCGTGCTGGAGATCACGCCGCCGCAGAGTGCATGGGGGCGGCGGCTGCTCAAGTTCTTCCTGCGTGGAGCCGTGCCGTTGCTGGCCCGCCCGCTGGCGCGCCACGAAGACACGCCGCTGCTGTTTCGTTACTTCTGGGACACGATCGAAGCCTGTGCGCCTCCGGCGCAGGTGCTGGTCGCGCTGGAGCTCACCGGCTTCGCCGCCGTGCGCCGGCACGTAGAAGCGCGCGTGTTCTCCGAGTACACTGCGCGGCGCTGACCGTTGCAATCCCGGACCCGCTGTTCGCCGGCGGATTGCCGATCCTGCTGTCAGCAGACCAACGCCGGGCCGGCCGCCGCCTGAACCGTCTCATGCCGGCGTCCAGGTACCGGCCGTGCGTTTCTACGCCCCAGGCTGGGCGGCCGCTTCCGCCGCGCGCTCTGCGCCCGCAGGACCTGTGGCAGGATCCCGCGGCAGCTGAGCTAGGGGATCGACGGCGAGGTCCTTGACGGTGACGTTCCCCATCGACGCGTTGAACGCCTGCTCCAAGCGCGTCAGGATCCGATCCACCGGCTCGGAAACCGGGAGTCCGGCGGGGTTGAGGAAGCGGTCTTCCCCGGCGGAGCGGACGGCTTCCAGCAGCTGCCGTACCGAGATCGCGCCGAGATCGCGCGCTGGGAGATAGGCTGGCGGATCGTCGTTGCTCTCGAGCAGCAACTTCGCTTCCTCCAGGGCGTCGAGCACGACGTCGACTGCGTGCATCGGCACGCCCAGCCCCTGGGTCAACTGGCGCATGGTCCACGCCGGGCGTCCCGCCACGTAGTGCCCGCCGATCAGGCTCATAATCACCAGCGCCAAGCGCTCGCGCATGCGGTTGCTCAGGCGTGGCTCGCCGCCTTCTGCGACCAGGTATTCCGGGTGCTGCTGGTAGAACGCGACACTCGCGCCGAACAGCAGGATCAGCCAACTCAAGTAAAGCCAGATCAGGAACAGGATCAGGATCGCGAAGCCGGAGTAGATCGCCGAATACCGGGTCGAGGACGCGACGAACAGCGCGAAAGCCACCCCTGCGGATTGCCACAGGACGCCGCCGACGATCCCCCCGACCAGCGCCGGCCCGAGCCCGACCTTCGTATTGGGGATGAACATGTAGATGAAAGTGAAGGCGGCAATCACCAGCACATAAGGCATGAGTCTGCCGACCCCGAACACCAGTTCGCCGAAGGGCTCGAGGGCCAGGACGTCGCGTACGATCCCAACGTTCACGGCGGAGGCCGTCATCCCGATGGCGGCGAACAACAGGATCGGCCCCACCAGCAGCACGCTCAGGTAGCGGCTGAAACGCTCGGTCAGGCTGCGCGGTTGGGAGATGTGCCAGATGTGATTGAACGACTCCTCGATCTTCTGGATGAGCGACACGGCGGTGTAGAGCAGCAGCGCGAGCCCCACGGACCCGAGCACCCCGACGTTCATGTGCTGGATGAATCCGATGATCTGGTGGCTGACTTCCTCTCCTTTCTCGCCGAGCGGCGCCAGGAACCTCCTCAGCATCGGCTCAGCCTGGTTGTGGACGCCGAAGGCCTTGAGCACCGAGAAGCTCAATGCCAGAAGCGGAACGATGGACAGCAGGGTGGTGTAGACGAGGCTCATCGCCCGCAGGGTAAGCTGTCCCTGTGCGAGGTCGCGTATGAGCACAACGGTGAGGCGCACCAGGCGCAGCGTGTGCGCCTTCCATGCTGGCGTGGCGTCCGGCCGATTGCTCCAGATCGCCCTGTCGATCCTCCTCAGGAGACGTCCCGATTCCCAGCCCATGGCTCCATGCCCTCCGAGTGGATGAACGGCAGCTCGCACCAGCTGATGGCGTTCTCCGGCCACGTCCGGCGCGCGGTGAATCGCGACTCGGTTGAAGCTTGCCCGGGGAGAATGCCGGAAGATTGTAAGCGGTGGGCTGGCGCCGGGAAAAGGGTGGCCGGCGCGCTCCGACCACTCGTCGTCGCCATGCACTGGCAGGGTGAGGACGGCCAAGACGGCTGCGGCACAACCGCATCAATCGAGCGGCAGCAGACAACAGCAGGTGGACGCTGTCGCTGAACCAGGCTCATCGAGGACCAGCGGGAGCCTGCCACTCCCGCCAGCCTCTGAGCAGCGGGAAGTAAAGCCCCAGACGTGTGGGACGCGACTCGATGCGTGCCAGCAACGCAGCGTAACGTTCGAGCTGTGCGCGGTAGCGATCAAGCTCTCGGTCGAGGAAGGAGTCGGGCTCTGCGCCCTCGTGCGCGCCGGTCTTGTAGTCCACAATCCAGCGCACGCCGTCTTTATCGACAAAGGTGCGGTCCAGAGAGACGTTCACAAGCGCGCCATCCAGTTCGCCGCTGAGGTGGTACTCCGAGCGCGCGTCCTGATGTTCGCGGCTCAGTATCCAGCGGCCGCGGGGGTCGCCGAGCACGCCGTTCAACGCCTGCCGCACACGCGCAAGCGCCTGCTCCAGCTCGACTGAGGGTACGCCCTGCTGCTTCAGTGCCAGGCGCAGGACGGCGTCCATCGCATCCACGCGACGCCCGTCCCAGGCATCGAGCCCGTCCTCGGCCATACGTTGCAGGAACAGGTGCACGACAGTGCCCACATGGCGCGCGGTTTCGCTCGCCCAGGAGAACTCAACCGCGGTGTCGCGCGCCTGCTCCTCACGCTGCATGGGCCTCCAGGGCACGGGCGGCGGCAGCTCTGGCGGTTTCCAATCCAGCGCGAGACGGCGCAGCGCATAGCGCATCGGGTCGGGCGCCGCAGGCGCAGTGGCGCTTGCCGATGACCCGTATGCCTCTAGAGTCGCGCGCTCGAAGTCGGCCTGCAGCGCAGGCCAGAGCTTGGCCAGCAACGCGCTGCTGGAAGGCCCTCGCACCGCGACCTGGCCCGAGCCAGGGTGTTCGACCTCGAGCTGAGCCACAAGATGCAGCCGCTGGCGCGCGCGGGTTGCCGCCACGTATAGCAACCGCCCGTCCTCATGCTCTTGGCATTGCTTCAACAAGCGCGTCACGCTGGCATACACCGGGTCGTCGTCGCCACCGCGTGCGCCGATGGCAGAGAGCAACAAGTCGCTGCGCTCGCGCCCGCGCGGCCGCTCGATCCAGCGCAGCAGCTCGGGATCATCCGCACGGGCGGCGTAACCCAGCCCGGGCAGGATGACGGTGTCGAACTCCAGCCCCTTGGCCTTGTGGATCGTCATCACCTGCAGCGTGTCCGGCGCCGACGCGTCGGGCAGCGCATACAACTTGGCGAGCTCGTCCTCCAGCGCGGTCAGGTCTTCCAGATCTCCCCCCTGCTCCAGCGTCTCGACCAGGTCCAGGTAGACCTGGACGTCTTCAAGGTCGGTGCGCTCCTGCACGCTGGCGGGCCCGCCCAGGCGCAGCCACGCACCCTCGATCCGGCGGCGCAGACCGCCGCGAGCACGATGCTCCAGAGCGGGCGCGAGCGCTTCGACCGCTCGCGCCAGCCGCGCCTGCCCGGCGGCGCTGAGGCGGCCGATCGCACCGGCATCCGTCATCCGCACCCACAGCACGCCATCGCGCGCCTCACCCACCAGTGCCTCCAGGTCCAGTAGGGCAAGCCCACACCAGGGTGCGCGCAGCGCGGACAGCCATGCAGCGCGGTCGGCCGGGTGCAGCAAGGCCCGCGTGAGGGCATGCACGTCCTGCACCGCGGGCCGGTGAGCCAGGGGCTCGATGTCGATGGCCCGGAAGCGCAGGCGCGCGTCCTTGAGCGCGGGGACAATGTGGCTCAAATGGCTGCGGCTGCGCACCAGGATGGCGATCTGCTGCGCGGCGTCTTCAGCGAGTGCGGTGCGCACGAGCTCTACCACGCGCCGTGCCTCGGCCTCGCGCCCGCGGCCCACGCCGTGGATCGTTACCGGCTCTGGGGCCAGCGCGGGGCATGCGGCGAGCGAGGGCGAAAAAGGCACCGCTCCGCCGGCAGGATCCTCGCGCGCGGGCAGGACCCGCTGGAACACGCGGTTGACCCAGTCGACGATTCCCGACTGCGAGCGGAAGTTGAGCGCGAGCGTGAGGGGATCGAGGCCGACGTCGCCGATGCCTTCGCGACGGGCCTGCAGGAACAGCCCCACCTCGGCTTCCCGGAAGCGATAGATCGACTGCATCGGGTCGCCGACCGCGAACAGCGTGCGCCCATCGCCGGGCTGCCAACCGGCTGTGAGCCGCAGCAGCAACTGAAACTGGCTGAGCGAGGTGTCCTGGAACTCGTCGATCAGCAGATGGCGTATGCGGTAGTCCAGGGCCAGCGCCAGGTCGGTAGGTGCGTCCGGTTCGCCTAATGCCCGGTTGGCCGCGAGAAGCATTTGTGTGAAATCGGCCGCGCCGCGCGCACGGAAGACGAGCTCGAGCTGGGCCAACGCCAAGGGCAATAGCGCGGAGAGCGCTTCGATCAGCCGCCACTGCCCGTCCGTGTATTCGGGCGCCGGCAGCAGCTGCACCTCGGCCAACGCCGCAACCAGCTCGGCGAGCGCGCCGACGCGCTCGAACAACGCTTCGATGCGCTGCATCGCATGGGTTCGGCGCTCCTTCTCCGCGGCGTCTATCCCTCTCTCGCTGGCCGCAGGAAAGCCGATGCGTTTGTCCGCCTGTCGTCGGGCCTCTCGGTCCGCGGAAAGCAGCAGGTGAGCGATTCCCTGCCAGGGCGCGAGTTGCCCGGGGTCGGCATCGGGCAGTGCGGTTAGCTCGCCGGCAGCCAGGATCGCCGACGCGCTCCCCGCGGCGGCGAGATTGGCCGCGGCGTAGCGAGCGCAGAACAGCAGGTCGGCTGTCAGCTCCACCGGGAGCGCAGCGCGCGCCTGACGCAGCCGGTCGTGCACGAGATGGACCAGCGCTTGCGTGAGCTCCTGTCGATCGAAGCTTCGGTGATGCCGCACCCACTGGTCGCGGCGCGCAAGCAGCCGGGCGAGGAGCAGTTCCGCGCGCGCCGTATCGTTGTCCAGATGGCGAAGCAGCGCCGCGACCTGCTGCGACCATTGCGGCGCCTCGAGCTGCGCGAGGGTCTCGCGCGCGGCCTCGCGATACAGGCCTCCTGCCTCCTCCTGGAGTGCGGGCATGCCGCCCAACCGCGACAGCAGCGGCATTTGGGCGGCGAGCGAGCAGCACAGCGAGTCGATGGTCTCGATGCGCAGGCGCGCGGGGTTGTCGGCGAGTCCCCAGTGGTGCTCGGCGTCCGCCGCGAGCACTGCACGCGCCAGCTCCAAGGTCGTGCGCTGGTGTTGAGATGGTGCCGTTGTGCCGGCCTGCGCGGCGGTCAAGGCACGCAGCACCCGGGAGCGCATCTCTGCGGCGGCCTTGCGGGTGAAGGTGATGGCGACGACCTCCTCCGGCCATGCGACACGCGCTAGCAGCGCCAGAAAGCGCTGGATCAAGAGCTCGGTCTTACCCGAGCCGGCCGGCGCCTGGACGATGAAGGAACGCTCGACATCCAAGGCTGTGGCACGCGCTAGCGCGTCCCGCGCGTGCAGGTTCTCACTCATCGGCGCTGTCCTCGCCCGCGGTGGGCGAGCCACGGTCCACCAGTTCGCTGACCCGGCACAGCGTGGCCAGATCGCAGTTGCGGCAGGTAACTGCGCGCTGCTTAGGATCGACCGGCGCGGCGCCAGACCTGAACGCGACGGCCAGCCGCTGCAGCCTTGCGCGCCATGCGGCAAGCAGCGCCGACCAGGCGGGAAACTCGACCGTATACCGGCTGCCCATCAGCTCGGTCACGCCGTCGGCTACGCCCGCCTGCGCCGACAGCCCGGTCAGAGCGCACTCGCCGCGGCGCACGCGCGCGAACGCCACGGCCTCGGGTAGCACGGGACGCGCGAGGCAGTACAGGGGCAGCTGCGGTTCATCGGGACGCTCGCCCATCCACGTGGCAATGGAAGTGCTGCCGGCCTTGTAGTCGATGAGCAGCTCGCTGCCCCCGGGGAGACGATCCACGCGGTCCAGCCGAAGCTTTAGATTCAGTCCCGCGACGTTCACCACGCTGTCCGCCTCGCAGGCCACGACCTGGAACTCGGCCCGCCTGCGTTCTACCTGCAGCCATTCCTGCAGCAGTGCCACTAGCCGCTCGCGCTCGAGTGCAAGGAAGCCGGCGCGCAAGCTCGATGCTCGCCTCGGGTGTAGGCGCCTCAGCGCGCTGTCGACGCATCGCGCGACCAGCGCCACCAGCTCGTCGTGAGGCGTCGTCGCCAGCCGCTGTTGGGTCGACAGCTCGGACCACAATGCTGCCAGCGCCGCATGCAGGAGGATCCCTCGGTCGCGCGCGTCGAGCCCCTCGTGGGGATGCTCAAGGGACGCGGCACCCAGCCGGTGGGCGGCGAAGGCGCGGAAGGGGCAGGCCGCTTGATCCCGAATCAGCCGCGCGCCGCCTGCGAAAGCCACGCCCTCGGGTAGAACGTTTCCCTGCCAATCTGCCACGCTCTCCAGCATGGCGAGCCGCTGCGCGGCTGCGCGCCAATCGGACAGTGGTTCAGTACCGAGCTCGGGCAGCGTTCTTTCGGGCAGGCCCGCCAGCAGCGGACTGGCGCCGAGCATGAGGTCGCCATCGGCGCAGTGGTAGCTGAACACCACCCGCGGCGCAGCGCGGCACCAACCGGCCTGCCGGCGCCGCGCGAAGCCGAGTTCCCACTCGGCCGAGGACCCAGGCAGGCCACGGCTGCGCTGCAGCTCCACCGGCAGCAGCGGATTGGGGCGCTGCATGCGCGGCCACGCCGCGTCTGTCAGCCCGAGCACGAACAGGCGGTCGAACTCGAGCTGTGCCGACTCCAGCAGCCCCAGCACTTGGACCGGCACCTCCGGAGTCTCGGGCTGGAACAGCTCTTCGCCTGCCAGCCGCCGCACGGTGCCCACGGCCGAGTCGAGTGTGACCGGCGCACAAACCAGATCGAGTTGCGCGAGGCCGGCCATCAGCTCCTTCCATTTCTGGAAGGTCTGGTACTCCTCGCTGTTCAGCTCGCGCTCGCCCGGCCATTGCATGGCCGACAGCAGGGACTGCAACGCCGGTCCCCAGAAGCTCACAGGCTGCGCGGAAGCGGGTAGCTCCCCCAGGCGGGCGCGCAGTGCCGCGAGCCGCTCCGCCAGCAGGCCGCAGCTGTGGGCATGCCCTTCCAGCCCCGCGTGGTAGATGAGCCCATCCAGCGTGATGTGCGGGTCCCCCAGCCGGCGCAGCCTTGCGTCCAGCAGCGCGCGGGCCGTGCGCTCGCTCTCGGCGCCACCCACAAAAGGCGAGCGCAGGAGCAAGCCCGCGCGGTGGATGGTCAGCCATCCGGCCGCGAGCTCCAGGATCAGCAGCGCAGCGTGCGCCAGCGGCCAGTCGGCCAGTGGCACACCCAACGACACGTTCCAGGGCCGCAAGGGAGTGCGGCCCGGATGCAGCAAGGCATCGGGCAGCAGCACTTCGTCGAAGATCCGCGTTATCGCGGGGCGCAGACGGGTTAGTTCGGGCACCACGACGCCTACGCGCGCTTGCGGGTCCGCAGCGATGCAGCTGCGCACCCACGCCGCAGCGGCGCGAATCTCCTCGGTCGGACCCGGATGGCGCAACACCACCGCCGGCGCTTCGTCCCCGGAGGAGGCACGCACCTCGACCGTGACGCCGCGCGACCCCAGCGCCTCTAACAGGGCGCCCTGCTGCGGGGTCAAAGCGTCGAAGCCGAACACCACCAGGCGGCGGGGCAGGACCAGGGAGCCGACGAGCACGAGATCGCGAAGCAAATCCGGCAAGCGCGCCTGGTCTGTGAGTTGCTCGTGCGCGCATACCGCTTCGTAGGCGCGCGCCCAGCGCAAGAAGGCCTGCGGTTCGTCGGTGAGGGGAATGCTATGCAGCGCCGGCAGGAGGCGCCACGCATGCGCCAGCTCCCACGCTTGCAGGGCGGCAACAGCGGTGGCAGTGACGTGAAGCAGTCCCTGGGCTTCGGGTGCCTCGGCGATGACCCTCTGCCACAGGGCGCGCGCCTGCCAATGGCTCATCAGCAGCCGGCGGACCGCGCCGCGCACGAAGCCTTCGCGGAATCCGCGCTCCAGCCAAACGCTCCAGGGCAAGACGTCCGCGGCGGGCCAGGTCGATTGGCCCTGGTCGCCCACGTGCCGGTCATACGCACGACGAATGGCCGCCGCTAGCCGGCGGTTGGGCGTCGCGACGGTCGCGCCGCGCGCGAGCTGCTCAATCAACTCCACGAACACGGCAGGTGGGCTCGGTGCTGGCAGCGAGGGTGTAAGGACGCACGCGCGGGGATCGCGGGTCAAAGCGGCGCCGTGGTCGGCGATTCCGTCAGCGAGGCGCTCCTTTTCCTTGAGGTGGTCCCTGGGGTCCCACTCATGGGACGCGACAGTGGGGCCGGCCAAGGCGGGTTGACTGCCGGCCCTCGCGCGTCTGCAGGGTGCAGCCACTCCCGGCGGGCGCCAGCTTGGGGCGGAGCGACCGTACCGCGGGGCGGACGGCGCGGACGCATCAGGGATTCTCAGCGTTCGAGCAGGTTGTTCTTCTCCTTGACTTTCGCCCACTCATCGGCGTCCGCCGGCGCGTCCTTCTTCTCGGTGATGGACGGCCATGCCTTGGCCAGTTCGGCGTTGAGCGCGGTGTATGGGCGCTGCTCGGTGGGCACGTCGTCCTCCGCGAAGATGGCCTCCACCGGGCATTCGGCCACGCACAAGGTGCAGTCGATGCACTCGTCCGGGTCGATCACCAGCATGTTCGGGCCCTCGCGGAAACAGTCCACCGGGCACACGTCGACGCAATCGGTGTATTTGCACTTGATGCAGGATTCGGTAACGACGTAGGTCATGCTGCGAGTTCCTCGCTGCAATTCCACCTTCGAGGCGGCAAGCTACCCTGGGCCTCGGGTGGCGCGACTTGACCGCGCAAAGTTTAACAGAACGACCCGCCAAGCCGACACGCCTTTCCTGTCCATGCCTGCCCCAGGGGCTTGTTTTTGGTACCATAGGCGCCATCTCTATCTCGGTTGCCGGGCTCCGGCGGCCCCTCGAAGCTTCCCCTTTTGTTCCGCCTGTCATCAGTCGAGGTGACGATTCTCATGAGTGAACACATACACTATGTAACCGACGATACCTTCGAGCCGGAGGTCCTGCAGTCCTCCGTCCCAGTGCTCGTGGATTACTGGGCCGAATGGTGTGGCCCGTGCAAGATGATCGCGCCGATCCTGGACGAAGTTGCGCAGGAATATGCCGGTCGGTTGAAGGTGGCCAAGCTCAACATCGACGAGAACCAGGCTACGCCGCCGAAGTTCGGCATCCGCGGCATTCCTACCCTGATGATTTTCAAAAACGGCAACGTTGAAGCCACCAAGGTGGGGGCGCTGTCCAAGTCCCAGCTAACCGCTTTTATTGACAGCACAATCTAAAGTCTTTAGGCTCTCTAGCCGATATCGCTTGGCAACCGGAGGCCGATCCCGTCAGCGGGTAGACTCCCGGGCCAAAAGGGTGTGGTTGCGTCCGGTCGGTTAGGACGCAGGCCAAACCCGATATCGACGCAGCTTCTCCCCGTCGTTACCTTCCCCTTTTTCTGTTGCTTTTTCTGCGTTCCCAGCCCCCCGTCTATGCATCTCTCCGACCTGAAAAACCTCCACGTCACCGAGCTCGTGGAGATGGCAAACACGAACGAGATCGAAAACGCCAACCGCATGCGCAAGCAGGATCTGATCTTCGCGCTGCTGAAGAACCAGGCGAAAAAAGGTGAAAGCATATACGGGGAAGGAACGCTGGAGGTGCTGCCCGACGGCTTTGGGTTCCTGCGCTCCCCGGACACCTCTTACCTCGCAGGTCCCGACGACATCTACGTAAGCCCGTCCCAGATCCGGCGCTTCAACCTGCACACCGGGGATTCCATAGAGGGGGAGATCCGGACCCCGAAGGATGGGGAGCGCTATTTCGCGCTGGTCAAAGTCGACAAGGTCAACTCTGAGCCGCCCGAGAATGCCAAGAACAAGATCCTGTTTGAGAACCTCACCCCGCTGCACCCCACCGTCCCATTCACCCTCGAGCGTGACATCAAGTCCGAAGAAAACCTGACCGGCAGGATCATCGACATCGTCGCACCGATCGGCAAGGGGCAGCGGGGCCTGATCGTGTCGCCCCCGAAGGCGGGCAAGACCGTTATCCTCCAACACATCGCCCACGCCATCACCTCCAACCACCCGGACGTGATCTTGATCGTGCTGCTGATCGACGAGCGCCCCGAGGAGGTGACCGAGATGCAGCGCTCGGTGCGCGGCGAGGTGGTGTCCAGCACATTCGACGAGCCGGCCACGCGTCACGTGCAGGTCGCCGAAATGGTGCTGGAGAAAGCCAAGCGCCTGATCGAGCACAAGAAGGACGTGGTGATCCTGCTCGACTCCATCACGCGGTTGGCGCGTGCCTACAACACGGTAGTGCCGGCCTCAGGCAAGGTGCTCACCGGAGGTGTGGACTCCAACGCGTTGCAGCGACCGAAACGTTTCTTCGGCGCGGCCCGCAACATCGAAGAGGGCGGATCGCTCACCATTCTCGCCACCGCGCTGATCGACACTGGCTCGCGCATGGATGACGTAATCTATGAGGAGTTCAAAGGCACCGGCAACATGGAAATCCACCTCGACCGCCGCATGGCCGAGAAGCGCATTTACCCGGCCATCAACGTGAACCGGTCCGGCACGCGGCGCGAGGAGCTACTGCTCAAGCCAGATATCCTGCAAAAGGTCTGGATCCTGCGCAAGCTGCTGTATCCGATGGACGACCTCGAGGCGATGGAATTCTTGCTCGACAAGATCAAAGCCACCAAGAGCAACGCCGAGTTCTTCGACTCGATGCGCCGGGGCTGAGTCACCAGCACCGCCGAGCTCTTCGACTCGGCTGGCAGGTTGAAGGCACGCCCTTTAGGCCATATATACCGGCCGGTAGATCTCGGCGGCAGCGACTTGTCCCTGCCACCACGGGCGCGTATGATTCGCGCTTTTTCCGGGGCGGCCGAGAGCGCCCTCAACCAAGTGAAAGGAGCTGCCATGAAGCTCAAGATCCACCCCGACTACAAGGAAATCACCGTCATCTGCAGCTGCGGGAATAAGTTCAAGACCAAGTCCGTGCTCGGCCGGGAGCTGCACGTGGAAGTATGCTCGAACTGCCACCCCTTCTACACCGGCAAGCAGAAGGTCATCGACACGGCCGGCCGCGTCGAGAAATTCCGCCAACGCTACAGCAAGACTGCTGCATCCAAAGATGCGGCGAAGGGGGCTCCTAGAAAAGGCGCCTGAGCTTGGCCCCATTGTCGGGACAGCGCGGCAGGCCGTTCACTGATTAGACGGCGCGCCATTGCAACGCCGATTGGCACTCACAAACGCCGCGATACGGCGTTTTTTTTCGGCTTTCGCTCGGGAAGGCGGGCCGCTACACTCCCTCACTGCAGAGAACAAGAATCCCGACTGCAGCAGATGCCTCCCGCGACAGACAAAGACCAGCCGGCGACCGATTTCGCCACCCGTCACCCGCTAGCCTTCACCTGCCTGCTGTGCATGGCCTGGATGCTCCCGGGCCTGCTCGGGCGCGATCCCTGGCAACCGGACGAGGCCATCGGCTTCGGGCTGGTCTATCACATCCTCCAGAGCGGGGACTGGATCATCCCCACGCTGGCTCACGAGCCCTTTATGGAGAAGCCGCCGCTGTTCTACATGACGGCGGCGCTGTTCGCGCGCGGCTTCGGATGGCTGCTGCCGATCCACGACGCCGCGCGCCTGGCCAACGCCTTCTACCTGGGGCTCGCCTTCCTCTTCATCGGGTTGGCCGGCAAGGAGTTGTACGGTGGCGAGAAGGCGGACGGTTGGAGCGGCTGGATCAGCGTGCTGGCGTTGCTTGGATGCGTCGGCATGCTGGAACGGGCGCACCTGATGATCACCGACGTCGCGTTGCTGTCCGGCTGCGTTACCGCCCTGTATGGCTTGGCGGTCTCCCGGCGGCGACCGGCGCTGGGCGGCGTTTGGCTGGGGGTAGGCGTGGGCATGGGGTTCATGTCCAAAGGTTTGCTCACGCCGGGCGTTTTTGGCATCGTCTGCCTGATCCTCCCGACGCTGTTTCCGCAATGGCGCACGCGGCGTTACCTGTTGACGCTGGCTGTCGCGTTCGGAGCAGCGCTGCCCTGGCTCATCATCTGGCCAGCCGCGCTCTACCACCGCTCACCGGAACTCTTCCACGAATGGTTCTGGGTGAACAATTTGAGCCGCTATTTCGGCCTCAACGAACTGGGGCCGCCGGGCACGCCCGGTTATTACCTCGGGGTCCTATCCTGGTTCGCATTCCCGGTGTGGCCGGTGGCGCTATGGGCTCTGTGGATGCGGCGCCGCGAGGTCCGGACCACTGCCGGCCTGCACTTGCCGCTCACCGTCTTCCTGGTCGGTTTAATTGTGCTGTCGGCCTCACACCAAGCGCGCGAGGTGTATGCCCTGCCGCTGCTACCCAGCCTCGCCTTGCTCGCCGTACCGGGCTTGCCGCTGCTGCGGCGCGGCGCCGCCAACGCGCTGTGGTGGTTTTCCCTCATGGTGTTCTGCTTTTTTGCTCTGGCGGGGTGGTTCTATTGGGTGGCACTGGACTTGAGCTTCCCGGCTCGTCTACATGCGCACCTGTTGCGCCTGCGCCCTGCCTACGGGCCCGATTGGCAGCTTCTCAAATTCGCGCTCGGCGCCGCGTTCACCGCGGCATGGGTGTGGTTCATCCCGCGCCTGCCGCGCAGCCCGCACCGGCCGATGACTGCTTGGTCCGGGTCGGTGGCCCTGCTCTGGGCCTTGGGTGCCGTGTTCTTCATCCCTTGGGTGGACAGCGCGAACAGTTACCGCAGCATGATGCTGACCATCCGCGAGACTCTGCCGGCGCACTACCGCTGCGTCTCGAGCTACAATCTGGGCGAGCCACAGCGCGCAATGCTGCAGTACTTCGCCGGGATCGTGAGCTACCGCGAGACCGAGCCGGGGCGCAAGCGCGATTGCGATACGCTGCTGGTGCAGGGGTTGCGGAAGAGCATTTACACCCCGGACCAGAGCTGGGAGATGATCTGGCACGGTGCGCGCCCTGGCGATAACATCGAACTTTACCGGCTGTACCGGAAGAGACCATCGCACTGAGCCGGGGCCATGGCACTGTTCACGCTCGACAGCCTGAGCCAGGCAAGACCTGTCGGCCGGCTGTCGCTGGCAGTCTGGCGGCGCGCTCAACCTGGGTCGGACTGCTATGACCCACGCGCGTGCGACCGCGAGCGCTTTACGCTGCACTTCGAGGGCGAGAGCCGGGCCGCGGCCGTATTCACCTTCTGGGAAGTCCAGCAGGCTGCCAACCGCCTCTCCAACGCCTTGCGGGCCCTCGGTAATATCCGGGCGAGATCGAGTTCCTCGAAGCTCTGCCGATGGTCACGATGGGGGGTGCGACGGCGGGTGTTGCGTGAGCGTTCGCGCGAAGCAGCGCTATAGTCCGGGCTTTAATCCGGGCGGCCCGCCCCCATTTGTGTGCACTGCGCCGCCGTGTTCGCCTCGGCACGGGGTGCATGCTACCCTTCACTCCATGACACAGGTCGGATATCGCACAGTGGCGGACTATCTGCAGCGCTTCTTGTTCGAAGGGGCGCCGGTGCGCGGCGAGATCGTGCACCTGGACGCGACCTGGCGTGCAGTGCTCGACCGCCACGAGTACCCGGAACCTCTGCGCGCAGCAATGGGCGAGCTGATGGCGGCGGCCGCGCTGTTGTCGGCCACGCTCAAGTTCACCGGCTCGCTGATCATGCAGGTGCAGGGCACGGGCCCGGTCCAGCTTATCGTGGTCGAGTGCACCAGCGATCAGACCATGCGCGCAACCGCCAAGTGGGACGGTGAACTGCCCGCTAGCGGGTTCCGCGAGTTGGTTGGCAACGGCCGTTTCGCGATCACCATCGCACCGGCCGACGCCAAGCAAAGCTACCAGGGCGTGGTCGAGCTCGAAGGCGCCAGCGTCGCCGCCGTGCTGGAGCACTACATGGCAACGTCGGAGCAGCTGGAAACGCGCCTGTGGTTGGCGGCGGACACCCGGCAAGCCGCCGGCATGCTACTGCAACGGGTGCCCGGAGCGCCCGCCGCGGACCCGGATGCCTGGAACCGGGCCGTCAAGCTCGGCGAGACCGTCACGGCCAGGGAGTTGCTCAAGCTGCCCGCGCGTCAAGTCATACGCCGTCTGTATCACGAAGAGGACATACGCGTGTTCGAAGCGCGCGTCATGAGTTTCCGCTGCTCCTGCTCGCGCAAGCGCGTGGTCGACATGCTGCGCATGCTAGGTCGTGAGGAAGTGAGGTCGATCGTGGAGGAGCGCGGCGCAGTGGAGGTCAACTGCGAGTTCTGCAACCGGCGTTACGCATTCGACCCGGTGGACGCCGAGCAGGTCTTTGCCGCCGAGGTCGTCGCCCGGGTCGGCAGCACTCGGCACTAGGGCGTGTTCACCGCGGAGCGGGCCGGTGCGGGCAGGGGCGCGGCGGGCCGCCACGCGAGGGTGAGAGGGTGACTGCCGACGACGATCGGACCCGGGTCGATAAGTGGTTGTGGGCGGGCGCCCCGGACTCGGTGACCGCGGAGCGGGCCGGTGCGGGCAGGGGCGCGGCGGGCCGCCACGCGAGGGCGAGAGGGTGACTGCCGACGACGATCGGACCCGGGTCGATAAGTGGCTATGGGCGGCCCGCTTCTACAAGACGCGCTCGATCGCGGCCGATGCAGTCGAAAGTGGCAAAGTGCTGGCCAACGGCGCAAGGGTCAAGCCGGCCCGCGCCCTCAGGGTCGGCGACGAGCTTGAGGTCCGTACGCCGAGCGCCGTGTTCACGGTGCACGTCCGGGAGCTCTGTGAGCGCCGCGGTTCGGCCACCGATGCCGCGAGGCTGTTCATCGAGACTGAGGACAGCAGGCGACGCCGTGAGCAGGCGAAGCTGCTTCGCATCGAACCGCACCCGGATGCGCAGACCAAGGGCCGCCCCACCAAGCGCGCGCGCCGCTTGATCCACAAGTTCCGCGGCGAGCCGTTGTAGCCGAGCCGGGGTGGGCTGGGCTCGTTGCGAATCCGGTAAAATGAGTTGTTTCCCGATCTACCCTCGTTTCTCGGATTCCCGGGCAGGCTCATCTTAGCTTTCAGGAGGCAGCATCATGGACGACGGACGCGAAGTGGTTGTGTTGAGCGGCATACGCACCGCCATCGGAGAGTACGGCGGCGCGCTGAAAGACATTCCGCCCACTGAGCTGGCTGCAAAGGTGGTGCGCGAGGCGGTGAGCCGTGCCAAAGTCGCTCCCGAGGATGTGGGCCACCTGGTCTTCGCCAATGTCATCCACACCGAGCCCAAGGACATGTATCTGTCACGCGTGGCCGCCATCAACGGCGGGCTCCCCAAGGAGACACCAGCACTAACGCTGAATCGCCTGTGCGGCAGCGGTCTGCAAGCGATCGTGTCCGCCGCCCAGGCAATCAAGCTGGGCGACGCCGACATCGCTGTGGCCGGTGGCGCAGAGTCGATGAGCCGCGGTGCGTACGCGAACCCGAGCGCGCGCTGGGGCGCGCGCATGGGCGACCACCAGCTCATCGACATGATGGTGGGCGCGCTAACCGACCCGTTCGACACGGTGCACATGGGCGTCACCGCCGAGAACGTGGCCGCCAAATGGGGTATCACCCGGCAGCAGCAGGACGAGATGGCACTCGAAAGCAACCGCCGCGCCGTGAACGCGATCCACAAGGGCTACTTCAAGGATCAGATCCTGCCTATCGAAGTCAAGACCCGCAAGGGCGCGGTCGTGGTCGACACGGACGAGCATCCCCGGGCCGACGCAAGCATGGAAAGCTTGGCCAAGCTCAAGACCGTCTTCAAGCCCGACGGCTCGGTGACTGCAGGGAACGCCTCGGGCATCAACGACGGGGCCGCCGCGACGGTCCTGATGGAGCGCAAGGCGGCCGAGAAGAAGGGGCTCAAGCCCCTGGCGCGTCTGGTAGCCTACAGCCATGCCGGTGTAGATCCTAAATACATGGGCATCGGGCCGGTGCCGGCGGTGAGGAAAGTCATGGAGCGCGCCGGCCTCAAGGTCTCCGATATGGATGTCATCGAGTCCAACGAGGCGTTCGCCGCTCAGGCCTGCGCCGTAGCCAAGGACCTGGGCTTCGACCTGAGCAAGGTCAACCCCAACGGTGGTGCCATCGCTCTCGGCCACCCCATCGGCGCCACCGGCGCCATTCTGACCGTCAAGGCCATCTACGAACTGCACCGCGTCGGCGGCCGGTATGGGCTCGTGACCATGTGCATTGGCGGCGGACAAGGGATAGCGGCGGTATTCGAGCGCTTGTAGCGCAAGCGCTCAGACGCGAGCTGCAAAGACGAGGCGCAACGCACACGCACGCTTGCCTCTCCCCCATCCTCAGGGTGCACGAAAAGCGCGACGGGCGATTACCGGTAACGACGGTTAGTCCTTACTCCGGGCTGGGGCGTTACCCCACGCCACGGTCGTTGTGCGCTACCAAAAGCAGCACAAAAAATTTGCCAATACCGGTTGACAGGTGTCGCCGAATCAATACAATAGCGAAAGTTTTTGCAGTGCAGCATTTCTTGCTTGCCGTAGCCGTGCGCTACACCACCTCAGGAGACCAAAGCCATGATGTTTGCCATACCCGAAGAAGTCGGCGCCCAGGCCAAAAATAACATCGAACAGGCGCTGAAGTTCGCTGAAACCACCGCTGAAGCAGCGGAAGAACTGTTCGAGCTCAACCTCAAGACCGCAAAGGCCGCCAGCATTGACGTGGTGAACCAGGTCAAAGCACTGGCCGGTGCCAAGGACGTACAGGAACTGGCCTCTCTACAAACGTCATTCGCTCAATCCAACGCCGAGAAGCTGTTCGGCTACGGCCGCGCCGTCTACGGCTGGACCGCAGAGGCTCAGGGCGAAATTAGCAAGCTGGTGGACGCCCAGATCGCCGAGATCAACAGGACTTTCGCTGCTGCCCTGGACAAGGCCGCGAAGTCCGCTCCCTCCGGTTCAGAGTTCGCGTTCGCGGCTGTAAAGTCCGCCATGACTGCTACCAACCAGGCCTATGACGCCCTAACCAAGGCCGGCAAGCAGGTGGCTGACATGACCGAGGCAACCATCAGCGCCGCCCCTAGCGCATCGCGCAGGAAGGCTGCGTAAGGCTTCCCAGCGAGTCCTGCATGCGAACGGGCCCCCGCGAACGCGGGGGTTTTTTTGTTCGCACTGCGCCGGGCGGCTAGATCCTCAACAGGTGCTCCCGGTAGTACTTCAGTTCCTCGATCGACTCGTAGATGTCGGCCAGCGCCTCGTGTTTGCTCTGCTTGGAGAAGCCCGCCAGAAGTTGCGGTCTCCAGCGCCGGGCCAGTTCCTTGAGCGTGCTCACATCGAGATTGCGGTAGTGGAACTGGGCTTCCAGCCTGGGCATGTAGCGGGCGAGGAAGCGCCGGTCCTGGCACACCGAGTTGCCGCACATCGGGGAGGCGTTGGGCGGGACGAATTCACCCAGGAAACGGACCATCTCGTCCTCCACCTCGACCTCGGACAGGGTTGAGGCTTTGACCTTGTCGATTAGCCCCGAGCGCCCGTGGGTACCCTTGTTCCAGCTGTCCATCGCGTCGAGGATGTCCTCGCCTTGATGCACCACGCGCACTGGGCCTTCGGCCAGCACGTTGAGATCCTGGTCGGTGACCACCAGCGCCACTTCGATGATGCGGTCCGCCTCGGGGCTGAGCCCGGTCATCTCCATGTCGATCCAGATGAGCCGGTTCGCGTCCTGTGCCATAATTTTGCCGCCGATTCCGGGATTTTTCGGCCCGCCATTGTGTCATAAGCGGCAATCCGACGTGCTCTGGACGTCACAGCGGTTGTGCAACTGCCTCGCATGAACACTTTCAGCATCGCGTTTCTCTTCGCGTTGGCCGTGGCCACCGTCACGCGGCTATGGTTGACTCGCCGCCACGTCCAGCATATCCAGGCGCATCGCGCCGCGGTGCCAGCCGAGTTCGCCGACCAAATCGCCCTGGAGGCACACCAGAAGGCGGCTGACTACAGCGGCACGAAAACTCGATTTGCGATGACGCGCACGCTCGTGGACAGCGGCGTTCTGCTGCTGTTGACCTTCGGCGGAGTGCTGCAGTTGCTCGACAACTGGGCAACGAGCTGGTTCGGCGGCGAGATCGTGCGCGGCACGGCGCTCATCACCCTGTTCGCGGTCGCCAACTCGCTGATCGACCTCCCCTTCAGCTGGTACCGTACCTTCAACATCGAAGCGCGCTTCGGCTTCAACCAGATGACGCCGGGCATGTGGCTCGCGGACCTAGGCAAGAGCGCCGCCCTCGGCGCCGCGTTCGGGCTGCCGCTGGTGCTGGCGGTGCTGTGGCTCATGAGCAAGATGGGCCACTGGTGGTGGCTGTACGTCTGGCTCGTCTGGGTCGGGTTCAGCGTTTTCATGATGGCCATCTACCCGGCCTTCATCGCACCGCTGTTCAACAAGTTCACACCCATGCACGAGGGCTCGCTCAAGACACGCATCGAGAACCTGTTGGCGAAGTGCGGGTTTAGGTCGAGCGGCCTGTTCGTGATGGACGGCTCCAGGCGCAGCAGCCACGGGAATGCGTACTTCACCGGCTTCGGCAAGACCAAGCGCATCGTGTTTTTCGACACTCTCATCTCGCGCCTGAACGAGAACGAAATCGAGGCGGTGCTGGCGCATGAGCTGGGGCACTTCAAGCTGCACCACGTGATCCGGCGCATGTTTTGGACCTTCGGGGTGAGCCTGCTGTTGCTCGGCATGCTCGGGTACGTGAAGGACGAAACCTGGTTCTACGAGGGGCTGGGCGTGGCCTACCCGGCCACCAATGCCATGGCCTTGCTCCTGTTCGTGCTGGTGGTGCCGGTGTTCGCCTTCCTGCTGCAGCCCCTCGTAGCTATGTACTCCCGCAAGCACGAGTTCGAGGCCGACGCTTACGCAGCCCGCTACAGCTCCCCCCACGAGCTGGTCAGCGCATTGGTCAAGCTGTACAAGGACAACGCCTCGACCCTCACACCGGACCCGCTCCATTCGGCGTTCTACGATTCGCACCCGCCGGCCCGCGTACGCATCGCTCGCCTGCAGAGTTCCGCCGCGTCCTGACCGAGCCCTTGGACCGGGGAGAGGCCCACACCGATGAACACTGCGTTCGAGCTGTGATCGCGCGCGTTTTGCGGTTCGTTCTCGCGCTCACCATCGGCGTTGCCGGCATTGCGATTGCTCTTGCGCAAGGATGCGGCAGTAAAGCGCCGAAAGGCGTCGCCGAAGTCCCCGAATGCCGAAACGCCGCTGCGAGCGTGCCGAAGTCGGACTTCGACACCGGCATCGACTACCTGAAGCGCCAGGCCGATACCTACTCCGACTGCATGACGGCGCATGGTTATGTGCTCGACCAGGAGCAGGTCGACGAGCAGCTCCTCCACCTTGAACAAGTAAAGAACGCGGATGTGATGGCGGGCGACCCCTCCTTTATCATCGCCAAACGCCGACAACAGCTGCGCATGTCGCCGGCACTCTGGCGCCCAGCCAAGCCGTCCGATTCCTGACGGGAGCTTGACAACGCGCGTACGGGAAAGTCGGGTCGCGCTGCGCTGCCTCCAAGCGCGAAATCAAGCTTCAGGTGCGCGGGCGAGCGTCTCACCGTTGTGCACTCGCGCCGGGGTGCCCCAATGGGTCGCTAACCCCATCGGACCGAGTGCACAGCGGCGTCGAGCCGGTTCCAAAGAAGGCTAAAGTTTTCGCCTGTCGCGCTGATAAGCAAGGTGCGGAGGAAAATCTTCGACAACGCTCCGGCGCGTCCAGTCGCGGCTGTCGCCGGGCAGCGAAGTTATGGCGGCCCAAGCCGCCAAGCAACTGTCAAAGGGCAAACCCACCGAAAGGTTGGGCGCGCAAAGTCACCGGTCTAACGAGCGAGAGGCTCCATGACGGCGGGACCGCCAGGTGCAATCGGACGGGGTGCTGTGACCGCACCCCGGTTGCTCCCATCCGGGCCGGGTCCGGCCCACCCCTTGACCCTGCCGTATCCTCCCGCCCGGCGCGACTGCTCGACTCGGTGCCCGCTGCCCGTGCTGTCTGCACAGGAGCAGGGGGCTTTTAGCACAAGCTTCATGCGCGGGAGGTGAGGCAATGAGTAACAGCGCCGCGTCTAACGTCATCCCGATGCGCGAGCTCGACCGTCCGGCCCCCAACCCTCAGGAAGCGCAGTTCGAGCGCCTGCTCAAGGAGTGCCAGGGTGTCGCCCAGGAACGGCTGTCGAGTTCGCTTTCCTCCATGTTGGACAAAGTCGAGGATGCCCTGTGGGGCCTGGCCGATCACACCCAAGACCGTGAACTGCGCGACCTATACATCACGGCGAAGAACAAGGCGCTGGGACAGCGCAAGCAAATCGAGGAGCAGTTCCGCGCCAATTACGTCGCCGAGTTCGCCAGCCGCATCCGACCCGACCGCAAGCAACGCGATGACTTCAGCCGGTTCGACCTGTCTTCCCTCGAGCTGGGATTGGTGAATGACGAGGACCTGGAGGAGACGCTGAAGGTCAACGAGATGGCGGCCAAGCTGCGCCGCTACTGCGAGGAAGAGCTCAATGCGCTGGACCAACGCGTAGGTGTGCTGATCGGCGATGCAAACCTGCAGGGCGAGGGCAATCCGTTCAGCCCGCAGGCGATCTGCAGCGCCTACAAGCAGACTTGCCGGCACCTCGAGTCGAACCTTAAGGTCCGGATGATCTTCCACAGATTGTTCGACGACCATGTGCTGGACGATGTTCGATCCATCTTTAAGGACCTCAACGCGCTGCTTATCCAGCGGTCGATTCTGCCCAAGATACGCTATGGCGTGCGCCGCACCGCCGGTGGGATGAGCGCGCGCACAAACCGGCCAGGAAGTGGAGCATCTGCACCGATGCTGCCCGGGATCGGGGTGTCCGGTGGTGACACGGCTGACGCCGGCTACGGCGCGGATACTGCAGGTGGCGGGGAGCAGGACTTCTTCGCTGTGCTGCAAGGGCTGATGGCCATGAACGCCCAAGCCGCACAGCTCGGAGGAGCTGCCGTCTCCGGCACGGGCATCGTCACCAGCGGCGTTCCCGGCGGTGCTGGGGGTGTAGGTGCGACAGCGGCCAGCGGTATGGTTCAGGTCCCTGCCTTCCCGCCTATCATGGGCATGCCCGCTGGCGCGGCTGGCGCGCCCGGACTGCCGGGTAGCGGGGTAGCTGCGGGCGGAATCCGCATGCCGAGCAGGTTTCTGCAAGGCGCCGAGCTGATCGGCTCACTCACGCGCTTACAGCAAGGCGACATCGGCGCGATCCCCGGCGCCCCGCCCACGTTGGATGCCTTCGCGCTGATGTCCGGAACCACCAACGTGGTGCGCGAGCTGAAGTCCACCAAGATCGGCAACAGCGTCGACCAGAACGACGGCATGACTATCGACATCGTGGCCATGCTGTTCGACCATATCTTCGACGACAAGCGCGTCCCGCAGGTGCTCAAGGCCTTGATCGGCCGGCTGCAGATCCCGGTGGTCAAGGTCGCGGTGCTGGACAAGAAATTCTTTTCCAAGAAATCGCACCCCGCACGCCGCATGCTCGACACGCTGGGCGAATTCGCGCTCGGGCTGGACGAGAACTTCGACCAGAACTCGCCTGTGTACAAGAAGCTCGAGGGCATCGTCCAACGGCTGCTCGACGACTTCGAGGACAACATCGAAATCTTCGAGACCCTGCACGAAGACCTGCTCGCTCTGGTCCGCGAGGAGAACCAGCGCGCCGAGGAGGCCGCCAAGGAGGCCGCGCGCAAGATCGCCTACATGGAGCGCCTGGAGGTGGGCAAGGCGGTGGCACAATTCGAGATCAAGAAGCGCGCCGAGATTACCCGCATGCCGCAGCTGGTCCTCAAGTTTCTCGCCGACGAGTGGGTCAAGCTGCTGCTGTTGGTCCATGCACGCCACGGCAAGGACAGCGACGCCTGGAAGAGCGGGCTGGAAACCATGGATCTATTGATCTGGAGCGTCAACCAGAAGCAGTCGACCGAGGAGCGCCGCAAGCTCGCCGCAATCCTGCCGGGGTTGCTCAAGCGGATGCACGCCGGCCTGCAGGCTGTTGGGACCAATCCCGACCGGCGCAAGCAGTTCTTCGCCAGGCTCATGCGCTTGCACACCAAAGTCATCAGCGGCGGCGCTCCGAACAGGCCGGTCCTGCAGCCAAACGCGGTGCCGACGCTCACCGAGCCGAGGGCTCCTGGAGAGTCAGCGGACGCGATGCCTGCATCGGCAATATCGCCGTCCGTCAACGAACGGACGCGCCACGACAGGGCGTCCGGGCTGCATTCGTCGCCGCTTCCCATCATTGACGGCACCGGACCGGCAGGCGTTGATACGAAGTCGACGGAGGGTGAGGCTGCCACGCACAAGGTGTTGGCATCGCCGATCGCGGCGATCTCGCCCGAGGCCGCAACCAAGCAGGTGCGGACGCCTGAACCCGAGATCGACGAGGACGCCGAGCCGGCTACGGCAGCACCGAAGTTCTCGAACATCACGATCAAGAACCCCTTTGGCGATGGCGAGATCGAGGTCGAGGAGATCAGCCTGCCCGACCTGCCGGGTTTCCCCGAACTTTCCACAGCGTCGGACGGTGGCGCGGCCGGCGCCAAGCCCACTGCCGACCAATACAGCCAGGCGGTGACCAACCTCAAGACGGGTGACTGGCTCGAGTTCCGCGACGACGACGGCCGCATCCAGGCCAAGCTGTCCTACATTAGCCCGCTGAAGGGCACCTACCTGTTCGTCAACCGCCAGGGCGGGAAGGTCGGGGAATATTCCCTGTATCAGCTGGCACGCGATTTCCGAACCGGACGCGTTGTTGCGCTCGAAGCGGTGCGGTTGTTCGATCGTGCCATGAGCAGCCTGGTAGGTGTGCTGAAAAAGAGCACCAAGTAATATACTCAGGCAACGCCGTACCGTGAGCTGCACCAAGCGCGCGGGAGCAACGGAAGCGCGGGCCCGGCGCTGTCGGCGTGCCGAGATCTTACCCAACTCACCTCAAATCGGAAGTTCGTGAGCAATTCCGTACAATAGTGCGGGTGCCGAAAGCATCACTGCCCTCCAACGCTGCGCTCCAGCCGCTATTGCACGGCCAGGTCGTGGCAAGCCACGGCAGGCACTATGTGGTCGAGCTGGCCAGCGGCGAGATCCTGACCTGCTTCCCACGCGGGAAGCGCAGCCTCTTGGCCTGCGGCGACTTGGTCGAGGTAGCATGCACCGCGGCGGGCCAGGGCGTGATCGAAGCGGTCGACCCCCGGCGGGTTCTACTCTATCGCTCCGACCAACACCGGCAAAAGCTGATTGCCGCCAACGTCACCCAGATGGTGATCGTGCTAGCGGTCGTGCCATCCTTCTACGAGGAGCTGCTCAACCGCTGCCTCGCTGCGGCGGCGCATCAGGGCATCCGCGCGTTGATCGTGCTAAACAAGTTCGACCTAGCGCAGCAGAGCGAGCCAGCGCTCGGGTCGCTGGCGTTGTACGAGCAGCTCGGCTACGCCGTCCTGCCCCTGGTGGCCAAGCGCGAGGTGGGCCCGCTGCGTGCGCACCTCGAGGGGCACTTGTCCGTGCTGGTGGGGCAGTCGGGCATGGGCAAGTCCACCATCATCAACGCCCTGGTTCCCGGCGCGGGAGCCGCCATCGGCGACATCTCCGTGGCGCTGGATTCGGGACGCCATACCACGACGCATGCCTGTCTGTATCGGCTCGATGGCACGAGTGGCTTGATCGACTCGCCGGGAATGCAGGAGTTCGGCCTGCGGCATCTGACCACGCGCCAGGTGGCCGATGCCTTCGTGGACTTCCGCCCGTACCTCGGGCAGTGCCGGTTCAACGACTGCAGGCATGTGGGCGAGCCCGGCTGCGCCGTCGAAGCAGCTCGGTCAGAAGGTAGAGTGGACCCTCGGAGGCTCGGCGCCTACCGCCGGATCGTCGCCGACCTCAAAGCGGTTCAGATCAAGCCCCGACCCAACGGGCGAGTGTGACAAGCAGCAGCACTATCAGCCAGATGACCAGCGTGCGCCAGATGAGGCCCACGGCGCTCTGCATGTAATTAGCATCGGGATCGTCTCCGGTTCCGAGCTGCGGCCGATAATCAACGCCGCCTTGCGTGGGAAGGGGTCCTCCGAGCTTCGCGCCCAGCGCGCCTGCACCGCTCGCCAGGATCACCCCGGTCTGCGGATCGGGCCACGACTGCGACTGGCTGCGCCAGCAGTGCAAAGCATCCTCCAAGTCGCCCGCTATGGCGAAGCCGATCGCAGTCAGCCGCGCCGGCACCCAGTCCAGCACCTGGAACGCCCGGGACGAGAAGTGACCGAAGGCGCCGAACTCTTCGTCGCTACGACGCCCCCACTGGTCGGCCAGGGTGGCGGACAGCTTGTACAACACCACCCCGGCCGGTCCGGGCAGCACAACGAACCAAGCGATCAGTGCCAGCAGGTCGCGGTGCGCACGAATGAACGCGGCCTCGATCGCCGCGCGCGCGATGTCGCTCTCGGTCCACTGTGTCGCGGGCTCGCCGCGCCAGCGGGCGACGAGCTCGCGTGCCTGCTCCAATTCCCCGGCCCGCAGCGCGTCGGTGATGGCGGAACAGTCTCGCATTGCCGGTTTAAAATCGATGCAGGCGTAGAGCACGGCGACGGCCCAGGCCCATCCCAACAGCGGATTCAAGGCGCCGAGGAGGTAATGGACGATGAGCGCGAGAGCCACCCAGGGCAGGACCCCGACAGCCCAGCCGACCGTGCCGTGGATCGGCTGCCCGGCATTGAGGTCACGCGACAGCCGGCTAGCGTAGCGCGAGAACGACAGCTCGAAGAGGCTGGGATGGTGCAGCGGGCGCAGCTGCTCCAGAAACAACGCCGCCAGAACGCACAGAAAGGACATCGCCGCAGTCGGGAGTAAAGGCGGCGCATTGCGCCTGTGCGCAGCTGCCGCGGCCGGTATTCTAATACGCTACGGCTGTCTGCCGGCGCTCGTTCGGGCCTGGATTCTGGCTTGCGCCAGGATGACGCACGAAGTGTCTGGATCCCGGCTTGCGCCGGGATGACGCGCGCGGGGCGGACCCCCTCGCGCGTCAGGTAGTGAGCCGCATATAGAGCAGCGGGAGCTTTTCGGGCAGACGGCGCAGGTGGTCGAGAACGAGATAATTGCGCGCGCCGAAGATGCGCGTAACGTATTCGTCGGCGCCCGCATCGAGGCTGATGCAGAACGTGGCGATGCCGAAGCGCGTCTGCTCCTCCACCGCGTGCTTCGCGTCGAACACCAGATACTTGCGGTCGTGCACGTCAATGTCGTGCGGCTCGCCATCGGTCACCAGCAGGACCAGCTTGCGGGCGGCCCGCCGGAAGCGCAGGAAATGGCCGGCATGGCGCAGCGCCGTTCCCATGCGGGTGGACAGCTGGCCGGTCATGCCTGCCAGGCGTGCGCGCGAGCGCTCGCCATAGGGCTCGTCGAAGTCCTTGAAGCGGTAGTACTCGATCTCGTGCCGTCCGTTGGAGTCGAAGCCGTGGATGGCGAAGCTGTCGCCGATCTTGTCCATGGCGTCGGCCACCAGCGCGGTGGCCTCGCGCGCGAGGTTGAGCACAGTGGTCCCCGCGCTTGGCACATAGTCGTTGGTGGACTGGGACAGGTCCAGCAGCAGGAGCACGGCCAGGTCGCGGCTGGTCTTGCCCTGGCGCTGGTGCACGCGCGGGTCTGGCGTGCGGCCCGAGCGCAGGTCCACGGTAGCCGTGATGGCCGCGTCCAGGTCTAGCTTGTCGCCCTCCAGTTGCTTGCGTAGCCGCAGCGGGCGCTGGATTTGCGCTGCCTTGATCAGGCTTGCGAGCCGGTCCACGGTCTGCTGGTTGCGCAGCAGAACCTGGTCGATGTCGTGCGCTTCGCCTAGGCGGGCGCGCTTCTCCAGCAGCCTGCACCAGGACGGGCGGTTCATACCGAGGGCATAGTCCCATTCGTCGTAATGGTAGGGTCGCGTCGGCGCCTCCGTGATGGCCTGCTGCTCCTCGCCCGAGACGAGCCCAGTCTGCACGCCCTGCTCTTGCGCGCTGCGGCCACGGCGCTGCTCCAGCTCGATCGGCGCGGCCTCGGCGCCCTCCGCCGCTCGAAGATCGACGACCTGGTGCATCACCTCCCCATCGTCCGACTGCTGCTGTCCGGCGTCCCCGAAGTCCCACAGGAAGCGGTTATCGTCGCGGTAGAGCGGCTCGACCAGGTAGGTCCTGAAGCTGAACCGCACGCGCATCTGCTCCAGCTCCTGACCCAGCAGCATGCCGACGGTGCGGCTGAGCACGGGATCTTCGAGGCTGTCCGCGTGCTGGGCGAACAATGTGCGGCCCTTCGTGACCCAGGGGTTGTCGTCGCGGTAATCGGGGTCGATCAGAGCGCGGGCCAGCCGCGCCATCAGCGACACCGGGCTGATAACAGAGCTGGGCAGCGCGACATGGAACGGCAGCCAGAGCTTGCGCAGGCCCGGCAAAGCGCGCAGGGCCAGTTGCTCGACGCGGGCATCCTCGATCAGCGACACCAGCACGACCTGGAGGGGCGAAAGCTGATGCAGCTGAAGACGCTGGGTCGAATAGACCAGGTGGGCGGCCGCGTGCGCGCACGCGGCTCGATAGAGCGTGACCCCGTTCTGTCCGGGAAACGCGTCGAAGGCCGGCGGCATGCGAATCGCACCCTCGATGATCGACACGCGCCGGCCTGTCTTTCTCTCGCCCTCGTGCATCGCCGCAGCACTGCCCGCGCGCAGCGCCATGGAGCGCCCCCACAATGCGCGCAGATAGAACCCGAGCCTACGCTCCACATCGGTGAATAGGGTCCCGTCGCTGGCCGCGCGCAATATGGCGCGGGCGTCCTGGCCCTCGAGCCGGAACCAGGCGTCTTGCCCGCCGGGGTCAGTGAGGTGGCCCTGGACACCGAGAAGCGCCCAACGTCGCAAGCCATCTACGGACATCTGCTCGAGCAGCGACCCGGCGCGCTGGAACAGATCGGCAAGGACCCGGGGCGCCACCGCAGTGATCTCGTCCGCCGCGTCCAGAAACGCGAGCATCACGTCGCCGGTGATCAGGCGGCGCGCGATGAGTGGCAGTGCGCGCAGGAACGCATCGGTGGCGCGCGCGTCGGCGCGGGTGGCAACGGACAGCGCAGTGGCGATCGTGCGTACCAGGACCGCCTCACCCCCCTGCTTGGCCACGGCAGGCACGGTGCGCAGGTAACTCGCCAGCGGCGCGAGCCCTACGCCAGTCTCCAGCAGCCGGCGCGCGCCTTCGAGCCACGTCGCCAGCTGCTCCGCCGGCAACTGATTTGCAGCGTCGGGCAACGCATCACGGACCAGCTTGCGTGCTTCTGGCGCGAAGTCGGTCAAGTCCTGGGGGAGCTCGTCGTCGGTGGGCTGCATGGTAAACGCGGACCTACCACGGAGACACGGAGAGCACGGAGAACTTCAAAACCCGATCTGAACCGCTAGGATTCGAGTTTGGAAGGGGACGCCAAGGAAAGCAAAACGTCGTTTACGTTAATCCTTCGTGCCCTTCGTGGTGAATGCTGTTGGGTTTCTCCGTGTCTCCGTGGTCAGAAGAAAGTCTTGACCGCGGCGTCAAGCGCATCCCGGATGTCCGGATCGTCGGTGATGGGCCGGACCAGCGCAACGCTGCAGGCGGAGACAGGCTCGACGCCCTGGGCCATGAGCGAACCGGCGTAGATCAGCATGCGTGTGGACATGCCCTCGTCCAGGCCGTGGCCCTTCAAGTTACGCGCTCGCTCGCCGATCGACACCAGCCGCGCAGCGAGGTCCGGAGGCACCCCGGACTCGTGCGCCACGATTTCGATCTCCATCTGCCGTGGCGGCCAGCCGAAGTCCAGCGCGCCGAACCTCTGCTTGGTCGACTGCTTGAGGTCTTTCATGATGTTCTGGTAGCCGGGGTTGTAGGAAATCACCAGCTGGAAGTCGGGGTGCGCGTGCACCAGCTCCCCCTTCTTCTCCAGTGGCAGCACCCGGCGTGCATCGGTGAGCGGATGGATCACCACCGTAGTGTCCTGGCGCGCCTCCACGATTTCGTCCAGGTAGCAGATGGCACCATGGCGCACGGCAAGCGTGAGCGGGCCGTCCTGCCAGCGCGTGCCGTGAACGTCGAGCAGGTGCCGCCCGACCAGGTCCGAAGCGATCATGTCCTCGTGGCAGGCGAGGGTGACGAGCGGCTTGCCCAGCCGCCACGCCATGTACTCCACGAAGCGCGTCTTGCCGCACCCGGTCGGACCCTTGAGCATCATGGGCATGCGCACCGCGTAGGCCGCTTCGTACAGCTCGATTTCCTGGCCGGTCGGGCGGTAGTAGGGTTCCGACTGAATCAGATATTGGCTGATCAGATCGTCGGCGGAGTGTCGATCCATGGGATTCATCTCGCGTCGCCTGCAGGCATTATCCCGCAGCTTGACGGAGAACGCCGGGAAGCGGGATCGAGGGGTCGGGCAGGTCCTCAGGAAAGCGCCCGCCGTGGACCGGCGATTGTAGGTCATGGTGCTCGAACAAGCAGCCCG